>DASZHY010000051.1:0-4567 GCA_035949675.1 Thermoanaerobaculia bacterium
CTGGTGGTGCTGCTCAAATTCTGGCAACCGAAGACCATCTGGAAGTTCGAGCACGAGTCGGACGACGAGCGCGCGGCCGAGGCGGCGGCGCGGCCCGTGCACGCCCCGACCACGGCGTTCAAGGCCTTCGTGCCCTGGATCCTGCTCTGCATCTTCGTCTTCGCCTGGGGGTATCCGGACTTCAAGACCATCCTCAACGGTGGCGCCCCTGGCCACGAGAACTTCCTCAACAAGCGCTCGGTCATCAACATCCCGGTCCCGGGGCTCGACAAGGCCGTCGTCCGCACGCCGCCGGTGGTCAAGAAGGCCACGCCCGAGGCGGCGGTCTACACCTTCAACTGGCTGTCGGCCACCGGCACCGCCCTGCTGCTGACCGGCATCTTCAGCGGGCTCATCCTTGGCTTCTCCGTGCTCGAATTGCTGAAGCTCTTCTGGCGGACGCTGATGCGGGTGAAGTGGTCGCTGCTGACGATCGCCGCCATGCTGGCCCTGGGCTTCTCGACGCGCTATGGGGGCCTCGACGCCACCATGGGGCTCGCCTTCGCCACCACCGGCCCGCTGTTCCCGTTCTTCTCGCCGCTGCTCGGCTGGCTGGGGGTGGCGCTCACCGGCAGCGACACCTCCTCGAACGTGCTCTTCGGCAACCTGCAGCGCATCAGCGCCGAGCAGCTGGGGATGAGCCCCATCCTGGCCTGCGCTTCCAACAGCAGCGGCGGCGTCATGGGCAAGATGATCGACGCCCAGAGCATCGTGGTGGCCGGCGTGGCCACCGGCCAGCAGGGCAACGAGGGCGAGATCCTGCGCTACGTCTTCTGGCACAGCGTCGCCCTGGCGTCGCTGGTCGGCGTCCTGGTGCTGCTGCAGGCGTCCTCGCTGCTGTCGTGGATGATCCCGGCGATGCCGATCGCCGGACCATGAGCTCTTCAACTCCGGCCCGCGAGCCGAACGAAATGCCAATGAAAGGGAGGCCCAGATGAAGCGACACTCGATCGGACGGTTTGTTGCCGCGATGGCCGTGGCGGCGGTCCTGCTGCCCGCGGTCGCCAGTGCCCAGGCGATCATCAAAGTGAACGACGACGTCTGGTTCAGGTTCGGCATGCAGCTGCAGGGCTGGGCCGACTGGAACCAGCTCCAGAGCAACGGCTATGCCGAGAACCTCTACCTGCGCCGGGACCGCTTCCAGGTGTTCGGCCAGATGGCCCCCGGCGTCAGCTTCTTCTTCCAGACCGACGACCCCAACCTGGGCAAGGCGCCCAAGTCGCTCACCGCGGGGTTCGTCGTCCAGGACGCCTGGATGGAGTGGAAGATCGCCGACGCCTTCGCGATCGACGGCGGCAAGTTCATCGTCCCGTTCTCACGCAACGAGCTGACCTCGACGGTGAGCTTCTTGACGCTGGACCTCAGCCCGGTCTCGAGCGTGTTCAGCGCCCCGACGGGGAGCGACGCCACCCGTGACACCGGCTTCGAGGTCAAGGGTTACCTGATCAACGGCGGCCACCTCGAGTACCGCTATGCGGTCTTCCAGGGCCTCAGGTCGACGGACTCCCGCAACGGCTTCCGCAACTCCGCCTACCTGCAGTACAACTTCTTCGACACCGAGCGGGGCTACGTCTACGCCGGCACCAACCTCGGCAAGAAGAAGATCGTGAACATCAGCGCCGGCTACGACGGCCAGAGCAATTACCACGCCTACAGCGGCGACCTGTTCTGGAACCTGCCGGTGGGAGCGGGCGACGAGCTGGGCGGCCAGGTGCAGTGGATTCACTACGACGGCAACACCTTCATCAAGGCGCTGCCGCGCCAGAACGATCCTCTGGTGGAGCTGGCCTACTACATCGCGGCTGCCAAGTTCCAGCCGTTCGCCAAGTGGGAGCAGCAGAAGTTCGCGGCCGACGCCGACAAGAAGAACGACATCACCCGCTGGGGCCTCGGCTTCCACTACTACGTCTACGGGCAGAACCTCAAGCTCAGCGGCCAGTATCTGCGCATCGAGCCCAAGTCCCCGCTCAAGAAGACCAACGAGTTCACGCTGGCGATGCAGGCGTTCTACAACTGATCCTGCGGTAACTGCACGGGGCGGCCGGGCTGGCGCACAGCCCGCCCGGCGCCCCCTCCCCTTCGCTTCGGCCCACTGTTTCTTTCTAGGGCAGCCCGTAGCCAAACTCCTGGATCAGCGCTCTTGCCGGGGCGCTGCGCAGGAATTCGAGGAATGCCCGGGCCGCCGGATCGTCCTTGCCGCGCGCGAGCAGCACCGCCTGCTGCTCGATCGGGCGGTAGCGCTCGGCGGGCACGATCCACAGCGAGCCCTGCGGCTTGCCGGCAGCGCGGATCTGCGACAGCGCCACGAAGCCGAGCTCGGCATTGCCGGTCGCCACGAACTGGTAGGTTTGGCCGATGTCCTCGCCCTGCACGATGCGCGGCGCCAGCTTCTGCCACAGGTCCATACCCTGCAGCACCTGCCGTGCCGCCGCGCCATAGGGAGCGTTCTCGGGACTGGGAACCGCGAGATGGCGGAAGCCGCCGCCGGCGAGCACCGCGCCCGCGGAGTCGACGAGGCCCGGCTCCTTGCTCCATAACACCAGCCTGCCGATGGCATAGGTGAAGCGGCTGCCAGCCACCGCCGCGCCCTCTTTCTCGAGCCGCAGCGGCCGCTCCGAGTCGGCCGACAGCATCACCTCGAAGGGAGCGCCGGCCGTGATCTGGACGTAGAGCTTGCCGGAGGAGCCGGAGCTGATCAGCAGATGGTGGCCGGTTTCCTTCTCGAACGCGGCAGCGAGCTTGTCCAGCGGGCCGCTGAAGTTCGCGGCCACCGCGACCGAAACCTCGGCCGAGCTCGCGGCACTCGCCGCGATCGCCGCGATCGCCAGCGCGTAGAGCACGACGCCGACTGCCGGCCGCCAGCGCGAGATCGACATATTCGCAAAGATAGGACGGGCGGTTCCGGCTGTCAACTCCGCACCGGGTCCAGCCGGCCCGCACGGCAGGCCCTCACTTCAGGAGCAGGCGGAGCTCTCTCCAGGTGGCGGCCATCGCATCGCGACTCTCCGCTTCCATGGCGCGATAGAGCGCCAGCGCCCGCTCGCCGGTGGCGGTCAGCACGGCGCTGCCATGGGTCTTGCCGCCGCGCCGGGTCGTCACCAGCGGCTCGCGGAAGCAGGCGTTCATCGTCTGCACCAGCTTCCAGGCGCGCATGTACGACATCCCCAGGGTCCGTGCCGCGGCGGTGATGCTGCCGCCGGCATGAATGGCGTCGAGCAGCGCGACCTTGCCGGGACCGAGGGCGATCTCGCTGCCGCGGAGCACCCGGATGCGAGGCCAGACCCTTCGCTCGCTCATACCGCTCCTATCTTCGCATGGCGGGCGCATCGCGCATCGCCGTTCGCGCGTCTCGGCGGCATCGCCGTCTCGACGATATCCTTGACAGAATAGATCGCACCAGGGTAGCTTTCGCCGAAATACCGACGCCCATCCCGGCAAGGCGAGGCCCCCCCCGGGCCGGCGAGCAGCGAGCAGGGGGCAGCGGCCGCGGCGGCTCCGGCCTGCGAGCCGAACGATGATGCCAAAGAGAGGGAGGCCCAGATGAAGCGACATGCGATCGGACGGTTGGTTGCCGCGATGGCCACGGCGGCGGTCTTGCTGCCCGCTGTGGCCAATGCGCAAGCGATCATCAAGGTCAACGACGACGTTTGGTTCCGGTTCGGCATCCTGCTGCAAGGCTGGGCCGACTGGAACCAGCTCCAAAACAACGGGTACGCCGAGAACCTGTACCTGCGGCGGGACCGGCTCCTGGTCACCGGCTCCATGGCGCCAGGCGTCACCTTCTTCTTCCAGACCGACCAGCCGAACCTGGGCAAGTCTCCCAAGTCGTTGACCTCGGGCTTCGTGGTCCAGGACGCGTGGATGGAGTGGAAGATCGCCGACGCGTTCGCCATCGACGCCGGGAAGTTCCTGGTGCCGTTGAACCGCAACTTGCTGGTCTCGGTAACCAGCTTCGTGACCCTCGACATCAGCCCGACCTCCAACGTGTTCAGCGCCCCGACCGGCAGCGATGCCAACCGCGACACCGGCGTCGAGATCAAGGGATACCTGATCGACGGCGGCCACCTCGAGTACCGCTATGCCGTCTTCCAGGGTCTTCGGTCGACGGATTCCCGCAACGGCTTCCGCAACTCCGCCTACCTGCAGTACAACTTTTTCGACACCGAGCGGGGCTACGTCTACGCCGGCACCAACCTCGGCAAGAAGAAGATCCTGGGGATCAGCGCCGGCTATGACGGCCAGAGCAACTATCACTCCTACAGCGGCGCCGCCTTCACCACCCTGCCGGTCGGGGCGGGTGACGAGCTCGCCTTGTCGGGACAGTGGGACCACTACGACGGCAACACCTTCATCAAGACGTTGCCGCGCCAGAACGACTACCTGGTCGAAGCGGGGTACTACCTTTCGGCTGTCAAGCTCCACCCGTTCGGCAAGTGGGAGCAGCAGAAGTTCGTCGCCGACGCCGAGATGAAGAACGACGTCACGCGCTGGGGCGGCGGCTTCCACTACTACGTTTACGGGCAGAACC
>DASZHY010000052.1:0-22797 GCA_035949675.1 Thermoanaerobaculia bacterium
CTCGGCGAGCGCCAGCAGCATCCGCTCGACCTCGTCTTCGCGCAGCGGCTGGTCGGGCGGACCGGTCAGCAGCCCGCTCTTGGCCAGGTAGGCGGCGCGGCGCCGGTCCTCCTCGTTCCAATCCGGCGGCGGGTCCTTGACCAGGTAGGCGATGTCCTGCGGCGCCAAGAGCACCTTGGCGTCGAGCGCCAGGTCGAACGACGACGACACGAAGCGCGCCACCTGGCGGCGATCCAGGGACGTCAGCCGGAAGTTGTCGGGCGCCGGCAGCCCGGCGAGCAGCGCCAGGTGCTCGATGCGGGCCGCCAGCTCCTGCACCGGATTGCCGGCGGTCGCGAAGGTGGGCAACAGGCGCCGCGTCAGGCCCGCCGGGAAGGGGATGCCCGGAGGCAGGTCCCCCTCCAGGCGCACCGAGCCTTCCTCCATGCAGGGGACGCCCTTCAGGTATGGCTCCTCCTTGAACGGAAACATCACCTTCACGTCCTCGGTGTGGCCGCCGCAGGTCGAGCTGTAGAGCGCGTCCACCAGCTCGCCGCCATACAGCAGCACCTGCCCGGCGGTTGCCATCACCGCGCGGTCCGAGAGCGGGTGCTCGACGTCCATGCCGCCGTAGACCTGGCAACGCGGCGTGGCGCAGATGTCGTAGCCCTCGCGTGAGAATTCGCCCAGGTTGCGCAGGGTGTAGGTGCGGGCCGCCACCGCCTGCGCCTTGAGCGCCTCGAGCTGGCGGTACTGCTCGGGCCCCATCTCGCTCGGCACCACGCCGCGCAGGTACTCCTCGACCGCCAGCTCGTCGATCAGGTTGAGCGTGCCGCGGTCGTTGAGGAACACCAGGATGCGGCCGCGATAGCGGTGGCCCTGCACCCGGATGCCGCCCTCCCCGACCGGGTCGATGGCCACCCAGCGGCCCGGATACACCGCCGAGGCATCGCCCTGGGTCACCCGCAGGGCCGGGTTCGACACGCTGCCACCTTCGTAGACCACGAAGGCGCCGGTGACTCCGATCGCCGACAGCCGCCGCAGGTCGCTGTCCGCCGCCTCGCGGGTCGTGTAGCGCCCGATCCGCACCCGGTACAGGTCGATGCCGGCATCGAAGTGCGCGTCACCCGGCTCGCCGGTGTCGCGCTCGAGGCGGCGCGCCAGGTCTTGCGCCTGCCGCTCGTCCCGCAGCGCCGCCACCTGCAGGCGGAAGATCCCCAGCTGCGCGCCGCCGGCAGCCGGCTCGACGCGGATCGCGGAGACCGCCGCCACCACCTTGTCTCCCACCGAGAGCCTCAGCCCGGCCTCGCAGCACGGCAGGGAGACCACCGCGAGGTCGCTCGCCAGGCCGACCTTCAGCAGGATGGGCGACATCTGGGCCGCGTCGCCGACCGCATGCAGGCGCAACGGCGGGCGCGCCGCCTCCGCTTGCCCCGCGCCGGCGCCCGCGGGGCCGGCAGCGCTCGGCGGACCCGCCGAGCGCCCAGGTGCCGCGGGCGCCGCGGGACCGGGAGCGGGCGGCTGGGCGGGCGCCTTCGCGGCCGGACCGGCGGGATGGGCCGGGCGCGGCGTGGTCGGGGCGCAGGCCGCCGCGGCGAGGAGCAGGGCGGTGAAGGAGAGGAACTGGATCCGGCGGGCGCCAGCGCCGGTCATCGCCGGCGGGCCTTCTGGGCGCTCTGGTCGCGCCTGAAGTCTCCCACGCCGGTCAGCAGCACCGGCTGGGCCATCTCGTAGAGGCGGCTCACCAGCATTGACGGCAGGCGGCTAGCGAGAGCGGTGGCCTCCTCCCAGGTTGTCTCAGGATCGCGCCCGCGGTCCAGGTTCTGCTTCTGGCCGTTGCCCGGCGCCGCCTCCGCCGCGCCCGCGGGCAACCGGTAGTTGGTGGTGAACAGGGTCGGCAGCCGCCGCGTGTAACGGGTGTTGATCACCAGGTACAGCACGTCACGGATCCACGGAGTCGGCTGCTGCGTTCCAAGCTCGTCGAGCACCAGCAGCGGGGCGTCCATCAGCGGCGCCAGCACCGCCTGGGTGGACTCCGACGAGGTCTGGCCGAAGGTGGACTGCATCTGGTTGAAGAAGCTGCTGAGCTCGACGAAGCGGCCGCGCACCGAGTAGCGCTCGATCACATCGATCAGGACGCTCACGGCGAGGTGGGTCTTGCCGGCCCCGGGCGGGCCGATGAACAGCAGGCCCGAGTGGGCGAAGCCCTGCGTCGTCAGGAAGTGGTTGGCATAGTTCTGTGCCGCCGCCCGCGCCGCCATCAGCTCCGCGCGCTGGGGCGCCGAGCCGCTGGCCACCTTGAAGTTGGCCAGCCGGCATTCGCGGTAGCGGTCCGGCACGCCTGCCGCCGCGACCAGCCGCGGCACCACCTCGTACTGGCGGCAAAAGCAAGGCCGGGCGGTGCCGGCGCCGCCGTCGAGCTGCACCACCCAGCCGCGCCCGCCGCAGCTCGGACAGACCGCCCGCTCGACTTCATGGACCGCCATGGCGAAATCGTAGCATGCGGGGAGGCCACCGCGGCGCCGGCGCGATGGCCCGGATGGGAGCCCCGCAGTGTGGTTCAGGAGTAGATCGCTGGCGCCTCTCTGGAGTCTGCGGCCGACCGTAGTATCTCGATCCGCTCGACATCTCGCATGATCAAACCTTCCGATGTCCGGTGTTGCAGGAGCTGCGCACCGGTTCCAGTTGCGGCCGAGCGCCTCAGCATCCACCCGGCGTCGGGCAGACCTTGATGACGCTCACGGTCCGGAGAGCCGGGTTCGGCGCGATCAGCACCTTGCCGCTGGCGCCGATGAGCAGGGGCGCGATGGCCGTGCAGGTGATCGCCTGCTCGCCCAGCACGACCCGCGAGACTTCTTGCAGGCTCGCCACGTCGACGACGACGAGGTCGTATTGGACCGGTTTGGAGTACAGGCTGATCGAGTCGAGATACGCGCCGACCGGGCGGGCGTAGAGCCACGCTTGATCGGGGGAGAGGCGGCCGATGGCGCCCGTGCGCAGGAAGCCATCGTTGCCTGGCGTCCTGCCCGCCTCCGTGAAGCGCGTCGCGTCGAGCACCAGGTCGGAGGCGGGCAGGAAGAGCTCCGCGCGCCGGCTCGAGTACAGCACTCCTCCCTGGGCGCCGAGATCCGCCGCAGGAACCACTTTGATCACCTGCTCCGAGGCCGCGTCGATCACCGCCAAAGCCAGCTGGTCGCCGGCCATGAGCGAGGTGAAGACGCTCTCGTCCGCCGCAACGGCGGCGATCCCGAGCCCGGCAAAGCGATAGCCGGCGGGCGCGGGCGCCAGCGTGTGCGCCGAGTGCGACGGCAGGTCGAAGACGGTGACTCCCTGGGTCAGCGAAGCGGCAAAGATCTTGGTGCCGCCCGCGGCGAACGCCGCCTGGTCGATCGAGTTCTGCTCCGGCGAGGCGATGCGCTCGACCAGCGTCTCCGAGACCAGGTCGAAGAGCTCGACGCTCCGGTCGGTGACTGCCGCGAGGTGGGAGCCGTCCGGGCTGACCAGCAGGTTGAGCGCCTGGCCGGGGAGAGGCAGGCTCTTGAGCACGGTGCCCTTCCCGGCGTCGAGGATCAGCAGCCGGCTCGGGACCCGGCCGGCGATCCGGATCCCCTGGCACTGCGTGGTGTGAGGAAGCGGAAACGGCGTGGTGGCGACGAACAGGCGGCGGCCGTCCGGCGAGATCGCCAGCCCCCAGATCTCGTCGGGAACCTGAAACCGGCGAAGGATGCGCAGGGTGCGCAGGTCGAGCACCAGGATAGTCTCCTCCTGGTAGCTCGTGATGTAGGCGAAGCGCTCGTCGGGCGACATCACGGCGATGTCGGGGAAGAGGCCGACGGGCACGCTGCTCACCTGCAAGGTGGGTGCTGGGAGTAGAGTGAGCTCGACGGCGCCGGCGTCCGGCGCTTGGGTTGTGGCGGCGTCCAGGGACCCCGGCTCCGAGATCGGCTCGTCGCCGGCGGTCATCCCGTGGATGACCCGCACGGCGCCGGGGTCGGCGCGCGCGGCTGCCGGCGAAACGAGCCCGACGAAAGCGATGCTCCATACCGCTGCCAGGCCGCGAACGACCCGGCGCCTCCCGCCGTGGCTCGCCGCTTGGTTCATGCCGAGTTTTCCATCGCCGAGCCGGTCCCGCGAACCAGGCTCAGGCGCTCAAGAGCCGCGCTTCATCAGCGGTCCGCCCTGCAGCTTCACCAGCGCGCCCTGGCGCTGCATCGCCTCGCGGCGCTCCTGCGCTTCGCGGCGGACGTAGTCGAGCAGACGGTCCACCTCGCCCTGCATCTGCTCCATGTGCTCCTTCATGTTGAGGATCACCTCGACGCCGGCAAGATTGACGCCGAGGTCGCGGGTCAGCGCCAGGATGATCTCGAGGCGGCGAATCGCCTCCTCGTCATAGAGACGGGTGTTGCCGGAGCTGCGCGCCGGTTTGATCAATCCCTCGCGCTCGTAGAGGCGCAGCGTCTGCGGGTGGATGCTGTACCGCTCGGCCACGACGCTGATCATCACGTACTTGGGCTGGGCTCTGCGGCTGCGGGCCGGCATCAGCTCTCGCCTCCGGTCTCAGGGGGCTCGGGGGTCGCGCCGGCGCGGGTCGCCTGCAGCTTGGGAACATGGACGCGCAGGACGCCGTGCTCGAGGCCGGCCGAGATGCCGTCCACGTCGACCGCGGCGCCGAGCTCGAAGCTGCGCCGGAAGGGGCCGTAGCTGCGCTCCATGCGGAGGAAGTTGCGGTGCTTGCTGGACGGCTGGCGGCGGCCGGAGAGCTCCAGCCGCCGCTCCTCCACCTGCAATTGCACTTCCTCCCGCCGCACGTCCGAGAGCTCCGCAAAGACCAGGTAGGCGTCGGCGGTCTCGATGACGTCGACCGCCGGCGCCCAGCTGCCGGGCACGCCGCCCTCGCGCTCCTCGAACTCCGCGGACACCAGCGCCTGCTCGAACAGGCTGTTGATGCGGTCCTGGATCCGCGTCAGCTCGTCGAGATAGATCTTGCGGAACGGCCCCATGGTGATCGGTTCAATGCTTGTCGTCCACGTCCACGTACTCGGCGTCGATCACCTCGTCGGCGGCGCCGCCGGCCGGCCGCTTCTGACCCGCACCGCCCTCGCCCTGCCCGCCGGTCGCCCCGGTGCTCCCCGATGCCGCCTCGCCGCCTCCCGGCGTGCCGGCGCCTGGGGCGCCTGCGCTCTGGTTCTGGTAGAGGCGCTCGGCCAGCTTGTGCGAAGCCTGCTCGAGGCGCGAGGTCGCCTGCTTCATCTTGGCCGTGTCCTCGGACTCGAGCGCCTGCTTGGCCTCGGCGAGCGCCTGCTCGAGCTGGCCCTTCTCGTCCGCCCCGAGCTTCTCCTTGTGCTCGTTGTACGTCTTCTCGGTATTGTAGACCAGGGCGTCGAGCTGGTTGCGGTTCTCTACCTGCTGGCGGCGCTCCTTGTCCTCGTCGCTGTGCGACTCGGCTTCCTTGACCATGCGCTCGATCTCACCGTCGCTGAGGCCGGAGGAGGAGGTGATGGTGATCTTCTGCTCCTTGCCGGTGCCCAGGTCCTTGGCCGAGACGTGCACGATGCCGTTGGCGTCGATGTCGAACGCCACCTCGATCTGCGGCCGGCCGCGCGGCGCTGCCGGGATGCCGTCGAGATGGAACTTGCCGAGGGTCCGGTTGTAGCGCGCCATCTCACGCTCGCCCTGCAGCACGTGCACCTCGACCGAGGTCTGGTTGTCGGCGGCGGTCGAGAACGTCTCGGTCTTGCGGGCCGGGATGGTGGTGTTGCGCTCGATCATCTTGGTGAAGACGCCGCCCAGCGTCTCGATGCCCAAAGACAGCGGGGTGACGTCGAGCAGCACCACGTCCTTGACGTCGCCGCGCAGCACGCCGCCCTGGATGGCGGCGCCGATCGCCACCACCTCGTCCGGGTTGACGCCCTTGTGGGGCTCCTTGCCGAAGAAGTCGCGGACCACCTTCTGGATCGCCGGCATGCGGGTCTGGCCGCCCACCAGCACCACCTCGTCGATGTCCTTGGAATTGACCTTGGCATCGTCGAGAGCGCGCTTGCAAGGCCCGATGGAGCGCTGGACGAGGTCCTCGACCAGCTGCTCGAGCTTGCTGCGCGACAGGCGCAGGTTCAGGTGCTTCGGCCCGGAGGCGTCGGCGGTGATGAACGGCAGGTTGATGTCGGTCTCCATTGCCGAGGAGAGCTCGATCTTGGCCTTCTCGGCTGCCTCCTTGAGGCGCTGCAGGGCCATCGGGTCGGTGCCGAGGTCGATGCCCTGGTCCTTCTTGAACTCCTCGAGCAGCCAGTCGATGACCCGCTGGTCCATGTTGTCGCCGCCCAGGTGGGTGTCGCCGTTGGTGGCCTTGACCTCCACCACGCCCTCGCCCACCTCGAGGATCGAGATGTCGAAGGTGCCGCCGCCGAAGTCGTAGACGGCGATCGTCTGGTCCTTCTTCTTGTCCAGGCCATAGGCCAGGGCTGCCGCCGTCGGCTCGTTGACCAGGCGCTCGACGGTGAGGCCGGCGATCCGGCCGGCGTCCTTGGTAGCCTGGCGCTGCGAGTCGTTGAAGTAGGCCGGGACGGTGATGACCGCCTGGTCGACCTTCTCGCCCAGGTAGTCCTCGGCCGCCTGCTTGAGCTTGCCCAGGATCATCGCCGAGATCTCGGGCGGCGAGTACTTCTTGCCCTCGACGACAATGCGCACGTCGCCGTTCTCGGCACGCTCCACGGTGTAGGGGACCATCTTCATCTCCTCGGTGACCTCCGAGTACTTGCGCCCCATGAAGCGCTTGATCGAGAAGACGGTGTTCTTGGGGTTGGTCACGGACTGCCGCTTCGCGACCTGGCCTACCAGGCGCTCGCCGCTCTTGGTGAAGGCCACGACCGAGGGCGTCGTCCGGTTGCCCTCGGCGTTGGGGATCACCTTCGCTTCGGTGCCCTCCATGACCGCCACGACGCTGTTGGTCGTGCCCAGGTCGATGCCGATGATCTTGCTCACGAGTGCTCCTCCTTGTTTCATCGCCGGGCCCCGAAACGCGGTCCGAGCGTGCTGGTCGATGATAAAACCTTAGTGGCACCCTGTCAATCTTGTGCCACACCTAACTTGACAATCAGGCACGCAGATTTATTCCCTCGTCCGAGGAGGGCCGGACTTACCTCTGCCGGACTTACCTCTGAAGGTCGCCGAAGGGACCGGGTGGCTAGTCGAGGAGGACGATCGGCGGACCCGTCTGGCTGGCGCTCTGGAGCAGGGAGGGATCGAGGAAGAAGTTGCCGGAGATCGAGGCGCTGGTGTCCGCGTCGGCGAGGGGCTTGCCGGACTCGGTCGCCTGCAGGATGTAGCTGTCCTCACGCGCCGAGTAGAGCAGCGGCTCGCCGTGCGGGTCGATCAGGTCGGCCGGCGACAGCAGGCCCAGGTCACGCAGCTGGCTGAGCTGGTCCGGGAAGCGATAGTCGCGCAGGAAAGCGGTCTTGGCGGCGGCTTCGATCTTGTCGTACAGCGACTCGCGCTGGTTGCGCACGAAGGCGGTGCGCTCGCCTTGCTCCCAGGGGAAGGGCAGCAGCACCGACTCGGGGGCGCCGCGCGTGGCCGCGACAAGCGCCGCGGCCGCCGCCAGCGCCAGGCCCGCCGCTACCAGCCGGTGGGCGAGCGGCACCAGCCGTTCCGGCCGGTCGACCTGCATCTGCCGGAACCACCTGGGCAGGACCTTGCCTGGCACGCCCTCGGGCAGAACCCGCCCTGGCACCCCTGGCGCCGATACCGGGCGGCGGAAGCCGGAGGCAGCAGGGGCGGCGGCAGCGGCAGCCGCGGCGGATCCGGCCGCCGCCGGGAGCCCTTGCGGCTTCGCCACGCCGGGGCCGGTGGGGCGCGGGCGCGCCGGCGGCGCGGCGGGTGGCGCCTTCAACGCCGCGGCAGGCCAAGGCAGCAGCTCGGACCCTGCCGCCGGCGCCGCCGGCAGGGCTGCCGCCGAAGCAGCCGCCGCGGGCGACATCGCCGGCACGGCAGCGCTGCTCGGCAGCCCGGCGCCAGACGACCCCGCGGGGGACGAGCCGGCGCCCGGCAGCCCCGTGACAGGCAGCCCTGCCGCCGGCAGCCGGTCGGCAGGCAGCCCGGCAACCGGCACCTGATTGGCGGCAGGTCCGGGAGACGGCACTCCGGCGCCTGCCAGGCCTGGGGCGGCGGCAGGCCTGGCTGCCGCGAGGCCGGCGACGGCAGGCCCAGCCGCCGCGGCGGGGCCCGCGGCGATGGGAGGCCGGGCGGTGACGGCCGAACCGGCGGTAACGGCCGAGCCGGCGGTGACGGCGGTGCCGCTGCCGGGCGGCGCGGCCGGCCGCGCCGCGGCAGCCGGCGGCGGCGCCGGTTGCAGCGGCTGGTGGCCGCTGCGCGGCGGGGTGGCGGCCGGTCGCGACGCCGGTGCTCCCACCTCCGGCAGGTCAGGCACCTGGGGCAGCCACAGCTCGCCGCTGTCCGGCTTGGCCTGGACGGTCGAGCGGGGCACGCGGCCCGCGGCGCCTGGCCCCGGCACCACCCGGGCACCCGCGCCGCCGCCGCCGGGCCCCGCGGTCGCCGGCGGGGTTGGCGCCGGGGCTTTCCCCCGAGCGGCAGGCGCCGGGGCGGCCGGCGACCGATCGAGGAAATCGCCCAGGTTGCGCAGCAGCAGGTCCTCGACCGAGATCGGTTCGAAGCCCTCCTCGTAGGAGACCTCGTCGCCGCCGTAGAATTTGAAGTCCCCCTCTTGCCAGCGCAGCAGCGCTTCGAGCTGCCGGACGGTCTGCAACCGCAGGGCCCCGAGCAGCTGCGGCCGGGTCAGGTAACGGCGCTCCACCAGCAGGTCGAGGAGGCGGCCGCCGCTGGCCTGGTGCTCGATGCCGGCGCGCGCGAGCTCCGTGGCGGTCAGCATCCCCTCGTTGATCAGCAGCTTCGCCAGCCCCTCCTCGACGGTATGGGCGAGCGAGTCGGCGGCGACGATGCGGCCGAGAAGAAACGAGATGGCGACGATGTCCTGCTGCCCCTGGATGGTCAGGATGCCGGTCTTGCCCTGCTGGGAGATCATCTGCAGGATCTCCGGCAGGCTGAAGAGGTCCAGGCTGCCTTCAACCGCCATCGGGAACGACCTCCGAGCGGTAGTGTCGAGCCCGGCTCATACCGCGTTGCGCAGCTCCCAGCGCAGCCTCGCTCCGAGATAGAGCAGCAATCCCGTGACCGCCACCGCCCAGGCCGCGAAGTTTCCCGGATCATATCCCCACGGGATGCGGTAGCCGAGCAGCTCGAACCGCGGCAGCATCAGCAGCGCGACCGGTGCCAGCAGCGCCAGGAAGGCGCGCCCGCCATCGCCGGCCTCGGCCGACGACAGGCCGGGCACCAGCACGCGCCGCCAGGTGTCGATGCCGCGATTGCCGAGGCGCCAGTGCAGCTGAGTCGCGCTGTAGCCATACGGGCGCCGGGCCAGGTGCAGCGCCACGGCAAGCAGGATGGCGCCGAGCGCCACCATCACCGAAGCGCCGTTCTGCACCAGGTCGAGAGAGGAAGCCGGACCGACGAGGCTGCGCTCGACCTGCGGGATCAGGGCGAGGCCGCCGGCGGCCGCCACCACCCGCTCCTGCTCGGCGTTGCCCAGCCAGCGATCGACCCGCTCCGCATCGATCGCCTTGGCTTGCGCGAGCGCGCGGTGCGCCTCGTCGAAGAGATAGGCCTCGTTGTAAGCCTGGCTGAGGTCGAAATCGGCCAGCGCGGCGTTGCGCGGCTCGGCGGCGGCGGCCTGCTGGAAATACTGGATGGCGCCGCTGGTGTCGCCGCGGTTGAAGGCGTAGACGCCCAGGTTGAGCAGCGCGGAGGCATTCTGCGGCTCGGCCTCCAGCACGTCGCGATAGAAGCCGCGGGCGATGTCCCACTGGCCCAGCGTGCGATGCACGTCGGCCAGCAGGTGCTTGACCGTCGGACTGTCGGGCAGGCTGGAGCGCAGCAGCCCGAGGTCGGCGAACAGCCCCCCGTACAACCGCCGCTGCCGCAGGCTCTCGAGCGCCTTGACCGGCGCCGACAGGCGCACCGCCACCGCCCGCTTCTGCGCCGCGATCAGCAGCGGCGCGGCGCCGAGCAGCAGCCACAGGCCGATGAGCACCGTCCGCTCGCTGGACGAGGCATAGCCCCACAGCAGCAGCGACCAGAGCAGCAACAGCCAGGTGAAGCGGCCGGGCAGCGCCAGCGGCCACAGCAAGGCGACGCCGGCGAGGACCGCCGCGACGCCACGGGGCAGGCGCCGCCCGAGCAAGGTCGAGAGGTCGTGGTAGAGGCCGCCGCCGCGCGTCGCCATCAGGGCGGACACGAACAGGCCGCCGGTCAGCAGCAGCAGGTAGAGGCCGAAGATCAGCGCGTCCTGCAGCCAGAGGTAGCGCTCGAGCGGCAGCAGGAACAGCCGCGGATAGGCGCGGCCCAGGGCCGCCACGAACCGGGGGTAGGCGCCGGCGGCGCGCGCCACCGCCGCCTCGGCAAAGGCCACCTCGGGGCGCTGCGGATCGAGCCGCTCGGCAGCCTCGAGCGACCAGCCGGCACGCGCGAAGTCCCGGCGCCGCGCCGCCTCCATCGCCCACGCCAGGGCGCCGAGCGACAGGTCGGGCAGCCGGCTCATGCCCAGCCGTGAGGCGGTCGCCAGCATCTCGCCGACCGCGGCATCCGAGTGCGCGCGATCGGCGGCGCTCACCCAGTGCAGCCATTGTTCCTGGATCCGCTTGAGCTCCTGGCGGACGCCCGGCGTGATCTCGAAGCCGGCGCCGCGGGGCGAGGCCGACCCTTCGGCGGCGACCGGCGGCGGCGCCGCCGGAACGGCCGGCGTCGTGGCGGCAAGCGCCGCCGGAGCGGCGATGGCAGGCACGGCGGTGATCACAGCCAGTGCAGCCAGCGCGGCCAGCGCGGCCATGGCACGCAAGGCAGCCATGGCCGGCAGCGAAGCCACGGCCAGCCGGGCAGCCCGGCAGCCAGGCCGGCGCCGCCTAGCCGCGCTTCTGGACATAGCGGACCCGCATGCGGTACAGCAGGTCCTCCAAGAACGCAGATTCCTGGGCGGTGAGATTGCCTGCCGTCTTCTGGCGCAGGACGTCCAGCAGGTCGATGTAAAGCCGAGCCATTTCCAGGTTCTCGGCGGACTGGCCGTCCGGCAGCTCCACGTCGCCGAGGTAGACGGCAACCGGCTCGGCGAGCATCGCGGCAAGGTCGTAGAAGCTCGGGCCGAGGCCGGGAGGCGAGCCCGGAATCTCCAGGCGGGCGCCGTACTCGTCCTCCTCACCGCCCTCGGACTGCGCGGGGTACGGTTCGTCGCGGTCGGCGCCTCTTGCAGGCCGACCGGCGGCTTTTGCAGATCGGCCCGCGGCAGGCGGCGACGCCCCCATCTCGGGGCTCACGGCGGGCGGCTGGTCGGCCCGCGCCGCGGCGCCGGCGGCTGGCGCCGCGGCCTCCTGCGCTGCCTCCGTTGCGGCGGGAGCGCCCGCGGTGCCCGCGGCGGGGTCCGGCGGCGCGGCTGTCGATTTCTCCGCCAGGAAGCGGTACTCTTCGCGCAATTCGCCGTCGGCCGTGAACATCCGCTTGTCGGTGATCTTGATCTCTTTGGCGTCTTTGCTCACCGGCACCTCCAACTCCTCGGACCCAGGCCGCTGCAACCGCTGCAGATGGGGGATTGCACAAAAATCGTAGCAAGCGCTCCGCGGCGAGAGCAAGTCGAAACAGCGGCGGCGGCCATCGTGTCACGGCCCGTCGATTCCCGCCAGGGAGCGGGCCGCCAAGCGTCGCAGCACCAGGGAGGCTTTCCTATGGCAGCTCAGTCTCACCCGCCCCGGCAGCCGCCGCTCGACCCGCCGGCGGCCGCCGACCTGCAGCCGCTGCTGGACCTCGTCGAGCGCCTGCGCGCCCCGGACGGCTGCCCGTGGGACCGTGAGCAGGGCCTCGGCGAGGTCCGCGCCTACCTGCTCGAGGAGGCGCACGAGCTGGCGGCAGCCATCGACGGCGGCGATTGGGGGGAGATCGCCGGCGAGCTCGGCGACCTGCTGTTTCAGGCTGCCTTCATCGGCCGTCTCGCCGCCGAGGCCGGCGCCTTCGATCTCGCGCCGGCGATCGACCGGGTGCGACGCAAGATGGTGGCCCGCCATCCGCACGTCTTCGGCGACGAGGAGCTGGCCGACGCTGCCGCGGTGCGCGCCGCCTGGGAGCGCCGCAAGCTGCAGGAGGAGCCCGAGCGCACCTCCCTACTGGCCGGCGTGCCGGCCTCCCTGCCTGCCCTGCTCGCCGCCTACCGTCTGACCCAGAAGGCCGCGGGCGTCGGCTTCGACTGGCCCTCGGCCGCGGCGGTGCTGGACAAGGCCGAGGAGGAGATCGGCGAGCTGCGCCGCGCCCTGGCGGCGGGCGCCACACCGGCGGTGCGCGAAGAGGTCGGGGACCTGCTCTTCACCGTCGCCAACCTGGCGCGCCAGCTCGAGGTCGATCCGGAGGCGGCGCTGGCCGCCGCCAATCGCAAGTTCCGGCGGCGCTTCGAGCACGTCGAGCAAGGCCTCGCCGCGCGCGGCCGGCGACTTGGCGAGGCGACGCTCGCCGAGATGGACGCCCTGTGGGACGAGGCGAAGCGGCAGCCTGAACCCTGACCGCACCCACGACGCACTTTACCGTCAGCCAGAAGCCCAAGCCGTACTCGCAGTTGCGAGCATCGCGAAACCGGCTTGCCTGGCGCCGGCCACCTCTATACGAGGAGCACGGATGGCACGGCGCTGGAATCATAGAGCCTGAGGTAGAAATAGCCGATGCCTGCGGTGCCGAGCATGAGGTTGGGCGTCTCGCCTCCCGAGACGACGCCGCATGGCCACCGATTCCGGTTGAGATGCACGGACTGGATGCCGCGGTCGCCAATGGCGTCGGCGACGGCGCGAAGGCGCTCATCGCCGAAGGTGTCGGCGGCCACGATGAAGAGCTCGGCGTTTCCGCCCAGGCCGTGGCAGAGCGAGTAGCCGTCGGCGGCGGATGGCACCGTCAGGGGCCGGTACGTTCCGCCGATGGCCGACTCGGCTTCACGGCGATAGGTCTCGTCCCCGGTGAGCGCGAACGCGCGAACTCGGGAGAGGCCGATGCCCGGCGCACCGTGGCACCAGGCCAGTGAGTAGCCGAGCTGCCGCGGGTTCGGAGACGCGAAGGAGCGAAAGTCGGGCCAGTTCTGGTGCTCGCCGGAGAAGTGATGGCGCTCGTACGCGAAACCGCCCAGGGCACCCTCCATGAAGCGAGCGTCTTGGGTTCGGACGAATAGCACCAGGAGCGCGAGCGCGATCCCCGCGGCGCCATGTGAGAACCCGGTGAGGTCCTTGTGCTCCTCCGCGTGCGGCGGCATGGTCGTCCACGACCAACCCTCCTCGCCGCGGTGCGCGTGCGCCAGCAGGTGGTCGCCGAGCTGGCGCGCTTCGTCGAGATGGCGAGCGCTGCCCAGACGGGCGTCGATCGCGGACAGGCCGAGGATCGCTCCGGCTGCGCCGCCGATGACGTCGAGCGACGTCGGATCGAGGTCGTGGCGGCGCTGGGCGTCGACCAGCCGCAGCGCCTCCCGCCGCAGCGGTGGGTCGTCGAGCAGGTGCGCCGCATCGAGCAGCGCGATTGCGATCCCGACCCAGCCGCTGTAGAGGGCATGCCGCTGCCCCGCCGGGATCTCGTCGGCGCGCGATAGCGCCTGCCGCAAGGCGCCGCGCGCGGTCTGGGCGATCACCTCGTCGCGGCGAAAGCGATGCAGGTGGGCCAGGAAGAGGGCGATGCCGCTGGTGCCGGAGTACAATTCGGGGCCGAAGGATTTGTGCGCGACCTTCCATTCGCCGGCATGGGCCTCCATCGAGTCGCCCAGCCAGTTGCAGCGGTCGCGGTCCCAGATCGCGTCGCGGCAGAGGCGTGCGCCGATCGACCACGCCACGTCAAGGAAGCGTTCACGCGGGCCGGCGGCCGGCGCCGCGCCGGCGAGCGCGGTCACACCACGGCCTCGTAGATGTCGGCACTCGCGGCGCGCAGATGCGGCCGCTCGAGGGACAGCCCCGCGCGGTCGAACTGGATGGCCAGCTCCATCATTCTCGACTCTTCGGTCTGCATGCCGCGCGCGTACGCGTCCCAGATCGCCTGCGCGATGAGCCTGCTCCGGCTCATGCCGTAGCTCTCCCCGGTCGCTGGATCTTCGGCCAACCCGACACCGTCGCATAGCTTGAAGGTGAGCAGCGGCGTGGGCGGACGGAGATGGTCTGCGACCTGCTCGCGGATGGCAGGCAGCAGGCGGGCGACGATCTGGTAATAGCGCGAGGCAAAGTAAAGCACCGCGGCGTCGGCTCGGGTGTAGACGCCGCTGTACGACAGCGTCTTGAACCGGAAAGGCACCTGGTACCGATTGAGGAGCGTCGTGAGCGCGCCGGTGAGCGGCACCGCGCCCTCCTCGGCGATGTGCCAGTAGATGCGGGTCATGCGGTTGTCCGCGCCGAACGGCGCCGGCGTCTCGCCGTTGGCGAGGTAGAAGCCGGGCTGCTGGGTGCGCGACTCGCGCGCCAGGAGAACGTGCAGCGGCGCGCCGGCCGACGGCGCTCCGCCATGGGCGGCGGCGAACTCGCCGGGCGGGAAGACGCCCGCCAGGTCGCCCTTGCGCGCCATGGCATGGCCGTTCGGCATCATCTGCGCCAGCGACCAGCCGCTCTCCCACCGGTCCCGTCCCGCGTTGGCCGCGGAGAGCGCCTCGACGAGGTTGGCGGCGGCCGGCGGCGGCTCGGTGCGCGAGCCGAGCGCCCGGCAATAGGCCTCGTCATAGATGCTCGTCTGCAGATCGATCACCAGCGGCGGTTGGCCGGCGGAATACGCGCTCCACATCGGCGACTGTCCGGCGCCGAACGGAGCAACCTTGTGGGTCCGCCCGGCCAGCTCGTATTCCATCGGCGACCGGATGAGAACCGCGCGCAGCAGCAGGCGCAGATCGCCGTGAAAGCTATGGGCGTCAGGCATGGACACCTGCCGGAAATCCGAGCAGATCGGTGGCCGCGGCGCGCGGCTCCTCGAGGATGTTGATGCACGCCTGGACCTGCCAGACGGCGGGCTGGGTCAACGAGGGGGCCCAGGCCATCGACTCGTAGACGGTTTGCAGCATCCGCGCGCCGGCATAGCTCACGGCGCGATCGAGCTCGGCATCGGCGTCGCGGCCGCCGAGCCGGCGAGACGATGCATAGGCGTCCCAGAAAGCGCGGATGGCCGGCTGGATCGTCTCCAGCGGATACCGCGCGGCGGCGTTCGGCGTGCCGGCTGGAACGCGCGCCAGCGAAGCGATCCACCACGTCAGGTAAGCCTGCAGTATCGAGGCGACGTCCCATGCGGCATCCCCGACGTCGGCGAGCTCCCAGTCCACCACGTGCAGGGTCTGCTCGCTGGTCTGGGCCCCGCGGACCACGATGTTGTCGAATTTCATGTCGCCGTGCATGAGAGCATCCCGCCGCCAGCCGGCGCGGGCGCGATCGAGCGCCTGCCCGAAGTCGGGATAGCTCTGCAGGATGGTCACGAACTGTCCGTTGGCCGGACTGAGGTTCTGCATCGAGCCGCGCGGCATGAGGTGAAACGAGAGGATCCACGGGGGCTGGCCCTGGAAGATCGCGGCATTGGCGCGCGGCAGCAGCTCGCGCATCGAAGCCTCGTGATAGCGCGCCAGCAGCTCGCCGACGCGTCGTGCCACGTCCTCCGGAAAGCCATTGACGCGGTGATGGAGCTCGGTGAGGTTTTCGCCGCCGCCGATCAGCTCCAGCACCAGGAGGTGCCGGTCGGGATCGTACGCCCGGAAGCGCGGCATCAGCGCATGGATCTCCGCGAGCGCCGGGTCGCTCTCCATCATCACGTAGCAGGCGGCTTCCTTCTGCAGGGTCTGCGCGGAGAACGCCTGGTCCGGCTGCATCTGCTTGATGAACAGCCCCGTGCCCTGCCGGCGAATCACGGAGTAGTTACGATGTCGGCGCGCGCCCTCGACGACCATCACGTCGCCGTCAACCACGGCGCGATGGTCGAGGAGGCCACGCTCGAGGAGGTAGTGGACGAGATCGTTCTTGTTCAATTGTCCCTTGTCAAAGCGCCATCAAGAATGGCCGAGATGAGGCGGTCCGGCGCGATGGCCGAACCGCCTTGGATGCCGACTTCAATCTGACCACCAGCACCCCCAGAAAGTGCGGGGTTGACACAAGACATGCACGTTAGCCGCTACACTGGAAGGTTCGCGTGAACGGCGGACATCCCGGAGCATCGCGCGTGCAGAACATGGTGCATTCGAACTGCCTGGTGGGACACTGCGGCCCTTGGTGCGTGCACGGCGGCTGGTGCGTTCGGCACGGCGCGAACTGCGTGCAGACCGTCGCCGGCGTCGGCGGGCAGGCAGGGCCTGCGAAGGTGCAGTGCGGTTGGGCGTGCGTCGGACACTGAGGCCCGCTTTGCGTGCAGCCGGCGATCGGCCCTGCGGCTCCGGCTCGAGCGCCTATTGACGGGCAGCCGAAGAACGTGCAGTCGCCATCGGGGTACGTGGGACACCGCGGACCGCTCTGCGTGCAGCCGAAGAACGTGCAGTCGCCGGAGGGGAACGTCACGCATTGCGGACCTGACTGCGTGCAACCGACGAAGGCGCTCGGCCCGATGGGACCGATCCGGCCGGCAGCGGCGAACGCCCGGGCGCCGCCCGGCAAGCATGCTGGTGCCACCATGGTGTCGATCGGGCAGATGTTGGCCGACGGGCAGCCCGTACCTAAGTGGGTACATGGCAGCGTGCAATCGATCAGCGGATTCGTTGGACATTGTGCACCCTGCAGCATGGTCGCACACCCGACGTACTGCGTGCAGTTCGTGCCAGCCTGCGTGCATTCCTGTTGTGCCGTGGCGACACAGTGCACGAGTGTGCAGTCCGGTTGCTGGGTCTGACAGTTCGGCCCACAGCTCGTCGGCGGGCAGGCCTCAGGGAGTTTCGTGAATGGGCAAGCCTCGGGGATCTGCGTGCAGAGCGCCGTCGGCAGCTGGGTCTGGCATCCACGGATGCGTGTCGGGCAAGCGTCGATGATGGACGGGTTGCACTGGACCGTCTGGGAGGCGACCACCCTGGCGCCTGGACCCGCCGCGGGCGCACCAAATGCCGCGAACTGGCCGCCGCCAGGGAGTCCGCCGCGGCACGCCCAGTCCTGTGTGATGCATGGGACGTCGACCGACACGTGGCACCCGGGAGGCTGCGTCTGCTGACAGAGCCCCCAGTGCTGCGTGAAGCCGCATCCCGGCAGGTCGGTGCAGATCGGGTTCTTGCTCCAGCCGCAGCCGGGCATGGTCGTCGGACAGTCTCTCGTCTCGCCGCAGCCTGGAAACTGCGTCGGGCATTGATGCCCCGACTGCTTCGTGAAGCCGCAGCCGAGAAGGTGCGTCTCGCAGAGCCCCCACGTCTCCGTGTAGCCGCACCCGGCAAGCGACGTAAGCGGCACCGCGGGACGGTCCGCCGGACTGCCGCCGCCCTCGTCTCCTGCCGGGGCGACGCCCACCTTCGCCGGGTCGATCCCGCCGGCGCGTGGATCTACAACTGGACAGCCAGGCACCCCGGTCGCGACGATGTTGCAGATCCGGGGGATGTGGGTGAGGTCCTGGGTGGGACAATGGAAGAAGGTACAGCCGATATAGTGAGTGGGATTGGGCCACGGCTGGTACGTGCACTGCCCCGTGAAGCCGGTCGGCTCGGCACAGTGCGGAATGGCCGTGATGCAAGGCCAGGCGCCCCCGACCTCGGGTTGCTTCGTACACTGTCCGGAAAATCCCGTCGGCTCTCCGCAGGGCACTTGCGTGACGCAGCGGAACCCGGCCTTCTCGAAGTCCTGACCGCCTTGACCGCCGGGCGGGCCAGCGGCGGCGGCTCCGCCGCTGGCATAGTCCTGCTGGATCCGTCCCTGCAGGAATCGCGCGGCCCGGCTGGAGGCGGAGCCGCCCGGCTTCAACGCGGAGTCGCGCTTGACCCAGACGAAAACGCCGCCTGACGGCTGCACGTCGCGAATAGCCTCGGTATAGAGGATCGCGTCGGCTGGGATGTCGACGTAGGCGCTGAGCTCCGCATCGGTGTAGAGGCGCCTGTATCCCTCGTCTGCGGCATCGCCGAGCCAACCGGTCAGCATGCGCGTCTCCGGCGGGTTCTTCGCGTCGCTGACCACCCGTCCAACGAAGTCTGCATTGCGGGGGCTGTCGTCGTCGGCCATCGGGAGCTCCTTCCGTTTTCGCGGCCCTGGCGCGCGCGCCGCGGTGTCTCCCGACCCGCGAGCCGAGCTGCCAGGATTGCTGGTTGACCTGCTTTTTGCCATCTACCAATTTTATAAGCACGAGAATTTGCAAGACAAATACATATATGCTCATTGGCGGCGTGGCCGCCGCCGGTGTGCTCTCTCACCCCGCGCTCAGCGGCCGGCGTTGCCGGCGCGGGCGGCGCCGGCCTGGCGCAGCAGCTGTTCCAGGTAGGGCTTGACGTTGGCCGCGACCTTCACCTGGCCGGCGGCGGTGGGATGGATGCCGTCGGCCTGGTTGAGCTCGGCGACGCCGCCGACCCCGGCCAGCAGGAAGGGCACCAGCGGCACGTGCAGATCGCGGGCGACGCGCGGATAGATCGCGGCAAAGGCGCTGGTGTAGTCGGGACCGTAATTGGGCGGGATCTGCATGCCCAGCAGCAGCAGCTGGGCGCCGGCCTGGCGCGCCTGGGTGACGATCTCGCGCAGGTTGCGCTCGATCTCGCTCACCGGCTGGCCCCGCAAGGCGTCGTTGCCGCCCAGCCCGACCACGACGACCGCCGGGTGCTGCGCCAGCAGCCAGCGCAGGCGCCGCAGGCCCCCGGCGGTGGTGTCACCCGAGACGCCGGCGTTGATCACCCGTACCGTGAGACCGTCGCTCGACAGCTCTCGCGCCAGCAGCGACGGATAGGTCTGATCGGCTGGCAGGCCCAGCCCCGCGGTCAGGCTGTCGCCCAGGAACACGACCAGCGGCGCCCCTGCCGGCGCCGGCCGCGGCGCGGGCGGCGCGGGGGAAGCCGGAGCCGCCGCCGTCCGTGGCGCCGAGACGGCCGGCGAGGCGGCGGCCGGCCGCTCCGTCCGCTGGCAGCCCGCGGCCCATAGCAACGCGGGAATAACCGCCAGGAGCCCCAGAGTTGCGACCCACCGGGAGTGCCGCGCCTGGCGACAGGCGGAGCCGCGGCCGACCCACCGGGAGTGCCGCGACTGGCGACAGGCGGAGCCGCGGCCGACCTGCCGGGAGTGCCCCGCGGGTAATACCGCAAGGCCACTCGGCGTCAGAAACTCGAGGCATGGCCACCAGGGCCGTGCCGGTTGTCCAAGCGGCGACCGCCATCGGCGGCGACCGCGATCTTCCCGGGAGCGGCTGGCGAGCTGGCGCAACATTCCCCGATTGTAAGTCGCACGGCAGCACCCGGCCACCACCCGACCGAACCCATCCAGCCTACCTATCCACCCCTGACCACCCCTAGCCACCGAGATCCGAGGTCCCAAGAAGATGCCCAAGGCCACCCCGTTCGCGACCGCCGCCGCCACCTCCTCCATCGCGACGGCGCCCCGCATCGAACTGGTCCGGCTGACCCGCCGCCTGCCGTCGGGCGAGCGTGAGCTGACGATCGTCGACGCGGTCGATCTGAGCATCCCGGCCGGGCAGTTCGTCGCCGTCCTGGGGCCGTCCGGCAGCGGCAAATCCACGCTGCTGGCGCTGATGGCCGGGCTCGACCGGCCCACCGCCGGCGAGGTGCTCATCGACGGCCAGCCCATTTCCAACCTGTCGGAGGACGAGCTGGCGCTGCTGCGGCGCCACAAGATCGGCTTCGTCTTCCAGAGCTTCCAGCTGCTCGGCAACCTGACGGCGCGCGAGAACGTGCTGCTGCCGGCCGAGCTGCGCGGGCTCCCCGACCCGGCAGCGCGCGCCGACGAGCTGCTGGCCGCCGTCGGACTCGGCGACCGCGGCCACCATTACCCGAGCCAGCTCTCGGGCGGCGAGCAGCAGCGGGTGGCGCTGGCCCGCGCTTTCGCGGCGCGCCCGCCGATCCTGCTCGCCGACGAGCCCACCGGCAACCTCGACGGGGCGACCGGGCGCGTCGTCCTCGACCTGATGAGCGAGCTGCACCGGCGCGAGGGCACGACGCTGGTCCTGGTCACGCACGACCCGGCGGTGGCGGCGCTGGCAGATCGTCAGATCCACCTGCGCGACGGCCGCATCGAGCGCCTCACGCCGGAGCGCGCCACGCCGGAGCGGCCGACGCTGGAGCGCGCCGGCGAGGCGCCGCCGGCAGGGCGCGAGACGGCGGCAGCCGCGGCGCCGCACGCGGCTCCCCCCGCCCCCGCGGTGGTGGCGCGTTGAGAGCCTCCCTGTACCTGCGCACCCTGGGCCGCGAGTCGCGCGGCGCGCGGGCGCGGCTGGCCTTCTTCATCGCCTGCCTGTCGGTCGGCGTCTCGGCGGTCGTGGCGGTGGCCGGCCTGTCGTCCAGTCTCGACGACGGCATCCGGGTCGAGGCGCGGCAGCTGCTCGCCGCCGACCTGGCGATCGTCGGCAACCGCCCGCTGCCGGCCGGCTTCGATCCCACCGCGGGCACCGCCGGCGTCGAGCAGACGCGCATCGAGGAGGCGCCGACCGTGGTCGCCGCCCCGCCCGGGCCGGCCGGCCAGCCCGGGCCGAGCCAGCTGGTGGAGCTCAAGGCGGTCACCGGCAGGTACCCGTTCTACGGCAAGCTGGTGTTGAAGCCGGCGCGTCCTCTGTCCGAGTTGCTCACCCCCGACACCGCGGTGGTGGCCTCGGACCTGCTGGCGCGGCTGCACCTGCGGCTCGGCGACGACCTGCGCATCGGCGGCCGCAACTTCCGCATCGCCGGCGTGGTGGTCTCGGAGCCGGACCGGGTGGGAGTCTCCTTCACCGTCGGCCCGCGCGTCTTCATCTCCGGCGCCGGCCTCGGGCGCACGCCGTTGATGGGACGGGGCAGCCGCATCTCCCATCGCCTGCTGCTCGAGTTCCCGGCGGGGACGCCGGGCAGCCGCATCCAGGCGGTCGCCGAGCGCCTCAAGCAGACCGTACCCGACCCCGCCTTCTACCGCATCGAGACCTACCGCGACGCCCAGCCGGCGCTGCGCGAGAACCTGGCGCGGGTCGAGCGCTTCCTCGGCCTGGTGGCGCTGCTGTCGCTGTTCGTAGGCGGCATCGGCGTCGCCGAGAGCGTGCGCGCCTGGTTGACCGGGCGGCTGGACGCCATCGCGGTCCTCAAGTGCCTGGGCATGCGGCCGCGCGAGATCTTCCTGCTGTACCTGGGACAGACGGCGCTGCTGGGTCTGGCCGGCAGCCTGGTCGGCATCGCCGCCGGGGTGGCCGTGCAGCAGCTGCTGCCCGGCCTCTTCCCCGACCTCATCCCGGCCAGCCTGGTGCATCCCTGGCAGCCGATGGCGCTGTTGCGCGGTCTCGGCCTGGGCATCGGCGTCGCCATGCTCTTCAGCCTGGCGCCGCTGTCGGCGGTGCTGCGGGTGCCGCCGGTGCGGGTCCTGCGCCGCGAGGCCGAGCCGCTGCCGCGGCATCCGCTCGCCACGCTGGTCACCGGAGTGACCCTGATCGCCGGCATCCTGGGCCTGGCCACGGTGCAATCGCGCTCCTGGCTGCTGGGAGTGCAGTTCACCGGCGGCGTCGTGCTGGTGACCGTGCTGCTGGCCGCCGCCGCGCTGCTGGTCGTCCGGGTGGTCCGCCGCATGCCGCGAGACTTCGCGCGGCCGTGGCTGCGCCAGGGCCTCGCCGCCCTCGCCCGCCCGGGCGCCGCGACCTTCGGCGCCATCGTCGCGCTGGGCCTGGGCGTGCTGGTGGTGCTCGCCATGTCGCTGGTCGAGCGGCGGCTGGCCGAGGAGTTCGCCCGCCAGCTCCCCACCGACGCCCCCAGCGCCTTCCTGATCGACATCCAGCCGGACCAGTGGCCGGGGGTGCGCGGGCTGCTCGAGCGCGCCGGCGCCACCCGCATCGAATCGGTGCCGGTCGTGCCCTCACGGCTGACGGCGATCGACGGCGTCAGCGTCGACGACCTCACCGCCCGCCGGCCCAAGGACCGCAACCGCCGCTGGCTGCTGACCCGCGAGCAGCGCCTGACCTACATGCGCCAGCTGCCGCCCGACAACGTGATCATCGCCGGCGCCTTGTGGAGCGATCCGGCGCGCTCCGAGGTGAGCGTCGAAGAGAGCTTCGCCGAGGATCTCAAGCTCCACCTCGGCTCACGGCTGCGCTTCGACATCGAAGGCGTGCCCATCGATCTCACCGTGACCAGCATCCGCAAGGTCAACTGGCGCTCCTTCGGCATCAATTTCTCCCTGGTGGTCGAGCCCGGAGTGCTCGACCAGGCGCCGCAGCAGCGCTTCGCGGCAATTCGCCTGCCGCCGGGCGGCGAGCAGCGCGTGCAGGACCAGCTGGCGGCGAGCTATCCCAACGTCACCGTGCTGCGCATCCGCGAGCTCCTCGAGAAGGTCGGCAAGGTGCTCAACCGGATCTCGCTCGGCGTGCGTTTCCTTGGCGGCTTCACCGTCCTCGCCGGCATCGCCATCCTCGCCGGCGCGGTCAGCGCCGGCTCGGCGCGCCGCAGCCGCGAGGTCGCCCTGCTCAAGACGCTGGGCATGACGAGGCGAGGGGTGGCCAGCCACTTCGCGGTCGAGTACGCCCTCATCGGCCTGGTCGCCGGCGTCATCGGCGCCGGCGGCGCCGCCGCCCTCGCCTGGGCGGTCGTCACCCGCGGCTTCAACCTCGCCGGCCAGCTCGAGGCCCTGCCGCTCGCCGCCGGCATCGCCGCCAGCGCCG
>DASZHY010000053.1:0-12424 GCA_035949675.1 Thermoanaerobaculia bacterium
GGACGAGACCAGCGAGTTCTGGAACGCGCCGGGCACGACCGCGGAGGATCAAAAGAAGATCAACACCACCGTCTACCGCCTGCCCTGCGCGGGGTTCGCCGAAAAAGACGGCTCGATGACCAACTCCTCGCGCTGGCTGCAGTGGAAGAACGTGGCGTTGCCGCCGCCGGGGCAGGCGCGGCTCGACCAGGACATCCTGGCGCAGATCTTCTTGAAGGTGCGGGAGCTGTACAAGAAGGAGGGCGGGAAGTTCCCCGATCCCATCCTCAACCTCGCCTGGCCCTACACCGATCCGCTGCATCCGGCGTTGGCGGAGGTAGCCAAGGAGATCAACGGTAAAGGCCTGGCCGACCTCGAGGACCCCAAGACCAAGCAGCAGATCAAGGCGGGCCAGCAGCTGCCCGGCTTCGCCTGGCTCAAGGACGACGGCACCACCGCTTGCGGCAACTGGATCTACTGCGGCTCCTGGACCGAGGCCGGACCCCAGCTGGCGCGCCGAGGGACGGAAGATCCATCCGGCCTCGGGATCTATCCCAACTGGGGATGGTCATGGCCGGCCAACCGCCGCGTCCTTTACAACCGCGCCTCCTGCGACCCGGCCGGCAAGCCGTGGGACCCGGCGCGGCGGCAGGTCTGGTGGAGCGAGGCGGCGCAGAAGTGGGTCGGCAACGACGTGCCCGACTTCAAGGTGGATTCCAATCCGAAGGATCACATGGGTCCGTTCATCATGAACGCGGAAGGTGTGGGCCGCCTCTTCGCACCGCTGGCGCTGTTCGCGGACGGTCCGTTCCCCGAGCACTACGAGCCGATCGAGAGCCCGGTCGCCAACGCGTTCCATCCCGAGCAATCGAACAACCCGGTGGTCAAGAAGTTCACCAGCGCGGCCGACAAGTACGCCAAGACGGGCGGCGAGTTCAACGTCATCTGCACCACCTACCGGTTGACCGAGCACTATCATTACTGGACCAAGAACAACCCGATGAACGTGCAGCTGATCCCCGAGCCGTTCGTCGAGATTCCCGTCGAGCTGGCCGCGGATCTGGGGATCAAGGGCGGCGACAAGGTGAAGGTGACGAGCATCCGCAGCGATTACGTTGCCAAGGCCTTCGTCACCCGCCGCATCAAGCCGATGACGATCGACGGCAAGAAGATCTATCAGATCGGCATTCCGATCCATCAGGGCTTCCGCGGCATCGCCGAGGACGAGGGCGAGAACGCGCGGACTCTGGTCAACCGGCTGTCGCCCACCGTCTTCGATCCCAACGCCTACACGCCCGAATTCAAGGGTTTCCTGGTCAAGATCGAGAAGGCATAGGGGACCGCACATGAGCCAGGCAAACTTGGAGATCCGCAGGATTTCGGGCCATGCGGGCCCCGTTCCCGGCGCCGGCGTCAAGCGGGAGTTCGAGGTCGCCAAGCTGGTCGACACCACGACCTGCATCGGCTGCAAGGCTTGCGAGGTCGCCTGCTTGGAATGGAACGGCCTCAACTTCGGCGACACCACCTTCGACAACAGCTACCAGACCATGCCCGAGACGGCATGGAACTACTGGAACCTGATCAAGTTCGACGAGCAGCACGTCATCGCCGACGCCAGCCTGGTCAAGTACGACGACAGCAAGCCCGGGGGCGGCGGCAGCCTGATGCTGCTGATGCGCAAGGACCAGTGCATGCACTGCGCCGAGCCGGGGTGCCTGGAAGCGTGTCCGGCCGACGGCGCCATCGTCCAGTACGCCAACGGCATCGTGGACTTCCAGCAGGAGCACTGCATCGGCTGCGGCTACTGCATCAGCGGCTGCCCGTTCGACGTGCCGAAGTTCAGCCCGCAGTCGCGCAAGGTGTTCAAGTGCACGCTCTGCGTGGACCGCGTCAGCGAGGGCCTCGAGCCGGCGTGCATCAAGGCCTGCCCCACCGGCTGCCTGCACTTCGGCACCAAGCCCGAGATGCAGGAGCTGGCCGAGACGCGCGCCAAGCAGCTGCGCGACGTGTCGGGTTTCGCCAACGCCGGGGTCTACGATCCCGCCGGCGTCGGCGGCACCCACGTGCTCTACGTGCTGCACGACGCCACCAACCCCGAGGCCTACGGCGGCCTGCCGAAGGACCCGCGCATCCCTTGGACGGTGAAGCTGTGGAAGTACCCGCTCAAGTGGATTGGCAACCTGGCGATGCTCGGCGGCCTGGTCGGGCTCGGCGTCCACTACCTGCGCTTCGGACCGAAGACCGTCAAGGAAGACGACGAGATCAAGAAGGAGGGACCGCAGCCATGAGCGAGCGTCTGCTGCTGCCGAACGGGCGGGTCCTGCGCTACTCGTTCAACGAGCGGCTCATGCACTGGGTGGCGGGGTTCTCCTACATCTACCTGCTGCTGACCGGCCTTGCTTTCTGGTCGCCGTGGCTGTTCTGGATCGCCGTCGTCCTGGGCGGCGGCACGATCTCGCGCATCCTGCACCCGTGGGCCGGCGTGATCTTCTTCTTCGCCGTGCTGTGGATGTACGCCAAATGGGGCGCGCAGATGCGCAGCACCGAGCGCGACCGTGAATGGTGGCGCGCGCTGCCCCATTACATCCGCAACGAGGACGAGGAGGTGCCCTCCGAGGGCCGCTTCAACGCCGGCCAGAAGTCGCTGTTCTGGGGTTTCCTCTGGTGCGGCGTCGTGCTCTTCCTGACCGGCCTGGTGCTGTGGGTCCCGCATTGGATTTCCTGGGATCTGCGCTGGCTGCGCCTGATCTCGGTGATCCTCCACCCCATCGCCGCTCTCTTGACCATCGCTCTGTTCATGATCCACGTCTACATGGGCACGGCCGTCGAGCGCGGCGCCTTCGGCTCGGTGGTCCGCGGCGACGTCTCCCGGAAGTGGGCCGCGAGGTATCACCGCTCCTGGTACGATCAGGTGGTTCGCGACGCCGGGGCTGATGAGTAAGCCGTTTGGCGCGCGTCGCTGAAGGATGCGGGCCGAGAGCAAATGGGATAAGCGGATCGAGCGGGCGCAGGAGCTGGCTGCCGCTCAGCCGGCCGCGTCCGAGGGCCTGCGCTTCTACGAGCGCATCGCCGGCTTCCAGCGGTCGCTGTACGCGGGCGTCGTCGCGCAGCTGGGCAAGGACCGGGAGACGCGTCCACCGGGCTCGCTGCGCGAGGAGCTGGACCTCTTCGTCCTCTTCCCCTCGTTCCCCCCGTTCCTGTCGCTCGTCGAAGCCGCCGCCCCCGGTCCGCTCTCCCGGTCCGCCGCCGAGCTCGCCGGCCGCGGCGCGACGCGCTGGCAGGAGGTGCTGCACGACTTCTGGCGCGCGGGCGCGGACGTCCCCGCGGAGCTGACGCCCGCCGAGGCCTTGATCTCCTGGACCTTCCTGCAACCCTACGCCGAGTACCTCGCCGACCATACCGAGCAGCCCGCCGACGGCAGCACGCCCGACCTCTGCCCGCGCTGCGGCGGCAGGCCGCAGGTCGGGGTCCTGAGGCCGCAGGGAGACGGCGGCAAGCGGTCCCTCATCTGTGCGCTGTGCTCGACCGAGTGGGAGTACCGGCGCATCGTCTGTCCCGCCTGCGGCGAGGAGGGCGTGGACAAGCTGCCCATTTACGTCGCCGAGGAGCTCGCTTACGTCCGCGTCGAGGCCTGCGACACCTGCCGTCATTACATCAAGACGATCGACATGACGAAGAACGGCAAGGCGGTGCCGGTGGTCGACGAGCTGGCGGCGGTGCCGCTCAGCCTGTGGGCGGAAGAGCACGGCTACGCCAAGCTGCACCCCAACCTGATGGGGCTCTGAGCGCGCGCCCGCGCCGCGGGCTTACCGAACCCGGCGCGCGCGCCTGCTCGCCGCGGCGGGGCCGCGCAGCGGGATCATCGGATCGACGAGGGTGGCCCGCTGCGCCGGCAAGTAGCAGGCCAGGAGCACCACACCCAGCAGCAGCAGAGACACGGCCGCGAGGGTCGGCGGATCGACCGCCTGGACGCCGTACAGGAAGCCGGCGAGCGTATGGGTCACCGCCAGCGCCGTGCCGAGGCCGATCGCGATGCCCAGCACGCCGAGGCGGGCGCCCTGGCCGATCACCAGCGCGAAGACGTTGCGCCGCTGCGCGCCCAGCGCCATACGGATGGCGAGCTCTTGCCGGCGCTGTGCCACCGAGTGCGCCACGATCCCGTACATGCCGATGGCGGCGAGCAGCAGGGCCAGGGCGCCGAAGGCGCCGAGCAGGACCATCGCGAAGCGCGGCCGCGTCATCGCCTGGCCGGCGATCGCCGCCAGCGTGGCGACGTTCGCCACCGGCAGGTCCGGGTCGATCGCGCGCAGCGCCGCGCGCACGCCCGGGACCACTGCCGCCGGGTCTGCCGCGGTGCGCACGACGAACTGCATCGTGAGCATCGAGGGCCAGGGTTTCTGAGTGAAGGGGACGTACATCTGCGGTCCCGGATCCTCGCGGAACGAGAGGTGCTTGACGTCCGCCACGATGCCGACGACGGTCATCGCGGGAAAGCGAGGGCTGCCAAGGCCCAGGCGCTTGCCGATCGGGTCCTCGCCCGGCCAATACTTCCTTGCCATGGCGCGGCTGACGATGGCGACCGGCGTCGAGTTGCCGGTGTCGGTGTCGAGGAAGTCTCTGCCGCGGAGCAGCGGCGTGCCCATGGCGGCAAAGGTCCCCGGCGAGGCGATGGTGTAGGCCGCGAGCGGCCGCCGCGTGGCATCGGGCGCCGGGTGGTCGAGGATGCGAATCACGGTGCCCTCGGGCGTCCCGCCCATCGGCAGCACGTCGGCGATCCCCGCCGCCTGCACGCCGGGAAGGTCCAGCAGGCGCTCGCGGGCGTCATGGTAGAAGCGCACGATGCGGTCGGCGTCGGCATATCTCACCGGCGGCAGCGACAGCTGAAAGGTGAGCGTGCGCGCCGGCTCGAAGCCCGCGTCCACCTGCAGCAGCTTGACGAAGGTACGGGTGAGCAGGCCCGCGGCGGCGACGAGCACCAGGGCGAGCGCCACCTGCGAGACCAGCAGACCATTGCGCAGCCTGGGTTTGCGGGGCCCGCCTCCCGCCCGCTGCTCTCCCTGCTTTAGCACCGCGGACAGGTCTTCCCGCGCCGCCCCGACCGCCGGCGCCAGGCCGGACAGGATGCCGGTCGCGAGCGTGATCCCGAGCCCGAACGCCAGCACCCGCCAATCGAGGCCGGCCTCGCCCAGCCGCGGAATGCCCGGCGGTCCCAGGACCTTGATCAGGCGGACCGCGGCGGCGGCGGTGAGGCTTCCTGCCAGGCCGCCGCCCAGCGCGAGCAGGAGGCTCTCGGTCAGGAGCTGGCGGATCAGCCGGCCCTTGCCGGCCCCGAGAGCGGCGCGCACGGCAAGCTCCTGCCGGCGGCCGAGCGACTGCGTGAGCAGCAGGCCAGCGACGTTGGCGCAGGCGATCGACAGCACCACGCCCACCGCGGCCAGGATGAACAGCAGGGGACGGCGCACATTGCCCGCCACCTGCCGCGGCAGCTCGGTGACGCGCGAGTTGAACGCACCCTTCCCCTTGGGCCGTAAGGCTTCCAGGCGCTTGGCGAAGATCGCCATCTCCGCCTGCGCCCGCGCCACCGTGACACCCGGCGCGAGGCGGCCGATCACCGCCAGCTCGTCCGGATCGTCGGGCCTGGGCGGAGCCGCCGGCAGCGCCAGTGGCACCCACAGCAGCGCCTCGCGGGGAAAGGCGAAGCTCGCGGGCATCTCCGGCCCGCGCGGGAAGGCGAAGCCGGGCGGCATCACGCCGACCACGGTGCTCGCGGCGCCGTTGATCTGCACGGTGCGCCCCAGGACGTCGGCGCGCCCGCCGAAGCGATCGCGCCACAAGCGGTCGCTCAGGATCACCTCGTGCTCGCGGCCGGGCCGGTCTTCCTCGGCGGTGAAGGAGCGGCCGAGCGCCGGCGCCACCGCGAGCGTCCGGAAGAAAGCGGCGGAGGCCCGCAGGCCGTCGAGCTGGACAGGCTCGCCCCGGCCGGTGAGGGTGAAGGCATCGCTCTTGAAGGCGGCCAGCTCCTGCAAGGTCCTGGACTCGGCGCGAAAGAGGGCAAACGCGTCAGCGCCCCAGGGCACCTCGCTGTAGCCGAGATCGAACCCGGCAGGCGCCTGGCGCCACGGGATCACGATCCGCTCGGCCTGACCATAAGGCAGCGGCCGGAGCAGGACGGCGTCGACGACGCTGAAGACAGCGGTCGAGGCGCCGATGCCAAGCGCCAGCGTCACGATCGCGACGGTGGTCGAGCCGGCATTCTTGGCCAGCAGCCGCAGGCCCTGCCGCGAATCCTCGAGCAGCTCGAGCATCCCCATGCCTCCGTCCGCCACGACCGCTCGGACGTTCAGGCGCCCGGCTCGTCGCGGCGGTCGTCTCGCCTCTGTACGCACCCGTGGCTGCAAGGTTGTGCGCGCCGCCGGCCGCCGATCGGCCGATCGCCTATAATCCCGCCCTCGCCCCGCCCCCCGGGGGGAAGAGCTGAATCAGGAGCGGCCATGGCAGAGCAGTACATCTATGTGATGAAGGACCTGCGGAAGATGTATCCGCCCAGCCGCGAGGTCTTGAAGGGGATCTGGCTGTCGTTCTTGCCGGGCGCGAAGATCGGCGTGCTGGGCTTGAATGGCGCCGGCAAGAGCACGCTGCTCAGGATCATGGCCGGCGCGATCACCGATTTCGGCGGCGAGGCGTGGCCGGCCAAGGGGATCAAGGTCGGCTACCTGCAGCAGGAGCCGCAGCTCGACGAGACCAAGGACGTGCTGGGCAACGTCGAGGAGGGGGTCGCCGGCACCCGCCGGCTGCTCACCCGCTTCGACGAGATCAATGCGCGCTTCGGCGAGGACCTCGCGCCCGAGGAGATGGAGAAGCTGCTCGAAGAGCAGGCCCGGGTGCAGGACGCGATCGACGCGGCCAACGCCTGGGAGCTCGACCGCACGCTCGAGATCGCCATGGACGCGCTGCGCCTGCCGCCCGGCGATGCCGCCGTCGGCCGCCTGTCGGGAGGAGAGCGCCGGCGGGTGGCGCTCTGCCGGCTGCTGTTGCAGCGGCCCGACCTGTTGCTGCTCGACGAGCCGACCAACCACCTCGACGCCGAATCGGTGGCCTGGCTGGAGCGCTTCCTCGCCGAGTATCCAGGGACGGTCGTGGCGATCACCCACGATCGCTACTTCCTCGACAACGTGGCCGGCTGGATCCTCGAGCTGGACCGCGGCAGCGGCATCCCGTGGGAGGGCAACTATTCCTCCTGGCTCGAGCAGAAGCAGCAGCGCCTGGCGCTCGAGGAGAAGCAGGAATCCTCCCGGCGGCGCACTCTCGAGCGTGAGCTGGAATGGGTGCGGATGAGCCCGCGCGCGCGTCAGGCCAAGGGCAAGGCGCGCCTCACCCACTACGAGCAGCTGCTCGCCGAGGACCGCGACGCGGCCAAGCGCATCGAACAGAACGAGATCCACATTCCGGCCGGGCCCCGGCTGGGCGACCTGGTGGTCGAGAGCAAGGGGCTGCGCAAGGGTTACGGCGACAACCTCCTCATCGACGGCCTGTCCTTCTCCTTGCCTCGCGGCGGCATCGTCGGCATCATCGGGCCCAACGGCGCCGGCAAGACCACGCTCTTCCGCATGATCGTCGGCCAGGAACAGCCCGACGGCGGCACCTTGCGCCTCGGCGACACGGTGAAGATCGCCTACGCCGACCAGAGCCGGGACGACCTGGCGGGGGACAAGCCGGTCTGGGAGGCGATCTCGGACGGCAGGGAGGTGGTCAACCTCGGGGGCCGGGAGGTGCCGGCCCGCTCTTACGCCGCGACGTTCAACTTCAAGGGTTCCGATCAGCAGAAGCGGGTCAAGGACCTCTCGGGCGGCGAGCGCAACCGCCTGCACCTTGCCCGCACCCTGCGTGCCGGCGGCAACCTGCTGCTGCTCGACGAGCCCACCAACGACCTCGACGTGGACACCCTGCGGGCACTCGAGGAGGCCCTGCTCGCCTTCGCCGGCTGCGCGGTGGTGATCAGCCACGACCGCTGGTTCCTCGACCGCATCGCCACTCACATCCTGGCCTTCGAGGGCGACTCCCAGGTCGTCTGGTTCGAGGGCAACTACGAGGCCTACGAGGCCGACCGCCGGCGGCGCCTGGGCGCCGAGGCCGACCAGCCGCACCGCATCCGCTACAAGCGCCTGACCAAGGCGTAGCCGGGGGTTCTGTGAAAGAGCATTTCCAGATACCGCCGGAGATGGTCGAGGCAGACGACTGCGGCGTCTAGGCCGTGCTGGGCCTTCACGAAGATGAAAGCGCCCTGGACGACGGTTTGCGTGTAAAGAGCAAGGCTCTCGGCGCTCCACACCGCAGCGATGCCGTGCTTGTCGATTGCCGCGGCAATATCCGTCGCAACCATGGCCGTGTGGTCGCCGAGATGCTTGTCGCAGGCCTCACGGATCCGAGGATGCCTCTCGTAGGTTTCCTGCACCATCGTGCCGAGCAGATAGGTGATATCCGGTAGATCGTCTTGCATGAGCGCCTTGCGGAAGTCCACATAACCCAAGAGCCGGTCCAGGGGGTCGGGCAGGTCGTGGTACGGCGCCGCCGAGAACAGGCCGTCCGCCACCGCGGCGAAGTGCGCTGCCGCCGCCACCGCAAGCTTGTCCTTGCCTGCGAAATGATGGTAGAAGGCGCCTTTGGTGACGCCGGCAGCCCGGCAAATGTCATCGACCGTAGCTGCCGAGTAGCCCTTGGCGCGAATCACGGCCACTGCCGCAGCGAAAAGCTTCGTCTTCGCACCGCTTGGTGGTTGCGTTGCCATGGTGCCCCTCCTGGCCTCACCCCACGCCGAGCGCAAGAACGCCGCCGGGGATGGGGCGCCCCCGGCGGCTGGGGAGGAGCGCTAGAGCGCCTCTGCCGTGGCGCGGCGCCTACTTGAAGGACAACCTGGCACCAAAGATCCGCGGGCTCAGCACTTCGTTGACGAATCCTGCGTTGCTCGGGACCGGCGCCGAAGCGACGTGGAAGGCCCCCTCACGCTGCAGGACGAACGACTCGTTGAAGAGGTTGAAGCAGTCGATTCCCAGGGTCAAGCCGAAGCTCTGGAACGTGAACTCCTTCTCGATGCGGGCATCGAAGTCGATGATGTTGTCGAGACGGTTGCTGTCCGCCGCGCCGATCTGGACGACCTCGCCGCCGGTGTTCGTGTTGGGGACGCTGAGGCGGGCCGGAGGGAGGTTGATGTAGTAGGGGTCAGGGTACCCCTGGCGGCCGGTCAGGTTGCCGGCGACGTTGAAGCCCCACGGCCGGTCCGGCGCGATCTGGTAAAGACCGTTGAGCGCGAAGGACCACTTGCTGTTGATGTAGACGTTCCGGAAGTTGCCGGATCCAGCGCCCGAGCCCTGCAGCACGGCGTCGCCTTGGTGGACGTAGTTGCCGTCGGTGAGGCCGCCCGCGAGCAACTCGGTCGGATCAGGCCGGTCGCCGGCCTTGCTGTAGTACCAATCGCTGTAGCTGACGTTGCCGCGCATCATCCAGCGGTTCGCGAGGCGCTTGTTGAAGGTCAGCGAGGCGCCCTTGAAGGTGGTCTGGTAGTCGCCGTTTTTCAAGTTGAAGCCGTGCACCGTGCTGAGACCGGGCTTTAGCTGCCAATAGGTGACCGGCAGCGTCGAGCCATTGGGCAGCGTGGCGGTGACGGTGACCGGCTCGAAGTCGGCGCGCGTCGCCACCCGTCCGTAGTAGCCGTTCCCAGGTGAGGTGCCCGGATCGAAGACCAGCAGGTCTTCCTGCAGCAGGTTGCTCTGCCGGCGATAGGTGAGGTTCACCCCGACCACGAACTCGGGCAGCAGCGCACGCTCGCCGCTGAGCAGGACCTCGTCGGTGACCGGAGCGTTGACCCCGCCGCTCGCGATCGTGTTCAACAGGAACTTGGTGGGGTTGTGCGGGTCGACGTTGGAGCTATAGCCAACGCCGGGGAGGATGATCTGTCCCGGGGTGACGTGGCCGTCGCCGTTGTTGGTGGTGTAGGCGTAGAAGTAGCTCTGAGTCCTGAAGGGGTTGAGCCAGTTGGCCTGGGCGGTGCCCAGCTGGTCGGCGAAACGCGAGTAGCTGGCGCGCAGCAGGGTCGCCCGGTCCTTGCCGAGAGCGTAGGTCAGCCCGACGCGCGGCGACCAGCTCTTCCAGCTGAAGCCGATCGGACCGCCACCGTAAGTGACCGCCGGCAGGAGGTCGGGGCGGATCGAGTTGGCCGGCGCCGAATCGCCAAGGTTGTCGCCGCCCTGACGGTCGTAGCGCAGGCCGATGTTGGCGGTCAGGTTGCCGCTGGTCAGCGTATCCTGGGCGTAGGCGGTGGTGTACTTCATCTTGATGATCGGGATGGAGGTGCGGGCCAGGATCATGTAGTTGTTCGTCGAGCCCAAGAAGGTGGGCCCGTTGAGAATGAGGCCGCCGCCCTGCCAGCTGCTGCTGGTGACCGAGGTGGCAACGCGGTAGGCGGCGCCGTACTTGAGCTCATGGCTCACGCCGCCGGTGTTGAAGAAGCTCGAGGCGTCCGCCTTCTCCTGCGTCTGCGGCCGCTTGATCGTGAAGCCGATGAAGCTGTTGTGGAAGGTGTGGGTGCCGTCTTCGTAGGATGCCGGGATGCCGGGGCCGGTGCCCGATTCCGGCAGCAGGAAGAAGCCGCCGTAGACGTGCGAGTAGAGGACCGTGAGGTAGAGGTTGGGGCTGAAGATCTGCGTGTCCTCCGCCTTGAGCAGCGTCGGCTTGCCGCCGAACTGCCCCTGGTTCCAGCTGGTCTCCTGAGGCCGCGTCGGGCCGGCGTTGCGCCCGGTCTTCTCCTTGGCGCTGTTCATGCCGACCAAGGTCAGCGAGTTGCTGGCGGTGAGCTGGGCGTTGGCCTTGACGTTCCAGGCCGGCAGCTTGGTCTTGTCGGTCAGGCCGTTCGGCGTCGACAGCTCGGGATGGGCGAGGTTGATCTTGGGCAGCGTCTGCACGCTGACCTTCTGCTCGCCGTACGCGCCCCACAGCCACAGGTGGTCCTTGAGGATCGGGCCGCCGGTCTCGCCGCCGAAATCCTCGACCTTGTTGATCTTGTTGCTGCCGCCGGCGAAGGTGGGCTGCTGGGCCACCGGCACGTCGCTCTTCTTGAAGGTGGTGTTCGACTGCGTGCCGCCCGGCACCTGCAGGTAGCGGGCCGAGCCGCGATACTCGTTGGTGCCGCGCTTGGTGACGATGTTGAGGACGACGCCGCCGGTGGCGATGGTCGCGTCCGAGCCGCCGGTCGAGATCTGCATCTCCTCGAAGGAATCGAAATCGAAGTACGCCGGCGTCCCGCCGGTGGCGGTCATGTCGGTGATAACCACGCCGTCCACCGACCAGATCGACTGGGTGCCCGTCGAGCCCGGGCCGACGTACTGCGACTGCTGGCCGCTCTCGTTGCCGCCGACGTTGACGCGGTCGACCAGCACGCCGGGGGTCCCCTGCAGCACCGTCCACGGGTCGCGGGCGGTGGGGATCTTCTGCAGCTCGCTCTGGCTGATGGTGGCGCCGGTGCGGATCGCCTTCTCGTCGAGCAGCGGGCTCTCGGAGGTGACGGTGATGACGTCCTCGATCGCCGAGTTCATCGTCAGCTCGAGGGTCGTGTTGTGGCCGACCGTGACCACGACATTGGGATACTCGATCGTCCCGAACCCTTGCAACTCGGCCTTCAGCTTCATGGTGGCCGGCGGCAGGCTGAGGAACCGGAACTCGCCCTGGGCGTTGGTGACCTGCACTTCTTGCGCGGCGCCGGTGTCCAGGGTCACGGTCACGCCCGGCAGCGCGGCGCCCTGCTGGTCGAGGACTTTGCCGTAAACGTTGCCGGTCTGCAACTGGGCGAAGGCCGCGGAGCTGGCGGCCAGGAGCAGCGCCGCGGCGAGGGCCGCGGCGCGCGCACCGAGGTAATGACGTCGTTTCATTGCAATAGACCTCCGTCGTTTGCTGGTTGAGTGATACCGGTTCGGCCCGCCTGTTGGCGGCGTGCGCCCCGGTGCGCGCACGGGACATGGTTGGAAACGTTTTTCTGGCGCCCGTAGGCGGCCCTCTAGCCCGGCCTCACCTCCTCTCGCGATCACCCGTCGAGGCCGCCAGGTGCAGGGCGGCTGCCAACCGGAGCCACGCCGAAAGAAAGATGAGACGAGCGACTCGGCACCGCCACGAACGGCGCCATGTCAGGGCCGAAACGCTGTGCGGCAGGGGCTTGCAGAGCAACGCTGAGCCGCGCCGCCGGCCGCTGGATCCAATGTCCTGTGGCGCCGCGTTCCAATTTCCCGGATAAAGCGACTCACGGCAAACTTGCGATGGTTAATCCCCGCCGGGCCTGCGGCGGCGAGCCTTCGTGTTATGAAAGAGCGGTTTGGGAAGGCGCGAGCTCTTCCACGAACGGATCGGGCCCCTTAGGCAAGGGTCCTCTCGACGCGGCCAGGGCCCGCGTCAGCCGGCTCGA
>DASZHY010000054.1:0-39098 GCA_035949675.1 Thermoanaerobaculia bacterium
CTTGCTGGCTTTCTGCTGCGCCGCGTCCGCCGTCTATCTCGTCAACGACATACGCGACCGCGAAGAGGACCGGCTGCATCCGCGCAAGCGCCTGCGTCCGCTGGCCGCCGGCACCCTGAGCGTCCCGACCGCGGCCGTCGCCGTGCTGCTGCTGGTCGCCGCCGCTGCGGCGTTGGCCTACGGGCTCGGCGCCGGGTTCGGGCGAGTGCTCGCAGCTTATCTCCTCCTCAACCTCCTCTACACCCTCTGGTTCAAGCACATGGTCATCCTCGATGTCATGTGCATCGGCCTGCTCTTCGTGCTGCGGGTGCTGGCCGGCGCCGCGGCCACCGGCGTCCAGGTGTCGAGCTGGCTGTTCCTGTGCACCATCTTCCTGGCGCTCTTCCTCGCCTTCTCCAAGCGCCGCCACGAGATCACCCTCCTCGCCGGCGACGCCGCCGGGCAGCGCCCGGTGCTCGACCACTACAGCCCCGCCTTCCTCGACCAGATGATCAACGTCGTCACCGCGTCGTCGGTGGTCTCCTATGCCCTCTACGCCGTGGCCCCGGAGACGGTGGCGAAGTTCCACACCCAGGGGCTGATCTACACCATCCCGCTGGTGCTGTTCGGCATCTTCCGCTACCTCTATCTCATGTACCAGCGGGAAGACGAGCGCAACCCGACCGAGGCCATCCTGCGCGACCTGCCGTTCCTGGTCAACATCGCGCTCTGGGTCCTGGCCGTGGTGTGGATCGTCTATGGCCGCGGCTTGCTCGGGTGGCTGGCGCGGGGCGGTGCCGGGACCGCCGGCCCGTGACGGAAACGCTTCGGCGCACTTGGTGGAGCCGATCGCGGCGCTGGTTGCCCTGGGTCGTGGCGGCCTCGATCCTGGCCGCCCTGGCGGCGCGCCTGCCGCGCGCCCAGCTGCTCAACGCCCTGGCGACCGGGCCCGCCGGCGCGGTGGCGCTGTGCTCGGCGGCGGTGGCGGCGGTGGTGTTGCTGGCGGATGCCTGGGCCACGCTCAGGGCCTTCGCCGTCACCGGCGTGCGCTGCCCCTGGCGCGGCCTGCTGCTGGCGCGGGGCGCGACCTACCTGCTGGGGCTGATCAACTTCGCCGTCGGCCAGGGAGGAATGGGCTTTTACCTCAACCGCGCCGGCGTCGGGCCGCTGCGCGCCCTGGGCATGCTGCTGTTCCTGATGGGGACCCAGGTCGCGGCCCTCGCCGCGGCGGCGGCGATCGGGGTGGCGGCCGAGGCGCTGACCGCCGGCGCCGGCGCGTCCCTCGCCGGCTCGCTGCCGCTGCTGGCCGCCCTGGCCGCCGCCTTCGCGCTCTATCTCGGCTTGCTCGGCTGGCGGCCCGCCTGGCTCACCCGCCGGCCGGTGCTGGCCCCGGTCTTCGCCGCAGGGAGCAGAGGCTTCGTGTGGGCGACGGCGACGCGCCTGCCGCACGCGCTGGTGCTGATCGTCGGCTGGTGGCTGGGACTGCGTATCTGGGGCATCCCGTTGCCGCCGGCGCACGGCCTGGTCGTGCTCTCCGTGGCGGTCCTGGTCGCCGTGCTGCCGGTGGCGCCGAGCGGCATCGGCACCCTGGAGCTGGCCCTGGTCCAGCTGGTCTCGCCGTACGCGCCCGGGGCCACCGCCGCCGCCCAGCGGGCCGACGTCCTCGCCTTCGCCCTCGTCTACCACCTGTTCGGCCTCGCCGCGCAGGCGCTGATCGGCTTGCTGTGCCTGGCGGGAATGACCAGGCGGGCGCGGGCGGCGGAGCTGGCCGGCGACGGCCGCCCGGAGTGTGACGTCGAGCCGCTGAGTTGAAAGAGACCTGTCCCACCGCTTACATTTATCTGCCATGCAGCCGACCCCAGCCCTGGTGTCGCCGCCGCGCGAGGCGGAATCCCGGCCGCCGCTCGTGGCGGTCGTGGTGCCTTGCCACAACGAGGCGGCCACCGTCGCCAAGGTGGTGCGGGATTTCCGTGCGGCGCTGCCGGAGGCGCAGGTGCTGGTGGTCGACAACGCTTCGACCGACGCCACCGCCGAGACGGCGCGCCAGGCCGGCGCCAGGGTCCTCCGCGAGCCGCGTCCAGGCAAGGGGTTCGCACTGCTCGCCGGCTTCCGCGAGGCCCGGAACGCCGACTTCCTGGTGATGGTGGACGGCGACGACACCTATCCCGCCGAGGAGGTGGTGAAGCTGCTGCAAGCGGCGCAGGACGGCGCCGACATGGTCCTCGGCACCCGTCTTGCCGGCGCCGAGGAAGGCGCCTTCCGCGCCGGCCATTCCCTGGGCAACCGGCTGTTCAACCTGCTGGTGCGGGTGCTGTTCGGCGTCCACACCCACGACCTCTTCTCCGGCTACCGGGTGCTCTCGCGGCGGTTCCTCGAGACCACGCCGCTGATCGCGCGCGGCTTCGAGGTGGAGGCCGAGCTGTCGCTGCAAGCGGTGGTGCAGGGCTACCGCACGGCGGAGGTGCCGATCCGCTACCGCGCCCGTCCCGAGGAGAGCCCGAGCAAGCTGCACACCTATCGCGACGGTTACCGCATCCTGATGGCGATCCTGATGTTCTTTCGCGACTACCGGCCGCTCAGCTGCTTCGGCCTGCTGGCCCTCTTCCTGTTGCTGCTCTCCTTCGCCGGCGGCGGCGTGGTGATCGCCGAGTACCTGCGCACCGGCCTGGTGCCGCGGCTGCCGCTCGCCGTGCTCTCGGCTGCCCTGTTCATCCTGAGCGCGCTGTCGATGACCTGCGGCGTCTTGCTGTCGTCGATCAACCGGCGCTCGGCCGAGGTCGCGGCGCTGGCGTCGTGGCGGTGAGGCGCACGCGCCGGCAGCCGCGGCGGGAATCGGCCTGAGCCCATTCCCGGCGATGTCCCAACCCGCGGCCGACGTTCTGGGCGCCCTGCTGACCCTGGCAGCGCTCGGCGCCCTGGCCGCCGGCGGCTACCTGCTGGCCCTGCGCCTGCTCGGGCGCGAGCGCGCCCGGTCCGACGCCCTCGAGCTGGCGGTGGCCTGGCTGCTCTGCACGACCGGCCTGGGGACGGGGATCGGCCTGGCCCTCGGCGCCTGCGGCGAGCTGCGCCCGGGCCCCGGCCTGGCGCTGGCACTGCTCGCCGGCGCGGCGCTGGCGGCGGCGCCGTTGCCGTCCGATCCCGCGGCCGCGGGCCACGGCGGCCGGCGCGGGCTGGCGGCGCCGGCGCTGCACCTCGCGCGGCGCCTGGCGGCGCGCCTGCGGCAGCACTGGGCGCTTTCGGTGCTGGCCTTCCATGCCATCGGCAGCGAGGCGCTGCGCGGCCTGCTCCGCCCGCCCCTGTCGTGGGACAGCCTGATGTATCACCTGCTGCTCGCCGCCACCTGGCTGCAGCGGCACGACCTGGCCCCGGTCTTCGCCGCCTACCCTCTCAACTACTATGGCTACAGCCCCGCCAACGGCGCGGTCTGGCTGTGGTGGTGGATGGCGCCCTCGCACAGCGAGCTCTACGCCAACCTCGCCTTCCTGCCGCAATGGGCGCTGCTGGGGCTCGCGACCGGCGCGGTGGCACGCCGGCTGGGGGCCCGCGCCTGCTGGCCGCTCGCCGCCGTGCTGGCGGCGATGACGCCGACGGTGGTGCGCTTCGCCGCCACCCAGTACGTGGACATCTTCACCGCCGCCTGCCTGCTCGCCGCCTGCTGCTTCGGGTTGTCGTGGCTCCGCCAGCCGCGCTGGGGAGACGCGGCGCTGGCCGGGATCGGACTGGGCCTGGCGGCCGGCACGAAGGTGCTGGGTCTTCTCTATGCCGGGGCGCTGGCGGCGGCGCTGCTGGCGCTGGCCGCGGGAAGCTGGCGGCGGCGCGTCCCTCAGGCGGCGGCGGCACTGGTCCTGGCGGCGGCTCTCGGCGGCTTCTTCTACCTCCGCAATGCCGTGCGCGGCGTCGACCCGCTCGCCCTTGAATGCGAGGGCCTTCCCCGTCGTTGGACGGCCAGCGGGACGGCCAGCGGACTGCCGGCACTGCCGCGTCCCAACTCGGTGGCGGCGCTGCCGCGGCAGATGTTCGCCGAGGGGCGCCTGGCCCGCGCCTTCCTCGGCACCGTCGAACGGCCACGGTCGCCATTCGTCGATCTCGGCCTCGGTCCGCAAGCGCTGCTGGTGCTGCTCGGCGCTTCGGCCCTGGCGGCCCTGCCGCGCGGGCGCCGGCGCGAGGCGGCGCTTGCCGGCAGCCAGGTGCTCGCCGAGATCGCCATCTGGGCCACGGTGCCCTATGCCGCGGCCGGGCACGTCTTCGCCAACGTCCGCTACCTGCTGCCCGCCGTGGGCCTCGCCTTCGCGGGCGGCGTCGCCGCCGCCGAGAGCCGTCGGGCCAACCCCAGGCTGCTCGAGGGGATCGCCGTGGCGCTGGCGGCCCAGGACCTGCTGCAGCTGCACACGCAGATGCCGGATGCCGTCCGCCTGGTGGTGGCGGCGGGCGACCTGGCGGCGGTGGCCCTGGCGCTCTCGCCGCGACTGCGCGGCTGGCTGTCCACCGCCCCCTGCCCGGCCACTCCGGGGCAGGCAGCTCCGGGGCTAGCCGCCGCGGGAGCGGCCCGCCGCGGACCGCGCTGGGCGCTGCTGGCGGCGCTGGCGGCGCTCGTCCTCCTCTCACTGCTCTCAGCGGCGCCGTTCCTGGCGCGCTACCGCGTCGCCGACCGCACGCGGGCGCTCACGCAGGAGTACACGGCGCACGGCATGAACGTCTTCAACTACGCCCCCGGCTGGGACTGGCTCGAACGGCACGGCGGCAGCGGCACGGTGGCGGTGGTCAACTCGCCCGACACCTTCTTCATCTATCCGGCCATGGGCCCCCGGCTGGCGCGCCGCGCGCTCTACGTCAACGTCAACGCCGCCAACCTCGACGAGGCGGCGTACTACCCGCTGTGCCAGCCCCGGGTGCAGCCCGCGGCCGCCGCCTGGATCGCCAACCTGCGCCGGGCCGGCGTGCGCTGGCTGGACCTGACGCGCACGCCTCCCTACCACTTCCCCATGGAGGACGTCTGGGCGGGCGCGCATCCGGAGACCTTCGCGCAGCGTTTCGCCGATCCCACCAACCGCATCTACGAGGTGCTGCCTTGAAGCTGCTGATCGTCTACGAGACGGTCTACCCCGACTTCATCGGCGGCGTGGAGCACCGTAACCACGAGCTGGCGGCGGCGCTCTGCCGGCGCGGACACCAGGTGACTCTGGCCGGCTTCTGCGGCAGCCTGACGTCGACGATCGAGAACCTCGACATCCTGTCGCTGGGCGAGCTGGGACAGCTCTACAACCGCGCCGGCAAGCGCAGCACCCGCCAGGCACTGCGCTTCGCGGCAGCCCTGCGACGCCTCGACGTGACGCCTTACGACGCCGTCGAGACGCCCAACATGCCGTACGTCCACCTGCTGCCCCTGGCCTGGAAATGCGCCGCCGCCGGCAAGCCGCTGCTGGTCACCTGGTACGAGCATTGGGGCGGGTACTGGCGCGGCTACGTCGGACGCTGGCGGGCGCCCGCCTACCGCGCCGTCGAGTGGCTGACCTCGCAGCTCGGCACCGCCGTGACCGCCACCAGCGAGCTCACCCGTGGCCGCCTGGCGGCAGCGCGATGGGGGCGCGGAGGCGGTGGGGGCCAATGGGGCCAAGGCGGCGGGCGGGCGGGCCAGGCTGGCGTGGTCGACGTGGTGCCGTGCGGCATCGCGGTCGAGCGGGTGCGGGCGGCGGCTGGCGAGCGGCCGGGAGACGGCCCGCCGCTGATCTACGCCGGCCGGCTGCTGACGCACAAGCGCCTGGACCTGTTGCTGCGCGCCGTGCAGATCCTGGCGGCGCGCGACGAGAACGCGACGGTGCCATTGTTGACGGTCTTCGGCGAAGGCCCCGACCGCCCGCGCCTGGAGGCGCTGGCCGGCGAGCTGGGGATCTCCGGCCGCGTCGTCTTCCGCGGTCACGTCAAGAGCAGCGAGGAGGTCTGGCGCGAGCTCGGCCGCGCGCGCCTTGCCGTGCAGCCGTCGGCGCGCGAGGGTTTCGGCCTCTTCCCGCTCGAAGCCATGGCCGCCGGCCTGCCGGTGGTCTACTGCGGCTCGCCCGAGAGCGCCGTCGGCGAGCTGGTGCGCGACGGCGTGGAAGGGGTGGCCGTCGCCGCCGACCCCGGCGCCCTGGCCGCCGCGCTCGCCTCGCTGCTGGCACCGCTGCCGCTGACCGGCGAGGCCGAGCGCCGGCGCCTGAGCCGCAACGCCGAGGCCCGCGCCGCGGCCTACGACTGGGAGGCCATCGCCGCGCGGATCGAGACGATCTGCAGCGACCTCGCTGCCTTCAAGCTTCGAGGACGCCGATGACCAGCCCCTCCGCCCCCGGCCAGCGCCGGCCGTACGCGGAGCCCGCGATCGCCGGCCAATCGGCCTCGCACCAGCTGGTGAGCCCACGGCGCCGCATGTAGTGACAGCGGGTGAACGGCAGCGCGCCGGCGGCGAGCTGGCCGTCGAGGACGGGGTTGTAGCCGACCGCCAGGGTCGCCACCAGGCGCCCGCCCGGCGCCAGGTGGTCGCGCAGGTTGGCCAGCGCCCGCGCGATCTTCTCCGGGTCGCGCGGCTCCTCGTCCCAGCCCACGTGCTCGAGGGTCGAGATGCTGACGATCAGGTCGTACCGCAGGGGCGAGCGGAAGCTCGCCACGTCCTCGTTGCGCACCGCCGGCGCCCGCTCGAACTTGTCGATCACCTCGTGGTCGACGGGGAAGTAATGCGACAGGACGTTGCCGACCTCGAGCACGCGCCGGCCGCGGCGGGCGCGCACCTCGGCCCAGACGATCGGCACCTCGACCGCGCGCTCGTTGCTCCAGGTGAGGTTGTAGCCGCGCAGGAAGTAAGGATGGCGCGCCGCCTGGAACGTGAAGGTGCGGGGAAAGGCCTTGAAATAGAGCCCCCACAGTGGAAAGGACGCCCACAGCGCCGCCACCCGCGCGACGTAGAGGAACCCGTTTTCGGCGAGCGCCTGCCGCGCGCTGCGCCACAGGCCCGGCGCCGCGCCGGCATCGTAGCTCCATCTCAATGGCAGCACCTCTCGCCTTGACCAAGAGCGGCTAAGAGCGGCCGCGATCATAGCGACCCGCCTCGAGGGCCGCAATTGGCCGGCGTTGGCCGCCGTTGGCCGCCGTTGGCCGGGGTGGGGGCCCTGTGCTATCAATCCCCCCCGCATGGTCCTCGCCGTCCTGGGGCTCGCCCTGACGCTGCTGGCGCTGGCGCTGCTGGCGGTGGGAGGCTACCTGCTGGCGCTGCGCCTGCTGGGCGAGGAGGCGCGGCGCGATGCGCTGGCGCTGGGGATCGCCACGCTGCTGGCGGCGACCGCCGAGGCGCTCGCGATCGGCCTCGCTCTCGGCATGTGCGGCTGGCTGCGGATCGAGTGGGCGCTCGCCGCGCAGACCCTGCTCGTCGCCCTGCTCGGGAGGACCGGCCGGGCGGCCGGCGGCGCTGGTGGCGCCGGCGCCACCGGCGACATGGCCTCCGATCCGTGGCAGCCGGCGCGGCACCTCGCCCGGCGCACCTGGGAGCGGCTGCGTTGCCATCCCGCCCTGAGCGTGCTGACCGTCCACGCGGTCGGCACCGAGGCCCTGCGCGGCTTGCTGCGGCCGCCGCTCTCCTGGGACAGCCTGATGTATCACCTGCTGCTCACCGCGACCTGGCTGCAGCGGCACGACCTGGCGCCCGTCTTCGGCGCCTATCCGATCAACGACTATGGCTACGTGCCGGCCAACGGCTCGATCTGGTTCTGGTGGTGGATGGCGCCTTCGCACAGCGAGCTCTACGTCAACCTCGCCTCGCTCCCCCATTGGGCGCTTTTGGGCCTGGCGGTGGGCGGCATCGCACGCCAGCTGGGGGCGCGCCGGCACTGGCCGCTGGCCGCGTTCCTGGTGCTGCTGACACCGGTCGTGGTGCGCTTCGCCGCCACCCAGTACGTCGACGTCTTCCTGGCCGCCGTGCTGCTCGCGGGCGGCTTCTTCCTGGTCCGCTGGATGGAACGTCCGCGCCTCGCCGACGCGGTGCTGGCGGGAGCCGGCTGCGGCCTGGCGTGCGGCGCCAAGCTGCTGGGCGTGCCCTATGCGGCGGCGCTGGCCGCGGCGGCGATCGCGCTCGCTCCGGGGCTCGTGCGCTCCGCCGGCAGATGGGGCAGCTGGCTGCGGGCGCGCCTGCCGCAGCTCGCCGCGGCCCTGCTGGTGGCCGCCGCGCTCGGCAGCTTCTTTTATCTGCGCAACATGGCCCTGGGCGCCGGTCCGCTGGCGCTGGTCTGCGAGGGCCGGGAGGGCAAGACGGCGGCGCCCCCCGCGCCGGCGCCGCCGACCGGCGGGCAGTTCGCGGCCGCGCCGGCGCCAGGCCGGACGGCGGCCGCGACACCCCGCCTCCTCCCCGCCCTGCCGCGGCGCGAGTCCGTCGCCGACCGCTGGTCGACCTTCGGCCGCCGGCAGCTCCTCGACGCGTTCCTGGGCATCACGCGGCCGCAATCGGTCGAGCTCGGGGTCGGGCCGCAGGCGTTCGTCCTGCTCCTGGCGGCGCTGGCGCTGCCCTTCGCCGTCGCGGCGGCGCGGCGCCGCGCGGCGCTCTGGGCGGTCAGCCAGATCGGCTTCGAGCTGCTGTTCTGGGTGCTGGTGCCCTTCGCCGCCAACCTGCACATCTTCGCCAACATCCGTTACCTGGTGCCGGCCATCGGCCTGGCCGCCGCCGGCGCGGTCGCGATCGCCGAGGAGCGGGCGATGAGCGAAGGCTGGCTGCGCGGCATCGTCCTGGCGCTCGCCTGCCAGAGCTTCTTGCAGCTGCACGCCGACATGCCGCGCGAGGTGCGGGTGACGATCGCGCTCGTCGACCTGGCTGCCGTCGGCCTGGGCCTCTCCGCCGGCCTGCGCGCCGTCGTCCGCCGGCGGGCGGGGATCCTCGCCACCGCCGCGCTCCTGCTCGCCCTGCTGGGCGCGCCGCTTTTCGCCCGCTTCCGCGCCGCCGACCGCGAGCGCGCCCTGGCCACCGAATGGACGGCCCACGCCTCGGCGACGCACCTGTTCGCCGGCGGCTGGGGCTGGCTGGACGCGTACGGCGGCTCTGGCACCGTCGCGGTGGTGGGCTCTCCCAGCACCTACTTCGTCTACCCGGCCATGGGGCCTTTCCTGCAGCGCCGGGCCATCTACGTCAACTTCAACCGCGCCAACTACCGCGAGGCCCTCCGCTATCCCGGCTGCAACCCGCGCGTCGACCCCGAGCCGGAGGCGTGGCTCCGCAACCTCGCGGCCGAGCGCGTGCGCTGGCTGCTGATCGACCGCTACCGGGAGTTCGACGTCCCCATCGAGGAGCACTGGGCGGCGGCCCGCCCCGACCGCTTCGCGCTGCGCTTCACGGACGGCGCCAGCACGGTCTTCGAGGTGCTGCGATGACCCTGCTGGCCGTCGTCGGCACGGCGCTGACCTTGATCACCCTGGGCGGCGTCTTCCTGGGCGGCCTGCTGATCGCGCTGCGCCTGCTGCCCGCGGGCCTCCGCGCCACCGACACCCTGGCCTTCGCCAGCGCGGCGCTGCTGGCGGCGACCGCCGAGGCGGTCGGGATCGCGCTGGTGCTGGGCGCCGCCGGCCGCCTGTTCCTGCCCTGGGCGCTGGCGCTGCAGCTGCTGCTCGTGGTCGTGCTGCTGCGCTGGCCGCGCCGGCTCGGCTCCGCGGAGCTGCGCCAGCCGCTGGCGCAGCTCGCCGCTCGCGGCTGGGCGCGGTTGCGGGAGCATCCGGCACTCGCCGTCATCACGCTGTCGGCGCTCGGCAGCGAGGCGCTGCGCGGGCTGCTGCGGCCGCCCCTCTCCTGGGACAGCCTGATGTATCACTTGCTGCTGACCGCCAACTGGGTGCAGACCGGCAGCCTGCGGCCGGTCTTCGGCTATCACCCGGTCAACTACTACGGCTTCGTGCCGGCCAACGGCTCGCTCTGGCTGTGGTGGTGGATGGCGCCTTCGCACAGCGAGCTCTTCGCCAACCTCGCTTTCTTTCCCCCCTGCCTGCTGCTCGCGCTCGCCACCGGCGGCATCGCCCGGCAGCTCGGCGCGCGGCGCTGGTGGCCGCTCGCATCCTTCCTGGTGCTGCTGACGCCGACGGTCGAGCGCTTTGCGGCCAGTCAGTACGTCGACGTCTTCCTCTCCTCGGCGCTCCTGGCCGCCGGCTTCCTCGGCTGCCTCTGGCTGCGCGAGCCGCGCGCCGCGACCGCGGCGCTCGCCGGCGCCGGGCTCGGCCTCGCGGCCGGCGCCAAGGTGCTGGGCGCTCCCTATGGCGCGCTGCTCGCCTCGAGCCTGGTGGCGCTCGCGCCCATCGCTCCCGGCAGCCGTGCAAGGCGTTTCGCCCACGTGCTCCTGGCGGCCGCGCTGGCCGCCGGCCTCGGCAGCTACTTCTATCTGCGCAACATGGCCTTGGGCGCGGGTCCCCTCGCCCTGGTCTGCGAGCATCCGCTCGGCGCGCCGGGTCCGTCGGCCGGCGGCGTCGTGCCGCTGCTGCCGCGCCCGCAGTCGTTGCTCGGGCCGGGCGGACCTCCGGATCGGGCGCAGCAGGCCATGGACGCGTTGCTGGGCATCACCGTGCCGCGATCGGCGGAGATGGGGATCGGGCCTCCCGCCTTGCTGCTGCTGCTGCTTGCGCCGCTGCTGCCGCTGGCGCTGCCGCGCGGCCACCGGCGCGAGGGGCTGGTGGCGGCCAGCCAGGTTGCCTTCGAGGCGGCGTTCTGGGTGACGGTGCCGGACGCCTACGGCAACGAGATCTACGCCAACGTGCGCTACCTGATCCCGGCGATCGGCCTGCTGCTCGCGGCCGGCGCGGCCGTCGTCGAACGCTTCGCCGTCTCGGCCGTGTGGCTCGAGGTGCTCGCCCTGGCGCTCGCGGCGCAGGGCCTGCTGCAGCTCCACGCCGAGATGCCGCCCGAGGTGCGCCTCGCCGTCGCCATCCTCGACGTGGCCCTGGTGGCGCTGGCCTTCGCGCCGCGGCTGCGGGACCTCGCCAGACACCATGCCGGCGCGGTCGCGGCCGCCGCGCTGGTCCTGGTCCTCGCCGGCGCGGCGCCCTTCGCGCGCTTCCGGGTGGCGGACCGCGACCGGGCGCTCGAGAGGGAGTGGAGCATCCACGCCACCTTCGTCCCGCTCTATGCCCCCGGCTGGGCCTGGCTCGACCGCCACGGCGGCGGCGGCACCGTCGCGGTGGCGTCGGGGCCGTCGCTGTACTTCGTCTATCCCGCGATGGGCCCGTTCCTCGAGCGCCGGGTGCTCTACGTCAACGTCAACCGCGCCGACCTCGCCAACGCCGCCGCCTACCCCCGCTGCAACCCGCGGGTCGACCCCGAGCCCGCGGCCTGGCTCGCCAACCTGCAGCGGGCCGGCGTGCGGTGGCTGCTGGTCAACCGCTTCCTGGACCAACCCTTCCCGCTCGAGCAGTCCTGGGCCCGGGCGGCCCCAGGCCTCTTCGCGCTGCGCTTCGCCGACGGCTTCAACCAGGTGTACGAGCTCCAGCCGTCGCGTTCGCTTCCCTCCGCCCCTTGACTTTGCCCGCGCTCTTCGGTCTGCTTGACCCGGTATCACCAGGCAGCTTCCCCAACCAAGCCGGCGGCCGCCGCCAATGGGCGCCTTCTCCGGTCGAGGGACACGAGCCATGAGAACCTTGAGAATCGCCGCGCTCCTGCTGGTCGCGACCTGCCTCGCGACCGGCGCCGCCCGCTCCCAGTCGTCCGACTGCCCCTGCCCCTGCCCGCCGGCCGCCGACAACGACTCCGGCGGCGGCGATCCGGGACAGGCGAGCATCGGCTACTTCCATGAGCAGCTCTCGCCGTACGGCCGGTGGGTGGCGCGCGAAGGCTACGGCGAGGTCTGGATTCCCCACGTCGCGGCCGGCTGGCGGCCCTACTCCACCGGGCACTGGGTCTACACCGACCAGGGCTGGGCCTGGGTCGCCGACGAGTCCTGGGGCTGGGCGCCGTTTCACTATGGCCGCTGGACCTACGAGGCCGGATTCGGCTGGGGCTGGGTGCCGGGGACGGTGTGGGCGCCGGCATGGGTCGCCTGGCGGAGCGGCGGCGGCTACGTCGGCTGGGCGGCGCTGCCGCCGGCGGTCGGCTTTGCCGTCGGCGTCGGCGTGTCCTTCGGCGGCGTCAACCTCGACGTCGCCATCGCCCCCTCCTACTACTCCTTCGTGAGCGAAGGCGCCATCCTGACGCCGCGCCTGTCCACGGTGATCGTCGCATCGACCCGGAACACCACGATCATCAACAACACCACCAACATCACCAACTACTCGGTGGTCAACAACCGCGTCGTCAACAACGGGGTCAGCGTCCAGCACATCGAACAGGTGACCGGCCACCCGGTGCCGCGCGTCAGCACGGCGAGCCAGGTCGGCCTCTACCAACCGCCGGTGGTGACCAGGGCGGCGCGGGCCACCCAGGTCGAAAACTTCACCAACCGCCCGGCGGGCTCGGCCTTGTCCGGCCGCAGTGCCACTGCCGGCACCAGGACGACCGGCACGACCGGGGGCAGGACGACCGGGACGGGCACGGCGGGGACCGCCGCGACGGGCCGGTCGGCCACATCGGGACGGACGACCGGCACGACCGGGGGCAGGACGACCGGGACGGCAGGGACTGCCGGGACCACCGGCACCGGCGGCCGGCACGGCCGCGGCACCACCGGCACCGCCGGCACCGCGGCGACCGGCACGGGTGCGACCACCGGCACCGGGGGCCGTCACGGCCGTGGCACGACCGGCACCGCGGGCACCGCGGCGACTGGCACCGGCGGCCGGCACGGCCACGGCACGACCGGCACCGCGGGCACCGCGGCGACTGGCACGGGTGCGACCACCGGCACCGGCACGACCGGCAGCCACAGCCGGTCCACCGGGCGTCATCCGGCGACAGGCAGCGGCTATCAGGGCCAGACCAGCGGCACGCACGGCCAGAGCTCGACCGGCACGCCGCACCCGCCGCCGCCCCACCACACCAGCGGCAGCGGGACGCCTCCCCCGGGTGGGCACCCGAGCTCGCACGGCCAGCAGGGGCCGCCGCCGGGGCACAAGAGCACCGGCACCGGCGTGGGACGCTAGTGTCGCAGCGGCCCGCCGGCGGCTGACGAGGGCGCGACCTGCGACCCGGGAACGCAGCGCCGGCGACCGCCGGCCCGGCCGGTGCGAGCGGCGGGCCGCGCACGCGCGTCGTGGTGGTCGGCGGCGGGTTCGGCGGCATCTGGACCGCCCGCCACCTGGAGCGGTACTGCGCGCGGCGCGCCGACTGCAGCAGTATCGAGATCGTGCTGGTCTGCCGCGACAACTTCTTCCTGATGACGCCGCTGCTGTTCGAGGCCTTTTCGGGCACGCTCGAGCTGCGGCACTGCTCGTTGCCGGTGCGCGATTTCCTGCGCCGGGCGCGCTTCGTCGAGGCGACCGTGCGGGAGGTGGACCTCGAGCGCCGCGTCGTCCTGGCGGCGCCGGCCGAAGGCGCCGCCTACGAGCTGCCGTACGACCATCTGGTCCTCGCCCTGGGCGCCCATACCAACCTCGGCCTGATCCCGGGCTCCGCCTCCGCCTTCACCTTCAAGACCCTGGCTGACGCCATGCTGCTGCGGGACCACGTCATCGAGCGTTTCGAGCGCGCCGACGTGGAGCTCGACCCCGAGCGCAAGCGCCGGCTGCTGAGCTTCGCGGTGGTGGGCGGCGGCCTGGTCGGCGTGGAGCTGTTCGGCGAGCTGACCGCCTTCGCCGACGAGATCGTCCGCTACTACCCGCGGGTGCGGCGCGCCGAGGTGCGCTGCCATCTCCTGCAGGCCATCGAACGCATCCTGCCCGAGGTCGACGAGGCGTTCGCCCGCTATGCCTCCCGGGTGCTCGGCGGCCGGCAGGGCGCCGACATCCGCGTCAACGCGCCGGTGCGCGCCATCGAGCCCGGCAAGGTCCACCTCGACGGCGAGACCCTCGAGGCCGGGACGATCGTGGTTGCCGCCGGCATCGCGCCGCACCCGCTGACCGCCGCGCTGCCGCTGGCCAGGGACCGCCAGGGCCACCTGCTGGTGGACGCCGCGATGCGCTGCCAGGACCGTCCCGAGGTCTGGGCGCTGGGCGACTGCGCGCGCATCCCGGACCCGGCCGGCCACCCCTATCCCTACCTGGCGCAGCACGCGATCCGCGAGGCCAGGCAGCTGGCGCGCAACATTGCCGCGGTCCTCGACGGCAGGGCGCCACGCCCGTTCGTCTACGAGACCCTGGGGATCATGGCCTCCCTTGGCCACGCCCGGGGGCTGGGTTCGGTGCTCGGAGTGCCGCTGCGCGGGTTCGTCGCCTGGTGGGCGCGCCGCACCTACTACCTGTTCCAGATGCCCCGCTTCAGCCGGCGGGTGCGCATCGTCGCCGACTGGACGCTCGCCCTCTTCTTCCGTCCGGACATCGCCAAGTTCGACCTCGCCAGCGAGCGCGCCCAGCTCGAGCGCGACCACGCCTCGGGCGCCAGGCCCGACGGTCCCGCCGCGATCCCGCCGCCGCCCTGAGGGGTGGCGCGCGCGGTGCCGGCGGCCGCGTGGCGTGTAACTTTCCACTTGTCAGCCGGGAACGGCTCGCTTTTCCGGGCTTGCCGCACTTAGTTTGGTAAGGGCGACCTGTCTCATCTGACGCTACAGCATGCCAGGCCGCGCGCAGGGCGTAGTCTGGCAGCACGAAGGCCCCCTTCGGCGCAAGGTCCCGTCGCGATTCAACCAGCGGCAGGGGAAGGGAGAGGTTTGCCGTCTTCGCGACCCGGATCGGCGCTGCCCCAACCGGCGGAGGGCCGGGCTGCCGCGTCTCCTGCCATGGTCTGCCCCCAAGGAGGAGAGAGATCATGAAGAGAAAGCAGGCGAGCAGAAAACGCCGGGTGGCGCGCGGGCTGGTGCTCTCGATGCTCCTGGCGGCCCCGGTGCTCTACGCGGTCGGAGCCACCGAGGCGCCTGCCGGCTTCGACAACCAGACCAACGGTTTCGAACCGCAGGCGAACATGGACGCGGACCGCGCGAAGTTCGACGAGGTCGAGCAGATCTCCGACGGGCTGGGGCCCAACTACAACGCCCAGTCCTGCCGCGAGTGCCATCAGAACCCGGTGAGCGGCGCCATCAGCCAGATCACCGAGGAGCGGGCGGGCACGCTGAACGGCAGCACCTTCACCCCCCACCCCGGCGGCTCGTTGATCTTCTCCCGCGCCATCGACCCCTCGATCCAGGTGCGCGCCCTGGGCACCGACAACGTGGCGACCTTCCGCACCAGCCTCAACACCGCGGGCGACGGCTTCGTCGAGGCCCTCCCCGACAGCGCTTTCACCACCGTCCAGTCGCAGCAGGGCTCCAGCTTCCGCGGCACCACCATTCTCGTGCCGGTGCTCGAGGCCCCAGGCGTCACCCGCATCGGCCGCTTCGGCTGGAAGGACCAGCACGCCAGCCTGCTGTCGTTCTCGTCGGACGCCTACCTGAACGAGATGGGCATCACCAACCCGCTGAACCCCACCGAGAACACCTCCAACGGCACCGACGTCACCTATCTCAACACCCAGAACGGCGTCCCCGCCATGCAGGACCCGGCCACCCAGTCGGATCCATTCGGGGCGGACGTCGGCTCCTTCACCCGCTTCATGCGCTCGCTCAAGGCGCCGCCGCGCGACACGGTGCTGGCGGCGACCTCCGACGCCAGGGCCGGGGCGACGCTGTTCAGCCAGATCGGCTGCAACATCTGTCACATTCCGACGCTGACCACCGCGCCGGCCGGCACCTCGTTCAACGGCGGCCAGTTCATCGTCCCCGCGGCGCTCGGCAATATGAACATCCACCCGTACAGCGACTTCATGCTGCATGACGTCGGCACCGGCGACAACATCATCCAGAACGGCGGCACCGTGTCGCTGACGAAGATGCGGACCGCGCCGCTGTGGGGCATGCGCACGCGCAACCGCCTGATGCACGACGGCGAGAGCCTGCTCCGCAACGACGCCATCCTGAACCACTTCGGCCAGGCCAATCCGGTCATCAACAACTACATCTATCTCAGCACCACGCAGAAGAACCAGCTCATCACCTTCCTCAACTCCCTGTAGCGGCTTTACCGGACCGGCCGGGAGATCTCCCGGCCGGCCCAGGAGGGTCAAGGATGTCATTCGCAAGACCATGGTTGGCGATGTTCACGTTGGCGATCCTGGTTCCACTCTGCGCGCTGGCCCAGTCGCCGCAACCGTGCCCGCGGTTCGCGGCCGGCAGCACGCTGACCTCGCCGCCGGACCTGTTCAGCGAGGACGGCGTCCTCAGCGTTAGCTTCACCTACCTGACGAGAGTGGATCAGTATGGCCACACCCTCTACTGCTTCCAGACCGCCGACGGCACGCAAGACCCCACCCTGCATGTTCGCCCCGGCGACCTGCTGGTCATCAACTTCAAGAACGGATTGACGGCGGCTGCATCGCCGCACGGGTCGCACGCGATGCCGGCGATGACCATGTCCGGGGCCCCCGGCGACGCCTGCGGCGCCCTGACCATGACCAGCACCTCGGTGAACATTCACTACCATGGGACCAACACGTCGCCAACCTGTCATTCGGATGAAGTCATCAAGACCCTGGTGAACGCCGGAGAAACCTTTCAGTACCGGGTGCAGTTTCCGGCCGACGAGCCTCCCGGGCTCTACTGGTACCACCCCCACGTCCATGGCATCGCCGAGCCCGCGGTGCAGGGAGGGGCCTCCGGAGCGATCATCGTCGAAGGGATCGAGAACGTGAACCCGGCCGTCGCCGGCCTGCGCGAGCGGGTGATGATGATCCGCGACAACCCGATCCCCGGCAGCCCGACGCCGGGCGGCGCCGTGCCCTCGTGGGACATCTCGGTCAACTACATCCCGATCCCCTACCCGAGCTACACGCCAGCCGTCATTCCGATGCACAGCGGCGAAAAGCAGTTCTGGCGGGTCGCGAACGCCACCGCCGACACCATCCTCGACCTGCAGGTGCAGTACGACGGCGTGCCGCAGCCGTTGCAGATCATCGGGCTCGACGGCGTGCCGGTGGGATCTCAGGACGGCACGGGCAGGGGCAAGTCGTATACGCAGACCGACGTCCTGCTCCCGACGGCGGCGCGCGCCGAGTTCATCGTCACCGCACCCGGAAAGAACGTCAAGAATGCGGCCTTCCTCACCTTGGCGATCGACACCGGCCCGGCCGGCGACAACGACGTGCAGCGCCCGATCGGCGTGATCAAGCTCGCCGGCGACGACCGCGCGCAGCCGCGCCGCGTGCCGGCGGTCTCCGGCCCTCCCAACCGGCAGCGCTTCGCGGGCCTCAGCGAAGAGCATCCGACGGCGCATCGCTCGCTCTACTTCTCGGAGGTCATCTCCGACCCCAGCAACCCGCTGAGCCCGACCAACTTCTTCATCACCGTCGACGGCGCGACCCCGACCCTGTTCGCCGCCACCAACCCGCCGGCGATCGTGACCACCCAGGGCTCGGTCGAGGACTGGACCATCCAGAACCGCACCGCCGAGAACCATGAGTTCCACATGCACCAGATTCACTTCCTGGTGCTCGAGCAGAACGGCGTGCCGGTCGCCAACGGGCAGTATCTCGACATGATCCAGGTCCCGTACTGGCCGGGCACGGGCCCTTATCCGAGCGTCACGGTGCGGATGGATTTCCGCGGCCCGGACATCGGCGACTTCGTCTATCACTGCCACATCCTCGGCCATGAGGACAACGGGATGATGGCGATCATCCAGGTGAAGCCTGGCGACGACGCGCGCAGCGCCAAGGCGCCGGCGGCGCCGCCGTCCCAGGCAGGCAAGGCCGGGGCCGCCAAGACCGTGCCGCTCGCGGATCGCCCGGCGAAGACGCACCAACCACTACCATGACAATGTGATCAGGACGCCGGCCGTGCTCGACCGCGAGCACGGCCGGCGCCACGGCCCGCTTCCCTTCCCCACGGGCACCTCTCGCCGGGCGCCCCGGTCTGGGCCCGCCGGCGCACTCTGGAGATAGCCGGGTTCCTCCGCGCCGGGGCCGGGGCTTGCCTTGTGCCCCGATTGCCCGGCGATCTCGGGTCGAGAAAGCGAGCCGCCCCCATGACGCAAGAACTTCGCCTGAGCGCGCGCCGGCTGCTGAAGACTCCCAGCTTCACGGCGCTGGCGCTGCTCTGCATCGCGCTCGGCATCGGCGCCAACGTCGCCGTCTTCAGCGTTCTCTCCTCGGTGCTGCTGCGGCCGCTGCCCTTCGCCGACGCCGGCCGGCTGGCGATGATCTTCGACACCCATCCCGGCCCGGGCGCGGACGCCGACTACGAGGTGTCGCCGCCGAACTATGCGGCCTGGAAGGCAAAGCAGACGCCGTTCGCCGAGATCGCCGCCTGGCTGCCCAGGACCTACTCGCTCACCGGCACCGGCGAGCCGGAGAGGATCGTGGGGTCCGAGACCTCGTACGACCTGTTCCACGTCCTCGGGGTCGCGCCGCGCCTGGGCCGCGTCTTCTCGCGCAGCGAGGACACGCCGCCGGGAGTGGCGGCGGCGATCCTGAGCGACGGCCTGTGGCGAGAACACTTCGGCGCCGATCCGGACGTCCTGCGCCGCCAGCTGCGGCTGGACGGCAAGAGCTATGCCGTCGTCGGCGTGATGCCGCCGGGCTTCGACTTCCCGGACCAGAGCCGGCTGTGGACGCCGCTCGCCCTCGATCCTTTCAAGCTGCCCGGGCGGCAGTTCCACACCCTTTACGTTGCCGGCCGGTTGCGGCCGGGCACGTCGCAGCCGCAGGCGCAGGCGGCGATGACGTCGCTGGCGCGCGAGCTGGCCAGGCAATTCCCGGACTCGAACGCCGGCTGGGGCGTGAAGGTCAAGACGATGCGCGAGCACCTGACCGGCGACATCCGGCCGGCCCTGCTGTTCCTGCAGGGAGCGGTCTGCCTGGTGCTGCTGATCGCCTGCGTCAACGTCGCCAACCTCATGCTCGCGCGCTTCGAGGGGAGGCGCTCGGAGTTCGCGGTGCGCGCCGCCCTGGGCGAGACCCGGCGGCACCTCGTCCGGCAGCTCCTGGTCGAGAGCGCGATCCTCTCGTTCGCCGGCGGCGCGCTCGGCGTCGCGCTGGGCTGGTTCGGCCTGCGGGCGCTGCTGCCGCTCATTCCGCCGACGCTGCTGCCGGTGCACGAGGTGAGCTTCGACGCCAGCGTGCTCGGCTACGCGCTGCTCGCGATCCTCGCGGTCAACGCCGTCATCGGCCTGGTGCCGGCCTTCACGCGTTCGGAGTCGGACCTTCGCTCCGGCCTGGGCGAGGACGGCCGCAAGGCCTCGGCCGGCCGGCGCCGGCGGCTGCTGCTGAGCTCGCTGGTGGTGGCCGAGATCGCGGTGGCGATGACCCTGCTGGTGGCCGCCGGCCTGTTGACCCGGAGCTTCCTCGAGCTGCAGAAGGTCCACCTCGGATACGACCCCGCGAACCTCCTCACCATGAGGATCGCCTTCCCCGAGCAGGTCTACACCGACCGCGACCGCAAGATCCATCTGCTGCAGGACGCCCTGGCCAGGATCGAGGCGCTGCCGGGGGTCAAGTCGGCGGCCGTGAGCATGGTGCTGCCGGTTGGCGACGAGGACGTGAGCGCGATCATCAACGTCGAGGGGCGCGCGCCGGCGACGCCGGGCGAGGTGCTGCTGGTCAACAATCGCTTCGTCAGCCCGCACTACGTCCAGACCCTGCGCATCCCGCTGCTGCAAGGGCGCTGGATCAACGACGGCGACCGTGCCGACACCCAGCTGGTGGTAGTGGTCAGCAAAGCGATGGCCAAGGCGTTCTGGCCGGGCCAGAACCCGCTCGGCAAGCGGGTGCGCCGGGGATGGGCGAAGATGGTCAATCCCTGGTTCACCGTCGTCGGCGTGGTGGACGACGTCCAGGACTCGTCGCTCGACGCCAAGATCGGTCCCACCTGGTACCTCGCCTTCACCCAGACCAGCTGGCCCGAATACAGTCTGGTGGTGCGCACCGCCGGCAAGCCCGAGATCCAGGCGCCGCCGGTGCGGAGCATCTTTCGTGCGCTCGACCCCGAGCTGCCGGTGGGCCAGGTCAAGACCATGGAGCAGCGGCTCGCCGAGTCGCTCGGCAAGCAGCGCTTCAGCGCCCTGCTGCTGGCCATCTTCACCGGCCTCGGCCTGGTCCTCGCCGCCGCCGGGCTCTACGGCCTGATGTCCTATTCGGTCCGCCAGCGCACCCACGAGCTCGGGGTCCGCATGGCGCTCGGCGCGCGGCGCCGGACCGTCCTCAACCTGGTGCTGCGCCAGGGCACCCTGCTCGTGGCTTCGGGCCTCGTCATGGGGGCCGTCCTCCTGGTTCTCCTGGTGCGCCTGATCGAGAGCTTCCTCTTCAACGTCAGCCCGGTCGATCCGCTGTCGGTCGGCGGCGCCGCCCTCCTGCTCTTCTCCGTGGCCCTGCTCGCCAGCCTCCTGCCCGCCGTCCGCGCCACCCGCATCGACCTCGTCGACTGCTTCCGCAATCAATGACTACGGCGGGAACGGCGGCTTCCAGACCGGGAGATTAGGATCGACCATCACCTTCTCGAAGTAGGCGACGGCGTTGAGGAGGGTGCCGCAACCATCTTACAGCCCCCGGCGTCCCGGACCGGCCTCCTCTGGCACGGCCCTTGCGAGACGCCAACCCCCGAGGGGGAGATTCGATGCTTACCTACGCCGTGGAAGTTTGCGCCGTGATCGGCTTGGCGGTTACCTGCGTTGCCCTGCCGGTAGCGGCGATGGGTTTTGGGATCGGAATGCTGCGCAGCGCAGTCAGAGCGAGACGGAAGGCGGGGGCGCGCGCGGTCGCGAAGAGCTGCACGGCCTGATCGCGGCCCTTTCCCCCGGCCCCTCCTCGCTGCAAGCGGTCCACGCCGAGCCGGTGGAGGCTCTCGTCTAGACCAAGTAAAATACCGGGGCATGTCGCAGCTCGCCGAGCTCATCGACTCGCCGGGGCTGTCCGGAGCATTTGGCGCCCTCATGGACGAGTATGCGCGCGCCGCCGCGCAGCTGTGCGGCGTGGTGGAAGCGGTGCCGCCGGCGCGTTTCGTTGAAGTGCTGGAAAGCGGCGCCGAGAATCCCACGATCCAGGCCATCTGCGCGCACGTCGTGCGGGCGGCTTATGGCCACGCTGCCTATATTCGGAAGGCCCTGAGCATGGCGGTCGGCGAGCGGCCGCGCGGCCAGGAGCTCGTGCCGGAGAGCCCGGAGGACCTGCGGCCGCTGCTCGCCGCCGCGGTGCGCTACACCGAGGTGACGGTTGCGGGCCTGCGGGCCGACCCCGCGTTCGCCGCCGAGGAGACGTCGAGCATCCTCTTCCCGGTCAACTGGGGGCCCGTCTACGACCCCGAGGGAATGCTCGAGCACGGCATCGTCCACCTGCTCCGCCACCGCCGCCAGATCGAGCGGCTGATCGACGGTTCAGTCCGGAGGTCACCATGAGCAGCGGTCACCTGCAAGGGCCCAGCGGCCCGATCGACTGGAAAGAGCACGGGGTGAAGGTCATCCCGGGCAACTCGCTCGACCCGAACACCCCGCAGACGCCCGGCATGAACCGCGCCGCGGCGATCAACTTCGCCCGCGTCGGCGCGCAAAAGATCTGGGCCGGCACCGTCAAGATCCATCCCAACGCCAAGACCGGCGCGCACCATCATGGCGCGCTCGAGAGCGTCATCTACGTGCTGCAGGGCCGTGCCCGGATGCGCTGGGGCGAGCGGCTGGAATTCGTCGCCGAGGCGGGGCCGGGCGACTTCATCTTCGTGCCGCCGTACGTGCCGCACCAGGAGATCAACGCCTCGCGCGACGAGCCTCTGGAATGCGTGCTGGTGAGGAGCGACAACGAGGCGGTCGTGGTCAACCTGGACATCGAGCCGGCCGAAAAGCCCGAGGAAGTGCGCTGGGTCGATCCGGTCCACCGTTGACGGCCGCGGCCGCGCAGGGCGCATGCGCTGCCATGCCGGCTAGCTCTGCATCACCTTCAGCGCCGGGCTCACCGCGAGCCGCGCCGCGGTGGCCCGCTGCACGTCCTCCGGCGTCAACCCCGGCGCCACCTCCTCGAGCACCAGGCCTTCCTTCGTCACGCGGATGTAGCCCATCTCCGTCACGATCGTGTCGACGACGCTCACGCCGGTGAGCGGCAGCGTGCACTGCTTCAGGATCTTCGGCGCGCCGTCGCGCGCGGTGTGCTCCATGGCGACGATGACGCGCCGCGCCGCCGCCACCAGGTCCATGGCGCCGCCCATCCCCTTGACCATCTTTCCCGGGATCATCCAGTTCGCGATGCTGCCCGCTTCGTCGACCTCCATCGCGCCCAGCACGCTCAGATCGATGTGGCCGCCGCGAATCATGGCAAACGACTCGGCGCTCGAGAAATAGGAGGTCCCCGCCATCTCGCTCACGGTTTCCTTGCTGGCATTGATCAGATCTGCGTCTTCCTGCCCCGCCAGCGGATAGGGCCCGATGCCGAGCATGCCGTTCTCGGATTGCAGGATCACTTCCATTCCCGCGGGGACGTGATTGGCGATGAGCGTCGGCATCCCGATGCCCAGGTTCACATAAAACCCGTCGCGCAGCTCGCGCGCCACGCGCCGCACGATGCGCTCGCGCTTGTCAGGTTCTTGCGCCGGGTTGCTCATCGTAGTCGACTAGCCGCTGACCTTTCTCACCGTCCTTCTTTCGATCCGTCTCTCGTACAGCTCTCCCTTGACGATCCTCTGCACATAAACGCTCGGCGTGTGAACCTGATCGCCATCCAGCTCGCCGACCTCGACCAGCTCTTCGACTTCCGCGATCGTCACCTTGGCCGCCGTCGCCATCATGGGGTTGAAGTTCCGCGCCGTCTTGCGATACACCAGATTGCCCATCCGGTCGCCCTTCCACGCCTTCACGAGAGCGAAATCGGCCTTCAGCCAGCGCTCCAGGATGTAGGAGCGGCCCTCGAACTCGCGCGTTTCCTTGCCCTCGGCGGCGATGGTCCCCGCACCGGTCGGCGTGAAGAAGGCGGGAATGCCCGCGCCGCCGGCTCGAATCCGCTCCGAGAACGTGCCCTGCGGCAATAGATCGAGCTTGATCGTGCCGCTCAGCACCTTCTCTTCCAGCAGCTTGTTCTCGCCGACGTAGGTCCCGATGTGATGCACGATCTGCCCCGCGGCCAGCAACAACCCGGCGCCGACGCCGTCGATGCCGGCGTTGTTGCTGATGATCGTGAGGTCGCGCGTGCCCTTGCGCACCAGCGCACGAATCAGGTTTTCCGGTATGCCGCAGAGCCCGAACCCGCCGAGCATGATGCTGGCACCGTCGGACACGTCGTGAATCGCCTCATCAACATTGGCTACGACCTTGTTCATCGCGGACGCTCGGAGTCGGGCGAGGATACACTACCCTTCCACCGGGCCGCAAGACAGGGCTGCCGGACCACTGACCATGCCATCGGGCCGCCGGGCCGCCGCCTTCGCTCTCCTCTTCGTCGCCGCCTTCCTGCCCCTCCGTTTCTGGCGGGCCGGAATCGAGGCGAGCCTGTGGATCGACGAAACGGCGTCCTTCATGCTCGCCAGCCACCCGGTCTCCACCATCCTCGATCAGTGCGCCGCGGACACGAACCCGCCGGGCTACTTCCTTGCCCTCAAGGCATGGCTGCGGCTCGGCAGGCTTTTCCTCGACGAGCCGGGCATCCTGTGGGCGCGCTCGCTTGGCGTTGCGGCCTGGCTTTGCTTCGCGGTCTGTCTCTGGTTTCTCGGGCGGTCGCTGGCGCCGGCGCACGCGAACCTGCTGCTCGTCGCCGTCGCCGGCAGCGCCTATGCCGCGGTCGCGGCGAACGACGCCCGCGGCTACAGCCTCGCGACCGTGGGCCTCTGCCTGGCGCTGCTCCTGATGGTCGACGTCTACGCGCATCCCGAGCTTTCGCCGCGAGCGGCGTCCCGGCGCTGGCTTTTCTGCGCGCTCGCCGCGAGCGGCGCCCTGTGGACCCATCTCCTGAGCGTGCCGGTCTTCCTGTTGCTCTGCCTGCTCTTCGCCGGTCTCGCGTGGCGCCGCCGGACCAGGGAGTTCGCGGGGCTCGGCGCGGCGGCTCTCGCGCTTGCCGGACTCTCCTTCCTGCCGTGGTCGGTCAAGGTGCTGGCCGGCATCGGCTCGCTCGCGGCAAGCGCGGTCACCTGGATGACGCCGGCCACGGTCCCGAACCTGCTTGCGGTCTTCGCCTACTGGTATCCCTTCGGACGGATCGGCGGCCCGGAAAACCCTTGGCTGGACGCCATGGGCGCGGCCTCTCTCATCGTGCCGGCAGCAGCGGCCGCCGCCGTCGTCGCTCGGCGCCCGCCGCGCGAAACGACCGCCGTGCTGCCCATCCTTGCCGCCGGCGGCCTCGGCATCGCGGCGCTCTTCGTTCTTCTTCTCTGGCTGCTGCAGCGGTGCGGGATCATGACCGTCTTCTACGCGCCCCGTTACCCCGCCTTGACCGCCGCCTTCTGGTCTGCCGGCCTGGCGGCGCTGGCCGCCTGGACGGCGGAGCGGGCGCGGTGGCGGGCCGGCCTGGCCTGGCTGCTGCTCCTGCCCTGGCTCCTCGCGGCCGGCGTCGGGCAAATGTGGGCGCTGGCCGCGGAGCGTCAGGGCGGCTTGCGCGAGATGCGCACGCGCTTCGCGCCGTACCTGCCGGCGCCGGGCGGCGCCCTGTACGTCATGCCCTCGGAGCTCCGGCCCTTCTTCCGCCGCACGTTCGCGGACTTCCGCCTCGAGCCCATCGCCGCCTTGCCCTGCGACCTGCCGCAGGCGCAGGCGGCCACCGTCCTCGAGCTGAACTTCTGGCACGTCCTCGACCGGCCGCGGGACCTCGTCGCGCGGCGCATCCTGGAAGCCGGCAAGGTGGCCGCCCATCGCGACGTCGCGACGTTCCCCGATTGGCGCCGCGACTATGCGGTCTCTCGGCTCTCCGGGATCGACCGGGCCGCCGGCGAAGCGCTCTGCCGCCGCGGCCTCGGTCCCTCGCCGCGGCCGGTCCCGCGGGACGCCGTGGCGACGGCGCTCCCCGAGGACCAGGAGTACCACCGCGGCTGGTCCTTCCCGGAAGTCGGCGAGGATCTCGCGATCCGGCGGTGGGCAAGCCGCGCGGCGAGCGAGATCCTCTTCGACCGGCCCGTGCCGCCCGGCGCCTACACTCTTCACCTCCATGGCTACAACCCGCCTTACCCGGAGGTGCCGGCGAGGATCAAGCTGTCGGTGGAGGGCGAGGCCGCCGCCCTGAGCCGCGACCTTCCCGAGGGCGAATTCGAGGTGCTGCTGCCCCTCGACCTCCATGCGTCCCATGACCCTTTCGTCCTTGGCGTCACCAGGGCCGCGTGGAGCCCACGGACGGCCACGGGCGCCAAGGACACCCGGGTGCTCGCCGCGCTCTTCGCCTACGCCTGGGTGGAGCGCCGCCGCTGAGCCCCTGAAACATCCCCGCCGCTGCGGCGTAGGGACATTAGCCATCAGCACAGGTCCGCCCGGCGAGCAGCAGCCTGCAAGGCCCGGCCGGAGCAACCGGAGAGAACATGTCCATGGCACAGACCGACCCTCTGACCCCGCGGCAGCCGCTCCGCCTGTGGCCCGGCGTCGCCGCCGCGGTGCTGCTGTGCGTGCTCAGGTTCGTCGTCCCCGTCCTCGCACCCAAGGCCCTCATCTGGGGGGTACTGGGCGGGCTCGCCTGCGCTCTGTTGATCATCTTGTGGTGGCTCTTCTTCAGCCGGGCGCCGTGGTCCGAACGCCTGGGCGCCGTCGCCCTGATGATCGTCGCGTTCTTCGCGACCAAGCTCATCATTCACGTGTCGATTGCGACGGGGATGATGGGGATGATGTTCACCATGTACGCCATCCCGGCACTGAGCCTCGCCCTGGTCGCCGGGGCGGTGGCCGGTCGTCGCCTGCCTGACCGTCTCCGGCTCGCCGTGATGGCCGCTGCCATCCTGCTCGCATGCGGAATGTGGACGCTCCTGCGGACCGAGGGCATCTTCGGCAAGGGCGGTTCGCAGTTCGCCTGGCGCTGGTCGAAGACGCCCGAGCAGCGGCTCCTGGCCCAAGCCGGCGACGAGCCGGCGGCACCCGTTCAAACTCCCGCGGCAGCGGCAAAGCCCGCGGACTGGCCCGGCTTTCGCGGGCCCGATCGCGACGGCATCGCCCGCGGCGTGCGCATCGCGACCGACTGGTCGCAGTCGCCGCCGGTCCAGCTGTGGCGCCGGCCGATCGGACCGGGCTGGTCGTCCTTTGCGGTCCGCGGCGACCGCTTTTACACCCAGGAGCAGCGCGGTGATGAAGAGGTTGTCTCTTGCTATGGGTTGACCACCGGCCAACCGGTCTGGCGACACGGCGACCCGGTCCGGTTCTGGGAGTCGAACGGCGGCGCCGGTCCGCGTGCCACGCCGACCCTCGGCAACGGCCGCGTCTACACGCTGGGCGCGACCGGGATCCTGAATGCGCTCGACGCCGGCAGCGGCGCCGCCGCGTGGTCGCGCAACGTGGCGTCCGAAACCGGCACGAAGGTCCCGATGTGGGGCTTCGCGGCCTCGCCGCTGGTCGTCGACGACCTCGTGATCGCCGCCGCCGCCGGAAAGCTCGTCGCCTACGACCTCGCGACCGGCGCTCCCCGCTGGTCCGGCCCCGCCCACGGCGTGAGCTACAGCTCGCCCCATCGAGCGACGCTCGCCGGCGTCGCCCAGGTCCTACTGCTGAGCGCGGACGGCGCCACGAGCGTCGCGCCGGCCGACGGCAAGCTGCTCTGGGAGCACAAGTGGGAAGGCTTCACCATCGTGCAGCCGGCACTGACCGCCGATGGCGACGTCCTGATCAGCACGTCCGGCGCCAGCGGCGGGCTCGGCATCCGCCGCCTCAGGGCAGCACCCGGACCCGGCGGCTGGAAAATCCAGCAGCGCTGGACGTCGGACGGGTTGAGCCCCTACTTCAACGACTACGTCGTGCACCAGGGCCATGCCTACGGGTTCGACGGCAGCACCCTCGCGTGCATCGACCTCGAGGCCGGCAAGCGCAAGTGGGAGGGCGGCAGCTACGGCAACGGCCAGCTCGTCCTGTTGCCCGATCAGGACTTGCTGCTGGTGGTGTCGGAGGAGGGCGAGCTGGCGCTGGTCAAGGCGACCCCCGACCGGTTCACGGAGATCGCGCGCTTCCCGGCACTCAAAGGCAAGACCTGGAACCACCCGGTGGTGGCCGGCGACGTCCTGCTGGTTCGCCACGGCCAGGAGATGGCCGCGTTCCGGCTGCCTCCCCCGCGCGGCTGACCCCGGGGTGGCGCCGGAACGGAGCGCCGGCCGCGGCGTTCTAGGATTGAGCGGCGCGGGGAGGCCGGCCCACGACAGCCGACGACAGGGCGAGGGCAGGCAGGTGACAGCCTTGAAGGCCGGTAGAACTTCCCGCGCGGCGCCGCGTATGCTAGAGAGCCTGGACGTGTTGCGAATGCACATGAGAAGGTTCGGCGGATTCCACAGAGTGCGGCGCTCCCCGGCGGTCAAGCGGCTCGCTTGCGTCCTCGCCCTGGCCATGGGAGGGGCATGGACCGGCGCCGCTCTCCTCTGGGCCGACTGGCCCACCTGGCGCGGTCCGCACCAGGACGGCGTCGCGGCCGACGTCGGCCTGGTCTCGAAGTGGAGCCCGGCGGGGGAAAACCTGGTGTGGCGGGCCGACCTGGTCGGCCGCTCGACGCCGGTCGTGATCGGCGGCAGGGTCTGCGCCAACGGCCGCGTCGGCACGGGGCCCACCCGCCAGGAGAGCGTGGCCTGCTTCGACGCGGCCACCGGCCGGAAGCTCTGGGAGCACCACCTCGACGTCTATCTCACCGCGATCCCCTTCAGCCGCGTCGGCTGGGGGAGCCTCACCGCGGACCGCGAAACCGGCAACGTCTATGCGCTGGGGGTGGGCGGCCTGCTGTACTGCTTCAGCCCCGACGGCAAGGTGGTCTGGTCGCGACCGCTGACCGAAGAGCTCGGCCTCATCTCCGGCGTCGGCGGCCGCACCCACTCGCCGCTGGTGGACGAGAACCGGCTGATCGTCAGCTTCGTCAACGCCGGCTGGGGCGAGCAGGGGCCGCCCCGCCACCGCACGTTCGCCTTCGACAAGCGCACGGGAGAGCTGCTCTGGGTCTCGACTCCCGGCGAGGCGCCGCAAGACACCAACATCCAGACCTCGCCGGTGGTGGCCGAGATCGGCGGCCGGCGCCTGCTCATCGAGGGCGAGGCCGACGGCTGGGTCCATGCGCTGCTGGCGCGCACCGGCGAGAAGGTCTGGAGCTTCCATCTCAGCAAGGGCGCCTTCAACAACACCGTCGCGGTGCACGACAAGGTGATCTACGCCACGCACGGCGAAGAGAACCTGGACACCGGGCTCATGGGGCGGGTGGTCGCCATCGACGGCTCCGGCGCCGGCGACGTGACGCGCACCCACGAGCTGTGGCGCAACGACGACCTGATCTCGAGCTTCGCGTCCCCCGTCTACCACGATGGGCTGCTCTACGTCGTCGACAACTCGGCGACCCTGGCAGGCATGGACGCGGCGTCCGGCAAGATCCTCTGGCGGCACAAGCTCGGCACCATCGGCAAGGCGTCGCCGGTGTGGGCCGACGGCAAGCTCTACGTCGCCGAGGTGAACGGCCGCTTCGACATCCTGAAGCCGACCCGCGACAGCGTCGAGGTGCTGGACGAGGAGCGCCTGCGCGCCGCCGACGGCAGCCGCTTCGCCGAGATCTACGGCGCGCCGGCGGTGGCCTACGGGCGGATCTACTTCGCCGCCGAGACCGGCCTTTACTGCCTGGGCGACAAGTCGCGACCCTTGCGCAAGGAAGGGACGGAGCGGATGGCCCAGACGTCAGCCGCCAAGGCGCCGGCGGCACCCGCGGCGCCTGCCGGCATGGCGCCCCCCCATGGCGCCGGCGCCGTCCACCTGCTGCAGGTGATGCCTGCCGAGGTCCTGATCCGGCCGGGCGAGGCCGTGCGCTTCCGCGCCGTGGCCCTGGACGGCGCGGGCTTGCCGGTGGCGGCTCCGGGCGGCCCGGCCGCGGTGGTCTGGTCGCTCTCCGGCGTCGCCGGCACCCTCGACGCGGGAGCCACCTTCGTACCCGATCCAGGCAAGGGCTTCCAGACCGGCGAGATCGTCGCCAAGCTCGGCGAGCTGACCGCCAAGGCGCGATTGCGGGTGGTGCCGGACCTGCCCTGGACGCTGGATTTCAAGGCGCTGGCGACCGGCAGCTCGCCGCCCGGTTGGGTCGGCGGCGGCCGGTTCGCGGCGAAAGAGACCCGCTGGGGCAAGGTGCTCGCCAAGGCGCCAGTTCGCGCCGGACTCAACCGTTCCAACGCCTACATTGGCCCGGCAACGCAGCACGAGTACACGGTGCAGGCCGATCTGCTCGGCGGCCAGTCGGGCCTCGTGCGTCCCGACATGGGCTTGATCGCGAGCGGGTACGTCCTCGACCTGATGGGCGCCAACCAGCGGCTGCAGCTGCGCGCCTGGGACACCGAGCTGCGGCTGATGGCGGAAGTGGATTTCAAGTGGGACCCGGACGTCTGGTACACGATGAAGCTGCGCGCCGAAACGCAAGGCGCCGAGGGCCTGATCCGCGGCAAGGTCTGGCGGCGCGGCGAGCCCGAGCCGGCCGCCTGGACGGTGACCGCGCACGACCCGCGGCCGGTGCACAGCGGCAGCCCGGGGCTCTATGGCTACTCGCCGGTGGAGATCCTGTTCGACAACCTCAGCGTGACGCCGAACCGGTGACGGCACCTGCCGGAGTGATGGCGGCGACGGCCTGGCGGCGACGACGGCGCGTGATGGAGTGACACAGTGACCCAGCTAGCGATGATTCGCAAACCATCGGTCGCCGCGGCCGCCGCCGCCGCCCTGCTCGCGGCCGGCAGCCTGCAGCCCCTGCCGGCCGCGCCCCCGGCCGCCCCGGCGGCGGCACCAGCCGCGGCCTCAGCCCAAGCGGGCCAGGCGACGGCACCGGCGGCGGGCTCGGCCGTGCAGGGGATGTACGGCGGCAGCCCTTCCCGCAACATGGTCTCCGCCGCGACCCATCTGCCCAGCCGCTGGGATCCCGCGACCGGCCTCAACGTCAAATGGACGGCCAACCTGGGCTCGCAGAGCTACGGCGGGCCGCTGGTGGCCGGCGGCAAGGTGTACGTCGGCACCAACAACCAGGAGCCGCGCGACTCGAAGATCGTCGGCGACCGCGGCGTGCTCATGGCCTTCCGCGCCGCGGACGGCCAGTTCCTCTGGCAGGCTGTCCACGAGAAGCTGAGCCAGGGCAAGGTCAACGACTGGCCGCTGCAGGGGATCTGCTCGACGCCGGCCGTCGACGGCGACGATCTCTACTACGTCTCCAACCGCGCCGAGCTGGTTTGCGCGCGCACCGCGGGCCTGGGCGGCGGCCCCGGCGCCGCCCCTGCGACCACGGCCGGCGCGGACTTCGTCTGGAAGCTCGACATGATCGGCCAGCTCGGCGTCTACCCGCACAACCAGGCGGCGAGCAGCCCGCTGGTCATCGGCGACCTGGTCTACGTGATCACCGGCAACGGCGTCGACGAAGGGCACGTCAACATCCCGTCGCCGGAGGCCCCCAGCTTCCTCGCCGTCGACAAGCACACCGGCAAGGTGGTGTGGCAGAGCTCGCTGCCGGGCCGGAAGATCCTGCACGGCCAGTGGTCGAGCCCCTCGTACGGCGTCCTCGACGGCAAGCCGCAGGTGCTCTTCCCCGGCGGCGACGGCTGGCTCTACGGTCTGGAGCCGCTGACCGGCAAGGTCATCTGGCGCTTCGACTGCAATCCCAAGGACTCCGTCTACACCATCGGACCCGGCTCGACGCGCAACAACCTGCTCGCCATGCCGGTAATCGCCGGCGACATGGTCTACATCGCGGTCGGCGAGGACCCGGAGCACGGCGAGGGCATCGGCCACCTGTGGGCGCTGCGGCCGAAAGGCGAGGGCGACCTCACCGGCAAGGCCCTGGTGTGGCACCGCGACGGCGAGGATTTCCATCGCAGCCTGTCGACCGTGGCGGTGCGCGACGGACTGCTGTTCACCGCCGACTTCTCGGGTTACGTCTACTGCCTGGACGCGGCGACCGGCCATCCCTACTGGGTCTACAACTCCTACGGCGCGATCTGGGGGTCGCCGCTGGTGGCCGACGGCAAGGTCTACATCGGCAACGAGGATGGAGACGTCGCCGTGCTGCGCGCGGGGCGCCAGCTCGAGGTGCTGGGCAAGATGAACATGGGCAGCGCCGTCTTCTCGACCGCCGTGGCGCAGGACGGCGTCCTCTACATCGCCTCGCGCTCGAAGCTCTTCGCCATCGCCGACGGCATCCCGGCGAAGAAGGCGGCCGCCGGGGCCGCGGCACCGTGACCGCGATCCTCGAGACCTCGCTCGCCGCGGCGGTGACCGCGGCGCGCCGCCGCCTCGACGAGCACGTGCGCGAGATCGTCGCCTGGCACTTCGACCCCGCGACCGGCTCGCCGTTCTGGCTCGACTACGCCCAGCGCCTCGACTTCGAACCGCGCCGCGAGATCGGCGGCTACGACGACCTGCGATTGCTCGGTCATTTCGAGGACGAGTGGCTGCGCGGCGGTCCCATCCGGCGCTGGGTTCCGCGCGGTCTCGCCGGCAGGCCGATCGCGGTCTTCGAGACGGGGGGCTCGACCGGGCTGCCCAAGTCGCGCATCAACGTCGAGGACTTCCGCATCGACTACGAGCAGCTCTCCGACCGGCTTCCCGAAGACGGCTTCCCGCGCGGCGCCGACTGGTTGATGCTGGGACCGACCGGGCCGCGGCGGCTGCGCCTGGCGATCGAGCACCTGGCCCAGCATCGCGGCGGCATCTGCTTCCTCGTCGACCTCGACCCGCGCTGGGTCAACCAGCTGATCCGCGACGGCAGGCCCCAGGAGCTCGAGGCCTACAAGCGCCACGTCGTCGAGCAGGGGCTCAAGCTGCTGCGGGCCCACGCCAGCATCCGCTGCCTGTTCACCACGCCGAAGCTGCTGGCGGCGCTCGCCGAGCGCGTGTCGCTGCCGCGGCTCGGCATCCGCGGCGTCTTCTGCGGCGGCACCGAGATGACCCCGCAGTTCCACCGATTCGCCCGCGAGGAGCTGGTCCCCGGAGCCACCTTCTACCCGGTCTACGGCAATACCCTGATGGGACTCGCCTGCCCCGCCTGCCCGGCCTGCCCACCAACACCGGCCGCGGCGGAGCTCGCCCGCCAAGCCCGCTCGGAAAGCGGCAAGGCGGACGCGGACGCCGCCGAGCGCTGGGCCATCACCTACTACGCGCCGCAGCCGCGCGCCGTCCTCGAGCTGGTGGACCCTGCCGATCCCGAGCGGCCGGTGGACTACGGCGAGACGGGCAGGGTGATGCTCACCACCTTGACCCGCGAGTTCTTCATGCCCCGCTTCCTCGAGCGGGACGAGGCCGAGCGCGCCGCCCCGGCAGCCGAGTTCCCCTGGGACGGGGTGCGCAACGTGCGCCTGCTGGGGGCGCTCGAGAGCTCGGTGGTGGTCGGGGTGTACTGATGAGGGGCAGGCACCTGCCCGTGTGGCGCGCCGGCGTGCCCTACCGCAGCCTCGCGGTGACGCCGCTCCACGACGTGAGGAGCGGCGAGCAGGTGGCCGAGGTCGGCCAGGCCAATGCCGCCCTCGTCGCCCGCGATCTCGCCGCGGCCGCGGCGGCCGGCAGTCAGGGCCGCGCCGGCGCAGCGGCGCGGCAAGGAAAGCCGGCGGAGCTGGCCGAGCTGCCGCTCGGCGAGCGGCTGGCGATCTGCCGGCGGGCGGCGGCGCTGTTCGCCGAAGGCGAGCTGACGGTCGGGTTCGACGGCGAGACGCAATCGCCGGACGACTACTTGCGCGACGTGTCGTCCACGACCGGCATCCCGTGGTCGCTGGCGCGCAACAACCGCGAGAAGCTGCGCGCCACCCTGGCACGGATGGCGGAGGTCGTCGACGGGCTCACCCGCGGTCTGCCGGCGGCGGCCCTGGACGGCGACTTCGCACCCGGTGCTGACGAGGCAGCCGGCGCGGCCGCGGCAACCGAGGCGGCGCACTTCCAGCGCCTGACCGACGTCCTCGGCGCCGTGCTGCCCAGCAACTCGCCGGGAGTGCACGGGTTGTGGCTGCCGGCGCCGGCGCTGGGCGTCGGGCTGGCGCTCAAGCCCGGGCGCGACGAGCCCTGGACGCCGCTGCGGTTGCTCGCGGCGCTGGCGGCGGCGGGCTGTCCCAGGTCGGCGCTCTCTTTCTATCCCACCGATCACGCCGGCGCCGCCGAGATCCTGCTGCGCTGCGACCGCTCGCTGCTGTTCGGCGACGCGGCCACCGTCCGCCCATGGCGCGGCGACCCGCGAGTGCAGGTTCACGGCCCGGGCTTCAGCAAGGTGATCTTCGGCGAGGACCAGCTGGCGCGGTGGCCGGCGCATCTGGAGCTGGTGGCGAGCTCGATCCTCGCCAACGGCGGCCGCTCGTGCATCAACGCCTCCGGCGTGTGGCTGGCTGCCGGGGCCGGCCAGGCCGGCGGGCCGGGCCGGGAGCTGGGGCTGGCGCTGGCGGAGCGGCTGGCGGCGGTCGCGGCGCGCCCGCTGGACGACCCGCGCGCGGAGCTGGCGGCCTGGCCCGATCCGGCGGCGGCCCGCCGCGTCTCGGACTGGATCGATCGCCGGCTGGCGCCGGGGGAGGCGGAGGACCTGACCGCCGCGGTGCGCGGCAGCGGCCGGGTGGCCGAGGCGGGCGGCTGCACCTTCCTGCTGCCGACCCTGATCTGGGTGCGCGATCCCGGCCATCCTCTCGCCCATACCGAGCTGCTGTTCCCCTTCTGCGCCGTGGTCGAGGCGCCGCGCGCCGAGCTTCCGGCCCGCATCGGCCCGACCCTGGTGGCGACCGCGCTCACCGCGGACCAGGAGCTCCGGCGCGAGCTGCTGGCCTGCCGGACCATCGATCATCTGCACCTGGGCGCCGTGCCGACCTGGCAGGTCTCCTTCGCGCAGCCGCACGAGGGCAACCTGTTCGAATTCCTCTATCGCCGCCGCGCGCTGCGCGAGGCCGGCCTCGGCATGCTGAGCACGCTCAGGACGGCGGCCGGGTGAGATGAGCTCTTCCCAAGCGATGATCGCCCCGCCGGCCACGGCCGCGAGCGCGGAGTGGCGGGCCGAGGTGGGCGGCATCCAGGTGCTGTTCGGCCGGGGCGCCGCCGCATCGGTAGGCGGGCTGGCGCGCGAGCTCGGCGGCAAGCGGGCGCTGCTGGTCACCGATCCCGGAGTTCGCGCCGCCGGCCACGCCGACCGCGCCGCCGCCGCCCTCGACGCCGCGGGCGTGGCGGCGCGGATCTTCGACGCGGTGACCGAGGACCCGACGACGCGGGAGGTTACCGCCGGACGCGACGCCGCGGCGCGCTGGGGGGCCGACCTGATCGTGGGCCTGGGCGGCGGCAGCGCCATGGATTGCGCGAAGGGGATCAACTTCCTGCTCACCAACGGCGGCCGCATGGAGGATTACCGCGGCCTCGGCCACGCCCGCCTGCCGCTGCTGCCGGCGATCGGCCTCCCCTCGACCGCCGGCACCGGCAGCGAGGCGCAGTCCTATGCCCTGATCGCGCAAGCGGAGAGCCATCAGAAGATGGCCTGCGGCGACCGCCAGGCGCGCTTCCGCATCGTCGTCCTGGATCCGTCGCTGCTGGCCAGCGCACCGCGCCGGGCTGCCGCCGCCGCCGGCCTCGACGCCCTGGCGCATGCGGTGGAGAGCCTGGTCTGCCGGGCCGCCAACCCGGTATCGCGCATGCTGTCGCGCGAGGCCTGGCGGCTGCTCGAGCCGAGCTTCCTGCGCCACCTCGCCGCACCGGCGGAGGCCGGCGCCGCCGGCGGCATGCTGCTCGGCGCCCACCTCGCCGGCGCCGCCATCGAGCTCTCGATGCTCGGCGCGGCGCATGCCTGCGCCAATCCGCTCAGCGCGCGCTACGGCGTCGCGCACGGCGTCGCGGTCGCCCTGATGCTGCCGCACGTGGTGCGCTGGAACGGCGCCGCGGCGGCGTCAGGAGGCGGGCCGGCGGCGGTGGCGCCACTGGCCCAGCCGGCTCAGCTGGCTCAGCTGGCTCAACTGACTCAGATCGACGCCGCCTATGCGACGCTGGAAGGCTGCGCCGGAAGCGAGATGCTGGCGGCGAGGATCGAGGAGCTGCGCGCCGCGTCCGGCCTGCCCGAGCGCCTGCGCGAGGTCGGCGTCGAGGCGTCTGCCCTGCGCGAGCTGGCGCGCGAGGCGGCGCAGCAGTGGACCGCCGGTTTCAATCCACGGCCGGCCGGCGAAGAGGCTCTGCTGCACCTCTATGAGCAGGCCGTCTGACTCGTCGCGAGAACCACCCGATGCCGCCGCGCACTCTCCACCGTCTCTATCGAGCCTGCGCCGCGGCCGTTGCCATGGCGGCGCTGGCGCTGCCTGCCACGCTCTGTCGCCCCCTCGGGTTGGCGGCGGCACCTGCAGCGGGCGATGCCTCCCCCGCTGCCGAATGGAAATCGTTCCGGGGCGACCCCGAGCTCACCGGCCGGGCCGCCGGCGATCTCGGTCGGGACCTGGTGCCGGCCTGGACGTTCAAGGCGGGCGCCGGCATCGCGTCGACGGCGGCGATCTGGCGCGGCAGCGCCTTCGTCGGGTCGCTGGACGGCAACCTCTATGCGCTCGGCCTCGCCGACGGCGCGCTGCGTTTCAAGTACCGCGCCGAGGGTCCGATCCGCTCGTCGCCGGCAGTGCGCGACGGGATCGTCTACTTCGGCGACGGGAAGGGAGTCTTTCACGCCCTCGACGCCGCAACCGGCAAGCGCCGCTGGAGCTTCCGGACCGGCGCCGAGATCGTCTCGGCGGCCAACTTCACGGCCGGCTGCGTGGTTTTCGGCTCCTACGACCGCAGCGTCTACTGCCTGTCCCTGACCGACGGCGCTCGCCGCTGGCAGCGGGAGACCGATGGCTACGTCAACGCCACGCCGGCCGTCGCCGGCGACGCGGTGCTGATCGCCGGCTGCGACGGCAACCTGCGCCGGCTGCGCGCGGCGAGCGGCGCGGAGGTCTGGAAGGTCGGGCTCGGCGGCTATCTCGGCGCCAGCCCGGCGCTCGCCGCGGGCCTCGCCTTCGTCGGCACCTTCGAGAACCAGTTGGTTGCCGTCGACCTGCGCAGCGGCAAGGTGGTGTGGCGCTACGAGCACCCGCAGCTCAAGTTCCCCTACTATTCCTCGGCGGCGGTGCGCGACGACCTGCTGGTGGTCGGCGGCCGCGACAAGCTGGTGCACGCGCTCGCGCCGCGCACCGGCGAGGCGCTGTGGACCTTCGCCGCGCGCGCGGCCATCGACTCGTCGCCGGTGCTGGTGGGCGGGCTGACCGTGGCGGCGGCGCGCAGCGGCGACGTCTTCGCCCTCGACGACCGCACCGGCAAGCCGGTCTGGCAGTTCGCCGCCGGCTCGCCGATCGAAGCCTCGCCGGCGGTGGCCGGCGGCCGCCTCGTCCTCGGCACCCTGGACGGCACCCTCTACTGCTTCACGGCGAAAGCGAGAAACGGAGACCACGCATCATGATCGAGCCCGAGGCCGCGCCTGAAAGCGTGAGCGGCGCCGGCGCCAGTTTTCATCCCGCCCCCGAGGCCGAGCCGCCCGAGGTGGGCAACCTCTTCGTCGCCAACTACCCGCCGTTTTCGGCCTGGAGCGCAGACGAGCTGCCGCGGGTGCGCGCGGCGCTCGCCGCTCCGCCCCGTCCGGGCGCCGACTTCGGCCTCTACCTGCACCTGCCCTTCTGCCGCAAGCGCTGCAAGTTCTGCTACTTCCGCGTCTTCACCGAGATGGACAGCGCCCGCATCAACCGCTACCTGGCGGCCCTGGTGCGGGAGATCGAGCTCTACGGCGAGCTGCCGGCGACCGCCGGGCGGCCGCTGCGCTTCGTCTACTTCGGCGGCGGCACGCCGTCGCTGCTCAGCGTGCGCCAGCTGACCGGCCTGGTCGAGCGGATGCGCCGGGTCATGCCCTGGGACGGCGTCGAGGAGGTGACCTTCGAGTGCGAGCCCGGCACGCTGACGCGCTCGAAGCTCGAGGCGGTCCGCGCCTTCGGCGTCACCCGGCTGTCGCTCGGCGTCGAGAACTTCGACGACGAGATCCTGCAGGCCAACGGGCGCGCCCACCTCTCGGCCGAGATCTACCGGGTGATGCCGTGGATCCAGGAGCTGGCCTTCGATCAGCTCAACATCGATCTCATCGCCGGCCTGCTGGGCGAGACCTGGGACACCTGGCGCGAGTCGGTGCGCAAGACGCTCGACCTGGCGCCGGACAGCGTCACCATCTACCAGCTGGAGCTGCCCTACAACACCGATTTCTCGAAGAGCGTGCTGGGCGGCTCGCTGGCGCAGCCGCTTGCCGACTGGCAGACCCGCCGCGCCTGGCAGGAGTATGCCTTCGACGAGCTGGGCGCGGCGGGCTACGAGCCGTCGAGCGCCTACACGCTGGTGCGCCGCGACAAGAGCTGCCGCTTCGTCTACCGCGACGCGGTCTGGCACGGCTGCGACATGCTGGGCACCGGCATCTCGTCGTTCTCCCACGTCAGCGGCTGTCACTTCCAGAACACCGCGACCTGGGACGAGTATCTGGCGATGGCGGAGGCCGGGGAGCTGCCGCTCCATCGCGGGCTGGCGCCCAGCCGGCGCGAGCTGCTCACCCGCGAAGTGGCCCTGCAGCTGAAGCTGGGCCGGCTCGACGGCGCGTATTTTCAGCACAAGTTCGGGGTCGACGTGCTGGCCGAGTTCGCCCCGGCCTGGGAGCGGCTGCGCCGGCGCGGCATGCTCGAGCCGCAGCCGGAACGGATAGAGCTCACCCGCCGCGGACTGCTGCGGGTCGACCAGCTGCTGCCCGAGCTCTACGACGAGCGCTACCGCCATGCGCGCTACACCTGAGGCGGAGAAACCCCGCCGCGTGATCATCACGGAGGCTCGACTGCCATGAGGACCCGCATCGACGCAAAGAGGATCGGTCTGAGCACGTTCGCCCTGCCGGCGGCCGCCGCCGCGCTGCTGGCGCTCGCCATGGCGCTGAGCGCCGGCACCGCCGGCGGCGCAGGCACAGCGGCAAAGGCTCCGGCAGCCGCCGCTGGCACCGCCGGCGCCCCGGCAACCGCCGCGGGCGGCGACTGGCCGCAGTTCCGCGGCCCGCAGCGCGACGGCGTCGCGCTGGCGGCCCACCTGGTGCGCAGCTGGCCGGCCGGCGGGCCGCGGCTGCTGTGGCAAGTGCCGATCGGCGAAGGCTACTCGCATCTGGCGGTGGCGGACGGCCGCATCTTCACCCTGTTCGGCGCCAACAACACCGAGTACCTGGCGGCCTTCGACGCCGCCAGCGGGCGCCAGCTGTGGGTGGTCCGCACCGACGCCGAGCTGTCAAACGACCAGGGCAGCGGCCCGCGCTCGACCCCCACCTACGACGCCGGCATGCTGTATGCGCAGAGCGCTCAGGGCCAGCTGCTGGCGGTGGCGGCGGGCACCGGCAAGGTGGCGTGGAAGCGCGACCTCGCCAAGGCGTTCGGCGCCCGCGTGCCGCAGTGGGGCATCTCCAGCTCGCCCCTGGTCGAGGGCAACCTGCTGCTGGTGGCGGTCGGCGGCGACCGCGGCCACTCGGCGATGGCCTTCGACAAGCACAGCGGCAAGGAGGTCTGGGCGGCGCTCGACGACAAGCCGGGCTACGCGTCGCCGATCGCCTTGACCGCCGCCGGGGTGCGTCAGGCGGTCTTCTTCACCGGCAGCTCGGTGGCCGGCGTCGCCGTGGCGGACGGGAAGGTGCTCTGGGAAGTCCCCTGGGCGACGGACTACGACGTCAACGCGGCGACGCCGCTCTTCGTGGCGCCCGACAAGCTGTACGTCTCCTCCGGTTACGACACCGGCTCCGCGGTCTTCCAGTTCCACGGCGACGGCGGCCGGGTGACGGTCCAGCAGGTGTGGAAGAGCCGCGACATGAAGAACCAGTTCAGCTCGGCGGTGCTCGCGGGCGACTACGTCTACGGCTTCGACAACGGCACCCTCAAGTGCATCAAGGTGCAGACCGGGGAGGAGCGCTGGAAGCAGCGCGGGCTCGGGCACGGCTCGCTGATCCTCGCCGACGGCATGCTGGTGGTGCTGTCGGA
>DASZHY010000055.1:0-10690 GCA_035949675.1 Thermoanaerobaculia bacterium
GCGCCTTCCGCGCCGCCCAGATTCACGTGGACCGTGACCACCGGCAAGCGGCTGGCGAGCTTCGGCGGCGCGGCGGCCGGCTGCCAGTCGGAGCGTCCGAGGACCAGCAACCGCGGCGCGCGCTCCGCGACGGTGACGTAGGTCATGCCGATGTCGGCCTGCCGTCGCGGCCCGTTGCCGTCGGCGCCGGGCCAGGTCAGCACGGCCGCCCGCTTCTTCTGCCGCCGGGCCGCCTCCCACAGCGTCTCGGCGCCTATCGGAGAGCTGAAGCCGCCCACTTCGGCAAACGGCGGCGAACCCGCGGCATGGAAGTGGTTGCCGACGATCCCGGTATGGTCCGGCGCCGCGCCGGTCGCGAGGCTCACGTGATTGGGCGCGGTGAGCGTCGGATCCACCGGCACCAGCGCCGACGCCACCTCGCCTTCACGAAAGAAGCGCGCGAACCCGCCCTCGTCGAGCAGGTCGTCGCGCCACAGCTGCTGCAGGTCCTCTGCGCCTGCCCCGTCGAGGCTCACCATCACCACCCGCCGCGTCAGCCTGGGAACGGCCGGTCCGCCCTGCGGCTTGGCGGTCCCTTGCGGCGGCGGCTTCTTGGGAGCGTTGGGGTTGAGCGGCTTGGCCCAGGCACCGCCGGCGCCGCCGGCACCGGCCAGGGCGGCGAGCAGCGCCAGGACCGCCGCCAGCCCCAGCCAGGGACGCCGCCATCCCGGTCTGGGCTGTCTCCGCCAGGCGGTTATTGCCGTCAGCGCCGTCAGCGCCTTCAGCGCCCTCATCGGCCCATGGCCCCTCATCGCTCGCATGCTAGCTTTTCCGTGTGTCAGACGCCGCCGTCGCCGCCGTCTCCGGTTCTCAGCGCCCGGTGGAGCCGAACCCACCCTCGCCGCGGCCGCTGCCCTCGAGCGCCTGCGCCTCCTCCCACACCACGCTCTCGACACGCGCAATCACCAGCTGGGCGATGCGTTCCCCGCGGCGCAGCGTGAACGGCTCGGCCCCCAGGTTGATCAACAGCACCCCCACTTCGCCGCGATAGTCGCTGTCGATCGTCCCCGGAGCATTGACCATGCCGATGCCGTGGCGGAGGGCGAGGCCGCTGCGCGGACGCACCTGGCCTTCCCACCCGGCAGGGATCTCGAGAGCCAGGCCGGTCGGCACCAGCAGCCGCTCGCCAGGCCGCAAGGTCAGCTCGCCGTCGATCGCCGCCCGCAGGTCGAACCCGGAGCTGCCGGCCGAGGCCGGCGCCGGCAGCGGCAAGTCGCGCGCCGCGGGGAGCCGCAGCACCCGCAGCCTGACGGTCAAGGCCGGCCGGGGCGGAAGGAGCCGCCAGCCCCGCCCGGGGGCTTCGGGCCTCCGGGCGGCCCGCCGGGGCCCAGGTTGGAGGGAGGCATGCCGCCGGGAGGCACGAAGTCAGGCATCGGCCGCCCCAGCCAGCGGGTGCTCAAGGAGAGCTCGCTCACCGGCAGCTTGACGCCAACGCCGTGGAAGTTCTGGTTCAGCCCCTGCATCAGCATGTCGGCCCGGAAGTCCCATTCGTCGTAGCGCTCGTGGCCGAAGAACTTGAGCAGCGAATGCTGGGGGCTGCGGCTGCGCACCCCGACGATCGGCCCGATGGCGGCAGTCTCCGACGGACGCGATGGGTCCGCGCCCGGGAACAACGCCGGCGGCTGGGCACCGGGCCGGCCGCCGGCGACGTTGATGGCCTGTCCCTGGCCCTGGAAGATCAGCGTCCAGTCGCCGCTCTCGGTCATCGGGTCCTTCCACAGCTGCCGGATGCACCGCGGCTTGACCTTGATCAGCTCCTCGAGCTTGATCGGGTAGCGCTGAAAGCGCCGCTGGAAGATGCGGATCGCCTCGGCATACTGCCAGCCGCGCGAGATCAGCTCCTCTTCCTTGTCGCGCTTGATCATCTCGCTCCACTTGGGCAGCGCGGCGGCGAGCATGATGTTGAGCACCGAGATCGCCATGATCAGCATGACCAGGCTGTAGCCGCGCTGGCGGCGCTGGCTGCGCTGGCTGAGGCCGGCGCGGCCGTCGCGGCCGCCCGAGGCCGACTTCACCCCTGAGCGATCCACGGCGTCCGCCACGTCACCAGTTACCATTCACCACTCACCACTCGGCATAGGGGGTGCCGGCGAACGACGTCTTCGGCGAGCCCGAGTGGATGTCGATGATGCCCGGAGCATTGTCGCCATTGTCGTCGCCGCTTTCGCCTTCCGGCGGGTGGTCGGCGTCGGCCTCCTCCCGCACCAGCACCCAGGTGTTGCTGCTCTTGGTGATCGGATCGACCGGGATGGCGCGCAGGTAGCCCTCCTTGACCAGGATCTCGAGCGACTGGGGATAGTGACCCTTGTCGCCATAGTACTGGTCGAGCACGTCGCGGAGCGTCCGCAGGTTGTTCTTGAGCACCACCTCGTTGGCGCGCATCGGCATGTCCTTGAGCTTGGGCATGGCAATGGCCGCCAGGATGCCGATGATCGCGACGACGATGATCATCTCGAGCAGGGTGAAGCCCTGTTGCGCGCGGCAGGGCCTGGCGGGTCCTTCAGGCCCCTGCCTGCCGTCGTCTCGGTTTTCTGGTGCGGCGATTGCAGCCATGAGATGCGCTCCGTGTCCCCTCGTCCCCTTCACCATTTGCGGTAGGGAATCCCGTTGAGCCCGACCCCCTGCGACAGCGAGTAGACGTCGTAGACGTTCTCGCCGCCGGTCGACTCGGCATTGGGTTCGTCCTGATAGCTACGCAGCCCCCACCGCTGCCTGCCGGTCATGGGATCGACGGGAATGCGGCGCAGGAACTTCATCTTCCTGTCCACCTGGCCGACCAGCTCGATGCCCTTGACCAGGGAGTCCAGGTCCTTGGGGTAGCCCTCGGTGCCGAGGTCGACCGGCAGCAGACCCTGGTCGGAGAAGCGCTTGTACTGGTCGATGGCCGCGCGCATCTCGCGCAGGTCCCCCCGCAGCTCCATCTCCTTCGAGCGCTTGGCGGTGAACTTGACCACCGGCATGGCGAGCAGCGAGAGCGAGGCCAGGATGGCGCAGACCATGACGAGCTCGGCGAGTGTGAACCCCGCGTGGCGGAAAGCCGTCCTCTGCGCTCTGCTCATCATGGCGTGCCCGTAGCCGTCTCGTAGCCGTGGCTTCTCAGTTGTCCGCCGGTCCGGCGCCGGCCGGGGGTGGACCCGTTCCCGCCGGCGGCGCGCTCTGCGTCGCGGGCTGACGGTGCCCGCCGCCACGGCCGCCGCCGCCGTCGCCCCGCACCTCGATGTGCGCCGGCTTGACCGAGATCGGCAGCACCGGCTTCAAGGCCTTGTCGAGCGCCTCGCGGCCGGCGAAGCCGACCAGCGCCGAGCCGGCGGTGAGGGCGCGGAAGGTGACCTTCACCAGCGTGCCGGCGCCGGTGACTCCCGGCTGGTCGCCCAGCCGGCTCGCTCCCACCACCACCTCGCCCGGACGGCTGAAGTCGGCCAGGATCTCGGCCTTGCCCTGATCGCCGAGGAAGTCGCCAGGCTTGACGGCGTCGACCGCCAACAGCGCCGGGTCGAAGCTCAGGGTGAGCGGCAGGTGGGAGATCGCCCGATCGGCCGAAACCTGCACCGCGACCTCGAACTGGTCGCCGGCGGCGACCTGGAGCTGGCGCGGCAGCAAAAACAGCTGCACCGCCGCGGTCTTGTCCGCCGCGGCATCCTCCTGGCGGTAGGCGGCCCGCACCGGCGCTGCCGCCTCCCGCTCTCCAGCTTTGGACGCCTGCAGGCCCGGTGCCACCGCCGCCGGGGCCGGGGCCGCTGCCGCTGCCGCCACGGCTGCGGCTCCGGCGGCGCCGGCGGCGCCGGCTGGTGTCCGCAGCGCCGAGGAGGACGGTCCCCCCGCCGGCGGCTCGCCCTCGGCGGGCGGCGGCTGGCGCGGCGGCGGCGGCTGGGTGGGCGTCGCCGGCACCGTCGGCTTGAAGATGTCGCTCGGCGGCGTCGCCGGCGTCAGGTTGACGCCCGAAGGCGGCGCCTGTGGCTGTCCGGACGGCGGCGCCGGCGGCGCGCCTTCGCCCTCGTTGCGCAGGCCGGGCGGCAGGCGCTGGAGGCGCCGCCGGATGGCGTCCTGGACCTCCTCGCCGGTCGGCTCGAGGCCTTCGAACGGGCTCTCGGTCTCCCCCGACTCGGCGCGCGTGCTCGAGCCGCGGAAGCTGACGTTGGCCTCGGTGCCGACCCAGATCGGCAGCAGGTCCGCCTCGGTGATCTCGGCGTTGCGGATGATGTGCGGCGTCAGCGTCAAGATGACGTCGGTGCGGGCGGCGGTGTGCGTGTTGTGCGAGAACAGGCGGCCGAGGATCGGCAAGTCGGAGAATCCGGGGATGCCCTGATCGTTCTTGCTGTCGTCGGTGCGGATCAGGCCGGCGAGGAAGTTGGTCTCGCCGTCCTGCAGCCGGATGGTGGTGTCGAAGGTGCGCGTGCCGATGGTCGGCTGCGTCTGGCCGTTGAAGCTGACGTTGCTGCCCAGGTTGCTGACCTCGATCTTGACCTTGAGCGTCACCTCCTGGTTGTGGTGGACGCGCGGCTCGATCTCGATCTTGATGCCGACGTCCTGGTACTGGAAGGAGGTGATCGGCACGATCGTCCCGCCGATGGTGTTCGAGGTGTTGAAGGTGGTCAGCGGAATGGGCACCTTGTCGCCGATCACCAGGTTGGCCTTCTGGCCCTCGGTGATGCGCAGCTGCGGCTTGGCGAGCAACTGCGCCTCGCCGACCTGCTTGGCGAAGTGATAGACGAAGCTGGGGACCGTCAAGAGCCAGTTGCTCTGGTTCAGGTACGGGATGTCGGAGACCCGCAGGGTGCCGGCAGCGGTGGCGGTGCCGCCGCCGGTGCCGCCCGTGCCGCCGGTCGAGGTGTTGCCGGTGTCGAGCGACTGGCCGATCTGATAGGAAGACAGCTCGAGGCCGAGCTCGGTCATGCGGCTGGTGTTGATCTGCAGCAGCTCGACGTCGACCACCACCTCGGCCTTCGACTTGTCGTTGGTCTCGATGATCTTCTCGGCCACCTTCACCTTGTCGGCGGTGTCGCGCAGGATGATGGCGTTGAGCTGATCGTTGGTGGCGATCTTCTTGGCGTCGATCAGGCTGCGCAGGATCGTCGTCATGTCCTTGACCTCGGAATTGGAGAGGAAGAAGGTCTGGATGACGAGGTCCTCGTAGGTGCGGCGGTTCTGCGGCGTGTCGGCGGCGATCAGGATGGTGTGCTCGTTGATCACCTTGTAGAAGTGGCCGGCGGCATGCATCAGCGTCTCGAGCGCCGCCTGCGCGGTGACGTCCTTGAGATCGATGGCGATCTCCTGGTCCTTGAGGTTGGGGTCGAACAGCACGTTGATGCCGAACGCCTGCGCCAGGGCGCGATAGATCTGGAAGATCGAGACCGGCTGCGGGAACTCGAGCGAGATCGGCTGGGTCGAGCGCGGGTTGAGCATCGGCGGCTGCGGCCGCGCGCCGCGCGTGCGCTCCTTCATCTTCTCGATGGTGTCGTTGGTGCGGTTCTCGCGCTGGGCGACCAGCGCCCGCCGCATGTGCTCGAGCTGCGTCGCGGCGTACTGGTTGGTGGGATCGAGCTGGGTCGCCTGCTGGTACTCGACCAGCGCCCGCTCGATCGCGTTGGCTTTCTCGAACTGCTTGCCCTTCTCGAAATGGCTCTGCGAGGCCTTGATCTTGGCGCGCAGCAGGGCGCCCCGGTACTTGATGTTGCCGGGGTCGTGATCGAGGGCGTCCAGGTAACGCAGCACGGCTTCGTCCCAGTTGCCGGCGACCTCGGCCGATTCCGCCTTGCGATAGCTCACGTTGGCGGCGCAGCCGGCCGCCAGCACCGCCAGTAGGGCGGGCACCAGCAGCCGCAGCATTGAATGTCGCATCTTCCGTTGTTCCTCCGGGGCGGCGGGCGTGGGCGCTAGTGCTTGACCGCCAGTCTCGTTGCGGGCACCGTCGGGAAACCGACGTAGGCGATGTCCACCGACTCGTAGCCGATCTGGGCGACGATGAACTTGTTGTCCAGCGTGTCGCCCTGGCGCGCGTTCCACACCTTGCGGCCGTCGGTGAAGACTGCGATCCGCAGGTGGGGGGGGCCGAAGTTGCCGAGATAGGTCCAGGTGAAGGGCGGCGGATGGGGTTTGGCCGCCTCGATGGCGGCGAGCCGCGCCTGCTCCTCGGCCAGCCGGCGGGCCGCTTCCTCGGCCTCCTGCCGCGCCCGCAGCTCCGCCGCCGACGGCGGCTTGGGCGGCGGCGGGGGCGGCGGGGGCGGCGGGTCGACGTAGCGCCAGGGGTCGCGGCCGCTGGTGAAGCCGGGCGGCGTGCGGCCCAGCGCGTCCAGGCGCAGCGTCTCGACCAGCTGGGCGCTGGCGGCGCTGGCGGCGGAGGTTACCGCGCTCGCCGCGCCTGACCCCGAGTCGACGGCGGCGGCAACGCCGAGGCCGCCAGGCGCCGGCCGCGCGGGCGCTGCCGCGGCCCCCGTCTCGGGGTCGCTGCCCTGAGCCAGTCCGGGCGCGCGTCCCGCGGCGCGGGGCGGCGCGTCGTCACCGCCGGGCACAAGGTAGACCCAGGCCACGATCGCCAGCAGCACCCCCAGGGTCCCCAGAAGAACCTTCTGCCTCATTGCGCCCTCCCGCCGCGCGGCGGCGGGGCGGCGGCAGCGGCCGGCTTGGCCCCGGGCAGCGGCGCCAGCGCGTCGCGCGGCTGCTCCTTTTCGGCAAACAGCGTCGAGATCGTCAACCCCATGCGCAGCGACCCCGGGGGGCCCGCCCCCGACGCCGACACCGCCGGCAGGCCGGGGTAGGCGGCAGGAGCGCCAGGAGCGCCAGGAGCACCGGGGCGGGGGGCCGCGCCGCCCGCCGCCAGCGGCGCCGGCGCCGGCGCCGGCGCCGCCGCGGCCGGGAAGCCAGGCCTGGCGCGCCCCTCCTCGTTGAGCGCGGCGTCTTCCAGGGTGAGGAAGGAGTCCGACAGCTCGAGCAGGTTGACGAACTTGCGCAGGTCGGCGTAGGTGCCCTCGACCGAGAAGACGAACGAGCGCTTGATCAGGCCGTACTGCTGGATCTGCTCCTCCGGATAGGAGATGGAGCGCGGCACCAACCCGGCGCGTTTGGCCAGGTCCTTGACCTCGGCGGTCACCCCGGTCAGCCGCCGGCGGCGGGTGGAGAAATGCTCGTCGTAGAGCTGCACGATGCGCTCGCGGTTGACGCGCGCCTGGCGCATCAGGTCGGCCCCATGCAGCCGCGCCGCGTGCGCGTCGGCGAGCTGCCGGCGCTGGTCGCGCAGGTCGAGCTCCAAGGTCTTGACGCGGTTGGAGTAGGCGACCTGATAGACCAGCAGGCCGATGGTGCCCATGGCCACGAACGCCAGCGGCGAGGCCCACACCCACAGGCGCTGCCGCCAGATGTCGCTCCGGGAGCCGATCATCGCCCGCCTCCCCCGCCCTCGCCGGGGACGCCGGCCGGCGGCGGCGCGGCTCCCGAGCTTCCGGGGTTGACCGAGCTGCCAGGGCTCCCCGGCCTCCCCGGCCCCATCGGCAGCTTGGGCCGCATGGGCCGCTGCGGCGGCACGGTCCTCGGCGTCGGCGGCATGCGCGAGCCGGGCCGCGACGGCGGCGGGCCCATCCGGACCAGCCCGGCACCGGCCGGCGAGCCGGCGGCAGGAGGCGACGCTTCCGAGGACGCCGCCGCGGCCGCGGCCGGATGGGCCGCCGAGCCGGCGGCCGCCGCCGGGCGTCGAGACTGCCGCGACGCACGGGCCGGCAGCGGCCGCGAGGCGGCGCCGGCCGGCACGTTGGGTTGGTACTGCACGGTGACGTCGAATCTCAGGGCGCCGCTGTCCAGGCGATCCTCGCGCTCCAGGTTCGGTTCGGAGAAGGCGGGATGCGCGAACAAGTTGTCTACGAATCGCAGCACCGCTTCGTCGTCCTTGGCCTCGCAGTTCATGGTCAAGGTGACCGGCAGCGGCTTCAGCTCGCGAGGCGACGGGCGCGACCCGAGCCCAATGTCGCGCTCGACCACGTTCGACGGCTTGAGCCGGAGCAGCCGCACCTCGTGGGGGAGCACCTCCGCCATGCGGTCGAAGAGCAGGCTCCACGAGAAGGTGCGCTCGTCGATCTTGCGGTTGAGGAAGATCACCTCGCGGTTCTGCTGGTCGAGCCCCAGCTTGCCGAGGCTCCGCTGCAGCTCGGCGCCGTCGCTCTGCTCGCGCGCGATCTCGCGCTCGAGGTTGGCGAGCTTGACCCGCGTGGTCTGCGAGCTGGTGAGGTAGCCCATGAACAGCGTCACGTCGGCCACCAGCAGGACCACCCCCAGCACCCAGAGGATGGTCGCCAGCCGCTCCACCGGCCGGACGTTGACGAACGGCCGCCGCGCCAGGTTGAGCGCCTCGTTCTCCGGCTCCGGCGACGCCGGCGACCGGCGCGGGGGACCGCTGCCGGGCGCCGCCGGCGCATCGGCGCCCGCAGGCGGCGATGGAGCCGCCAGGACCGAGGCCCCCGGCACGGCCGCGGCGGTATCCTCCGGCAGCGGCGGGCCAGGCAGCCGCGGCCGCTCCGGCAGCTCCTGCACCTCGGGCCCCGGCCGGCCCTGCAAGCCCGACCCGCCTTCACCCGGCAGGGTGGCGGTCGCCTGGCGCGCCCGCGGTCCGTCGAACGGCGGCAGCGTCATGCGATCATCCGCCGCACCGCCCCGATCATCGGCGCCACCTCCCGCCACGGCGGCACCGGGGAGAAGCCGTCCTCGCTGCGCAGCGGCGGCAGCACCGCGCCGTCGACCGCCGCCGCGCGCCGTCCGAGGCCCTGCTGCAAGCGGTCCAGCCACAGCGGCACGAGGGGCGGCGGCGCCAGCAGCAGCACGCTGTCCAGGGCCGAGCCCGGGAAGTGCTCGTCGAGAAAGTTGCGGGTCAACCGCAGGTCGCGCACCACCGCGCCGCCCGGAGAGGTGTCGCCGGCGGCGCCGGACAGCGCCTTGTAGCGGTGCAGCACCGGCTCGCCGCGGCGGGCGAAGATCAGCGCATAGCCGTCGTCCTCGACCAGCGCCAGCGCCATGAACGCGGCGCGGCCGCGCGCCTGCGACGCCGGCTGCAGGGCGTCGAGCAGCGACAGGCTGACGTTCGAGATCTGTCCCAGGCGGACGCCGTGGGCGGTGAAGGCGTCCTCGATCTGCGCCAGCAGCTGCTCGATGGCGAATCCCATCAGCAGCCGCCGCGGCTCGTCCTGGCCGGGCAGCGGCGACACCAGGGTGGCGCTGACGCGCAGCTCGTCGACCCGGAACGGCACCAGGCGCCGCAGCTTCCAGCGCAGCACCTCGTCGAGCGCGGCGCCGCCGCGCGGCAGGTCGCCGCTCTCGGCGTAGGTGACCCGCAGCCAGGCGTCGGGGATGACCAGCGACGCCTCGCGGACGCCGCCGGGGAGGTCTTCGAGGATGGCCCCGACCAGCTCGCGAAGAGCGCCGGGATCGCGCAGCGGCCCGCCGAGCAGCCCGTTCTGGAACGAGGCCGGCGGCAGCTGAAGCTGCCGGAAGGCGCGCAGCCGCAGCCCCTGCCGGTCGGCGATCAGCTGGCCATAGCGCAGCCGCGTCTCGTCGAGCGCGAAGACGTGGGGCGGCGACGGCAGCGGCGCGAAGCCCAGCAGGCGCTTACTCCACGAAGGTAACTTTATTGATCTCACGTAGCGTGGTCACTCCTCGCAGCACCTGTTCGAGCGCCGATTCGCGCAGGAAGGTCATGCCCTCTTCCTTGGCGGCGCGCCGGATCTCCGATGCCGGCCGCTTGTCCAGGATGAGCTCCCGGATGTGGTCCGAGAGGTCCATCAGCTCGGACACCGCCAGCCGGCCGAGAAAGCCGGTGCCGCTGCACTCGATGCAGCCCGAGCCTTCGAAGAAGACGAAATCGGCGTAGATCCCGGGATCGAGCCCGCTCTCCTCGAGCAGCTGCCGGGAGGCCTGCACCTGGTGGCGGCAGTGCGGGCAGATCTTGCGCACCAGCCGCTGCGCCAGCACGCAGTTGAGCGCCGAGACGAAGTTGTAGAGGTCGACGTTCATGTTGAGGAAGCGGCCCAGCACGTCGACGACGTTGTTGGCGTGGACGGTGGTGAACACCAGGTGGCCGGTGAGCGCCGACTGGATGGCGATCTGCGCCGTCTCCTCGTCGCGGATCTCGCCGACCATGATCTTGTCCGGGTCGTGGCGCAGGATGGAGCGCAGGCCGCGCGCGAAGGTCAGCCCCTTCTTCTCGTTGACCGGGATCTGGGTGATGCCGCGCAGCTGGTACTCGACCGGGTCCTCGATGGTGATGATCTTGTCCTCGGAGGAGACGATCTCGGACAGGCAGGCGTACAGCGTCGTCGTCTTGCCAGAGCCGGTGGGGCCGGTGACCAGCACCATGCCGTACGGCTCGCGGATGAACTTTCTTATCTTGCGCAGGGTCTCGTCGTCGAAACCCAGGATGTCCAGCCGCAGGTTGCTGAACTCCTTGTTCATCGACTCCTTGTCGAGGATGCGGATGACGCAGTCCTCGCCGTGCACCGACGGCATGATGGAGACGCGGAAGTCGATGGTGCGGCCGCGCAGCCGCAGCTTGAAGCGGCCGTCCTGCGGCGTGCGCTTCTCGGAGATGTCGAGCTCCGACATCACCTTGATGCGGCTGATGATGGTCTGGTGGTGGCGCTTGTCGATCGGCTCCATCGCCTGGTAGAGGACGCCG
>DASZHY010000056.1:0-4581 GCA_035949675.1 Thermoanaerobaculia bacterium
GTGGGCGGTCCAAGGCCTCTGCCTGGTGCGCTCGTCCCCGGGATCGCCGTGGCGCCCGATCAGCGCGATCAGGGCCATCCTCGACTCAGCGTGACCCTGGGCCACGACCTCGATGGGCACCTCGATACGTTGGAAGTCCTCCTGCCGCAGTGGTCGGCCAAGACACTCCTCGACCCAGAAGACACGGAGGCTGGCGCCGCCGGAGCCCACGCTCTCGACCCAGCCAAGGGCGACCGCAAGAGTGGGGTAGGAGATGCCGTGCTCCCCCTTGCTCATGGCACGATAGAGCTCCGCCCAGTTTCGCCGCTCGCGCTTGCGGAGCGCCGGCCACAACTTGGAGGTTGCCTGCTCTTGGAACGGGGGTGGACCAAGATAGAAGGTCCGCTCCAGGACCAGGTACTTGACCAGGCTGCGGTAGGCCTCTTTGAGGACGACCGTGTCCAGATTGCGTCCCCGGTGACCGACCGGCGTGGGGACCCGGATCGCGCCGTCTACGGCTTCGAGGAGCAGCAGGAGCAAGGCCACGAAACAGTCCCGCTCGACGAAGCACTGGGACAGGTCCACGAGGAACGGCACCAAGCCACCGCCGAGACCGAGGTTCGCGGCGCCGCGGCATGCCTCCTGGAGTGCCAGGCAAGCGGGCACGTAGTCGCCCTCGCGGCGGGGGTTCGCGATGCCCTCGAGCGCCGAGAGCACCTCGTCGCGGACCCTGGACTTGCGCAGCCGCTTCTCGTCTTGCTGCTTTGCCAGCGCCTGCTGCGCCGCTCTGCTGACCCGCGGGCGATCCTCACGCTGCTGCAAGCAGATGAGACGCAGCAGCTGGTACGCCAGCCTCCCCTGTAACGCCGAGGAGATCGTCGAGGTCGAAGCTCCTGCAATCTTGCGCAGGGAGCGGACCAGGTCTTCAGACGGGATGGCGCCAAGCCGCAGCACGAGCAGTGCCTCGCTGATGTCGGGATGACGCTTGTCCCGCAGGGCCTCCCCCAGCCGGCTCAGCTCGTCCCCGCGCGCGAGCTGGCGCCCGACGCTGCTCATGAAAAGGCTGCGATAGACCTTCATGAGAGCGCGGCTCATGACCACGTGCTCTCTCGGATGGCCAGTCAGATCGAGCCAGCGCGCGTGGATGATGATTTGCCAGAAGAGGCACTCCATGCTCTCGCGCAATACGTCATAGCGGCGGAAATGGACGTTGGCGCTCGCCAGCAGCGCCCCGGCATCCTCCTGGAAACCGAAGCGGCTCAGCATCTTTGCCCTGAGCACCTCGGTCGAGGCCTGATCGTGGCCGAAACCCTTGGCGCGGCTCTCGCGCCAGACCTGCAGCAGGAGCGCCTCCGCCTCGGCCCACCGGTACTGGCGATACCTCAGCTCCGCCCGTGCCTTGCGCGCTTTGTTCTGAGCAAACTCGTCGCCGACGGCGGAGAAATAGGGCTCTGCCAGATCGATCTTCTCCTCGGCGGCGGAAAAGTCCAGGACCTGCGCCTCGAGCCTTCCCAGGTAGAGCAGCGCTTCGTGCCAGAGTGGCGTCAGCATGGCGTCCCAGGGCCCTGTCTTGCGCCGCTGCTCGAGGACCTGCACGACCTGCTCGAACATCTCCTTCGCCTGCAGCCAGCTGCGGTAGCGAAAGAGCAGCATGCCTGCCCGGTTCTGCCGGGAGAGAACATAGGCCAGGGCGGACGGTTCGAGCTTCGAGGGATCACCCTCGACCGGCTCGAGGTCCTGATCGGTAGGGACCGGCAACCAGTAGTGCTTCACGTATTCTTCGATCGGCTCCGTCCCTGCCTGGGCCGCGCGCCTGCCGTCGCCGCGCGACGACCAGACGCGGTGCCGAGCGTTCAGCACGGCGGTCCGCGGGAACCCCTCGAGGTAGTGCGAGCCGGCGTCTGTCAGCTCGACCTGAATGCGCTGCGCCAGCGGATGGCCGTCCTGGTCGCGAAACGTGCCATAGCCCTCGCTGTGGAACGCCACCTCGATCGCGAGCGTCACCGTGAGGAACTCGAGGATGCGCAGGCCAAGCTCCTTCTGCCTCGCCTGCCGGCCACCTTGATCGTCTTCACTTGCCCGTTGCAGCAGCTCGTAAGCCTCCACGGCGTAGGCCTTCGCCAGCCGCAGCTGCCCGAGAAGGAACGCCAGTTGCCCCAGATAGAAGGCTACCGCTCCCTGGTCGCGCGGCGCGCCGAACAGCCGCTTGGGGACGTCCCTACCCATCTGGTCCTCGCGGCGCCAGGCGGCGAGCACCGCCAGCGGGCGCTGGTGCTCCAGGCCCTCCTGCAGCTCGGCGGGCTCGGTCCCGTCGGACGCCGCGGCGAGGAGCTTACCGAGGAAGTCGTTGATGGTGGCTTTGACCCCCGGGGGGGCGCCAGTCCTCTCTTCCGCATCCGAGCAAGGATCTTGGAGGCCTTCGAGGCACTGCAGGAAGGGAGCCCAGAGCCGCTGGGCGGCGGTGCCTGGGCCGAGATCGTCGGCGCGGTTCTTCCAGAGAAAGCACGCGCGAGCCGAGTGGCGGGTCAAAGCCATGCGTCGTACCCTCGCCGTCGCTCCGCAGCCTGCCGCGCTACGGGAACACCTGCGTCCGGTCGTGATAAAGGACGGTGGCCGGTTCCGTCACGATCTCGTAGACGCCCTTGGCAATGACTCGATGAAGACCCCTTCCACCGCCACGAACCTCCAGGTAGGCAGGAGAGGCTTGCGAATCGGGGTCGCCGGGCATGTCGACGTTCGGCTCAGGTGCTATTTCACGATACCATAGCGATTGGCGTGATTCCACTGCAACCTGCGGCGCGGGCGAAGCCTGCGCAGGAGCAACCCTCAGGGGCCGCTGCTCTCTCGCGTCAAGCTCTTTGCAAGTCCGATACCTCGCAAGCAACCGTTCGGGCTTGGCGGTGCAGAAGATCCGCAGCTGCGCCTGCGCAAGCTCGCTGACGGTGTTCTTACCCAGCGCCTGTCCATGTCCCTGGACGACTGCGAGTGCCGGCTGCCCAGGCACGCCGTGACCGCTGGCGAGCCACCAGCTCAGCTCCTCGTGGCGGGCGGGATCGGCCCTCGAGCCATGATGCGGTACGGTAATGCCTTGTACGGGCCAGAGGCGCGGGCTGCTCGCGCCTTCATCGATAAGCGGCAGAATGCCTTGCCTCGCGCCAAAGCGACTGCTCAGGGCCTCTGGCACGATCTCGTCTTGCAACGAGCGGGTGAGCTCGCGGAAGGTGCTGCCCGGCACGTCGGAGGTGAGCAAGAAATGCAGACTGCCGGGGCCCTTGCCGGAGCCGACGCCGAGGACGTAGGCGAACTCGTTTTCGCGGTCGTGGATGGCTTCTTCCAGCTCGGCGCCGTCGCGGCGGCTCCCACCGAGGACCATCTCCTCGATCACCGCTTCGGCACCCGGATGGAAGGTGAAGGCCCAGCTTTCGCCGGCGGGGCGGTCGGAGCTGTCGCCGGCGGGGTGGTTGGTGTGCAGCGGCCCTCCCCAGCACTGCTGCAGCGGCTCGAGACCGATGCACGCCACCCCTACCTCTTTCAGGCGCGGCAAGAGCTCGAGGAACGCGCGCAGATGGGCCTGCCCCGCGCGCTTGGTTTTCTTGTCCCGCCGCTCCTTGCCGGCCGCGATGAACGCATAGAAATGTTTGTAGGTGATGGGTAGCACCAGGGTCTGGCAAACCTCTCGGAGCTTGCGCCCTTGGATGCGCGCGACCCTCTCGCATAGCTCCAGGACGCCCAGGATCCCGCTGTAATGGTCGAGATTGAAGTGCGTTATGACCGCCGCTTTGACGTGAAACGAAGGCAGCCTGGCGTGCCGCTCGAGCGCCTCGACCGTCGGGTTGTTCTTGGGCCCGGGCACCAGGTTGGCATCGACGACGATCCAGCCGTTTCCCGGCACTTCCATCAGGATGGACTGCCCGATGCCGGCGTGCAAGAAGAAGAGGGAGACGTACGGCTCCTCGACGAAGTCTCGCCGAGGTCCGGCGAGCGACGTGGCATCGCTGGGCATGTCCCTGTTTCGAGCTTCGCGCAACCGTGCGGCCGGAACCGCCGCGCCGACGGGAAAGTTGGCGTTGCTTCGAAAAGACTATACTACAAAGTACGCCCCCAGCGTGCCGCGGCGCAAGGTCACCCGCGGCGCAGCCTGCGTGCCCGGTGAGGCGGGCCCGCACGGCCGGCGCACGCCGGTTGCCGCCACCGATTAAGCTACCCTCATGGGACGCGCCTCCCCAACCGGAATGCACCTGATGCTGGCCCGTTGGGAGCCGGCAATCCGGCGCACGGCGAGCAAGGACGCGGGCGGCGGATGACCGTCCGGCGCCTGGCGGCGATCCCCGGGTTCGCAATCGACCGCGTGGCGCAGGCCGCCGGGGACGATCCCGAGGTGCTGCGGCTCGAGAACCTGGACACCGACCTGCCGCCGCCGGCGGCGGCGGTCGCCGCCACTCGCGCCGCGATCGACAGCCGCGCGGCGAACAGCTACCTGCCCTTCACCGGGGGCGCGCCGCTGCGCACCGCCGTGGCGGAGCGCCTGAGCCGCCAGACCGGCCGCGCCTACACGAGCGACGAGGTCGTGATCACCTGCGGCGCGACCGAAGCGATGCTGGA
>DASZHY010000057.1:0-23993 GCA_035949675.1 Thermoanaerobaculia bacterium
CCGAGGTGGGTGACCTCGTTGTCGCCGTGCCTGACGAAGGTGTCGCGGCTCGGCATCTTCGTGCCCATCATGTGGACGTCGCCGACCCAGACCATCTAGTCGCCCTCCCAGCCCGCGCTCGCCTGGGTGCCGTAGCCGCCCATGCTGTCCACCTGACCGGCGACCAGCTTCTTCAGCTCGTCGCCGTAGCCCCAGTGCTCCACCGCGGTGAGCGGCATCGGGTTGACGTCGGTCTTCTGTTCCTCGTAGCGCAGGCTCATGAAGTAACCGTTGAGCTCCCAGCCCATGGTCACCCTGGCGCCGGTCGGGTGACCCTTGCCGTCCATGTAGCCGGTGCCGGCGCATTGCCAGCTGCCGGCGAAGAAGTTGAGCTGGGCGAGCGCCGGGTTCGGCGGCGCTGTCGGAGCCATGGCTGTCGGAGCCATGGCCGGCGCTGTCGCTGCCATGGCCGGCGCTGCCGGAGCCATCGCCTTCGGGGCGGCGGCGGCACCACCGCCCTGGCCCCAGGCGGCGGTTACGGCGAGGACCGCGGCGAGAACGAGCACGTGCACCATCACTTTCAGCTTCATGTCATCCCTCCTGTCGTTGAATTGGGCCGGGCGCCGCCGTCGAGCTTCGAGCCGCGCGGCGGCCGGTCGTCACGGCGCCCATAACTACGTCGCCGACCGCCGTTCGGATGACGACCGCCGCGCTCGCGCCACCCGGCGCGAACGAGGCGCGGAAGCTGGCCGCCGCCGACGGGTGGACGGCGGCGGCAGCGGGGGTGTAAGCGCGCTCTCGGCGGTTTAGCCGAACACTATCACCGCCCGAAGAGCTTGAGGATCCCCAGCGACATGCTCGGCAGATAGGTGATCAGCAGCACGCCGACGCCGAGGATGGCAAGGAAGGGCAGGACGTGCCGGTAGAGCCGCGGCAGCGGCTGGCCGAAGCGCGACGAGGAGAGGAAGAGGTTGAGCCCGACCGGCGGGAACAGGAAACCGAGCTCGAGGTTGGCGAGGAAGATCACCCCGAGGTGGATCGGGTCGACGCCGAAAGCCACGCCGATCGGCGCCACGAGCGGCGCCAGGATGATGATCGCCGAATAGATCTCGAGGACGCTGCCGAGCACCAGCAACAGGACGTTGAGCGCCAGCAGGAAGACCATCTGGGAGTGGATGTGGATCTTCACCCAGGAGAGGACCAGGTCCGGGATCTGCGCCACGACCAGGTAGCCGGTCAAGCCCATCGCGACGCTCAGCAGCAGCAGCACCGCGCCCATCAGCGCCGAGGCCCGCAGCAGCACCCCCGGCAGCCGGCGCAGCGGGATGTCGCCGGCGACGAAGCACTCGACGATCACCGCGTAGGCGCAGGCCGCCGCCGCGGTCTCGACCATCGAGGCGACGCCGCTGGCGAACAGCACGATGACGAAGACGGGCAGGAGCAGCTCCCATTTCGCCGCCCACAGGGAGCGAGCGACCTCGCGCCAGGAGAACGGTTCGGCCTCGCGCGTGGCCGCCTTCCGGCCGACGTGGATGCCGTAGAGCGCAACCAGCACGACCAGCAGCAGCCCGGGCACCAGGCCGGCCAGGTAGAGCGATTCGGCAGGCACGCTGAGCTGCTGGCTGCTGCTGGCGACGACACTGTAGAGCACGACCGGCAGGCTGGGCGGGAACAGCAGACCGAGGCTGCCGGCCGCCGTCACCAGCCCGAGCGAGAAGCCCTCCGGGTAGCCGTCCTCCCTGAGCATGGGGTAGACCAGGCCGCCCAGGGCGATGATGGTCACCCCGGAGCCGCCGGTGAAGGTGGTGAAGAGCGCGCACACCGCCGCGACCATCACCGCCATGCCGCCCGGCATGCCGCCGAACAGCGCCCGGAAGAAGCGCACCAGGCGCGAGGAGGCGCCGCTCTCCGCCAGCACGTATCCGGCCGCGGTCAGCAGCGGGATCGCCGGCAGCGTCGGCGAGGCAATCAGCCGGTAGACCTCGGCCGACACCCCCGCCACCGGCGTGCCGTCGGCGAAGAACAGCACCAGCGCCAGGCCGCCCATGCCGACGAACACTGGCGCGCCGAGCAGCGCCGCGGCGACGACCAGCAGCGCCAGCGGCCAGACCAGGGCCCCGGCGTGGCCGGGGACCGCGCCGCAGGCGAAGGCCAGCCCGACGGCGGCCACGGCGACGGCGCGGCCGCGCCAGCTTTCCCCGGCGCCCCAGGCGAAACGCAGCGCCATCAGCCCGAGGGCGACGGGCATCACGCACTCGCTCACCCACTCGGGCAGGCCGCCGGGCAGGACGTGCCCTTCCTGCCGGCTGCCCGCCACCAGCACGGCGCTGGCATAGGCCAGCACCGCCACCACCGCGGCCGCCACCGAGAGCGCCGCGAGCCGTGCCGCGCGGCGCGCCAGGCTGCCCTCGGGGAAGAGCTGGGAGGTCGACAGCGTCAGGTGGGCGCCAAGCCGCGTGGCCGCGAGGCCGCCGACGAAGGCCAGCCAGAGCGTCAGCTGCTGGACGTAGAGGGCCGAGCCGGGGATGTGAAAGCCACCCAGCGGGCGGCCGAGCGCGTCGATGAGCGGCACCACGGTGGCGAGCGCCAGCGCCGCCACCAGCACCGCGTCCTCGCAGCGAGCGACCCAGCCGCCGGCCCCGCTTGCCGCCGCCGCGGCTCTCGCGCCCGGGGCCGGCCGCCCGCCGATGACCGGCAGCCCGCCGTCGTCGGGAGACCCCGTGGCCGCCGTCATTGCCCGCGGGCGGCGCCCGGCGAACGCTTGCGGAACTCGTCGCGATGGCGCAGCGCCTCGTCGAAGGCGTCGGACGGCACCACCTGGGCGCGCACCCGCGGGTAGGCGTTCTCGACCGCCCTGCGCCACAGCTCCCTGGCCCTCGCATCCACCGGCACCACCACCAGGCCGCGCTTCTTCATCGCCTCGACGGCGCTCTCGCCGTTCTGGCGGACGTCGGCGCGCAGCCGGCGGCCGGCGTCGCGCGCCGCCTCGAGCAGCGCCGGCCGCACATCGGCCGGGATCTTCTCCCAGGTCGCCTTGTCGATCACCGTCGCGCCGAGCAGCAGCAACCAATTGAGGTCGGTCATGTACTTGGCATGGGTGTAGTACTGGGTGATGACCGCGACCTGCGGCGGAATCTGCACCGCGCTGACGAGCCCGGTCTGCAGCGCGGTGGAGAGCTCGGTGGTCGGCAGCGGCACGGGGTTGAAACCGGCAGCCTTGTAGACCTCGACCGCCCCGGGGTCTCCCGACGGCGTATACAGCTTGAGCGGCTTGAGGTCGTCCGGCACCGCCACCGGCTTCTGCGCGAAGATGTGGCTCCAGCCGCCGTCGAGCCAGGCCAGGGTCACGAACCCCTTGGCGGCCATCTTCGCCTCGAGGCCGGACCGCATCTTCTCGAGCGCGTAATCCACCTCGTCGTAGGACGAGAACATCAGCGGCACGCTGAGCGCCAGCACCGAGCGATCGATCTCGGCGAGCCCGACCTCGGTGAGCACGCCGGCGTTGAGCGTCCCCAGGTGCATCTTGCGCACCACGTCGGCGTCGTCGCCGGCGACCCCTCCGGCATAGAGGCGCACCACCACGCGGCCGCCGGAGACGGTCTTCCACTTGTCGGCCATCTCCTTGATGATCAGGTGCCACGACGATCCCTCGGGCACCAGCGTCGCCATCTTGATCACCACCGGCTGCTGCGCCGCGGCCGGGCCGGCGCCGGCGGCGAGCCAGCCGAGCGTGCCCATGACCAGCGCCAGGAACGGCAGCAGCAGTGGCAGCAGCCGCGGCAGCGGCCGCCGCGACGTCGACCGCGGCAGCCGCGGCGCGAACGAGGCCCGCGGCCTCGACGTGATTGCATTCATCCTCTGGCTCCCTTCACGGTTGGTGGGGTCTCACTCCACGAACAGCTCGTCGACGCGGCCGAGCAGCCAGCGCGCGCGGCGCTGGGCCAGCACGTTCGCCAGGCGCTGGTCCGGCACCGCGTCAGGGTCGACGGCCAGCGCTCGGTCGAGCAGCTGCTTGAACTCGGCCTTGTCCTGCCGTCCCACCGACACCGTCTCGGCGAAGCCGACCAGCGGCGCCGCCCGGCGGCTCTGTGACAGCGCGAGCGCCCGGTCGAGGTGGCGGCGCGCCTCCGTGAGCGATCCGCCCACCGCCAGCCTCCCGCCCTCGTAGGCGATCATGAAGTCGTGGCCGGCCCCGGCGCCGAACCCTTCGTCGAGCGCCAGCCCGCGCCGGACCAGCGCCGCGGCGCGCGCCTGGTCGGCGACGAGCTCGGGGTCGTTCTTGGAGATCGCGATGGCGGCGCCCCAGGCGGCGCCCGTCCAGTAGAGCAGCGGCACCTGCGCCTTGGTCGTGCGGCCGAGCGCGCGGTCGGGATCGGCCTCGGCGCGCAGCCGCGCCTGCAGGCCGGGCAGCTCGACCTCCAGACCGCGGAAGCCGTAGCCCAGGGCGCGCAGGTAGAGCTTGCGCGCCCGGCCGCGCAGCTCGGTGGCGCGCGCCAGGTCCTTCGCCTCGACGAAGTCGGCCTCTTGCTGCAGCGCGCCGTAGGCGTACTCGGTGAAGCCGCTGGCCGCGGCCAGCAGCAGACCCTGGTGCCGCGGCGACTGCGCCAGCAGGCTCTCGATGGTCTTGAGGCCGAACGGCACCGCCTGCCAGACCAGCTCCGGGTCGTCGTCACCGGCATAGACCGAGCCACCCTGCGCCAGTGCGTCGCCCGCCTTGTTCACCGCCAGCCGTGTAACCGACGAGCAGGCGGCCGTGACGAGGCCGAAGAAGGCAAGGGCGGCGGCTGCGGATCGTGCGGTCGGCATGGCAGGGCGGATTCTATGCGGGTTTGCCGGCCGGCCGCGGGGAGGCGCGCCGGAGGCGCCGGCCGGCGGCAGGCAGCCGGCGAACGCCGTGAACGCTTGCAAGGTTCGCACCGAGCGCCGCCGGGAGGCGGGTCCGTCTGGGCCGAGAACACCTCGGCCGGCTACAATCTGGCGGCCATGACCAGCCAGCCAGCGGCCGCGGATGCGCACGGCAAGACGGACTGGCGATGGCGCCGGCGGCGGCGGCGCTGCGGTTTGGCGGCGGCGGCGCTCGCGGCTCTGGTGGTCGCGCTGTGGCTTCTGGACGTTTCACTTCAGGGCCAGGGCGGCCATGCCGTGCCGGCGGCGCTTTGCCGGGCGGCGCTTGCCGCGGCCATCGTCGCCGGCGGCGCCTGGCTGGCCGCGACCCTGGCGGCGCGGCTCGAGCAGCGGCCGGGGCGCACCCTGGCGGCGCTGGCGCTGCCGGCGCTCGTGGCGCTGTCGCTTGCGGTGCGCTTTGCCGGCATCGACTCGGAGGTCGGCGGCAGGTACTACCTCGACGAGGGCACCTACTACCACCATGCCACGTTGATCGACGGCGGCGAGCTGCTGAGCAACACCTTCGTCTACCCGCACCTGACCTACTATGCCGACGCCCTGACGCTGTGGGCGGCCGGGCTCTTCCCGGCGGCGGTCGGGGCGCTCGTCCGGAGTCTCTACGGAGTGGTCGACCCGCTCGCGGTCTCCTGGCTGCTGCTGCGCGGCCTGGTGGCACTGCTCTCGGCGTTGACCGTGGTGCCGGTCTACATGATCGCCGAGCGGCTCGGCAGGGGCGGCGGAAACGGCAGCGGGAGCACCGGGGATGGGGGCCTGCCCTGGACCGGCCACGCCGCGGCCGCCCTGGCTGCCGGCCTGCTGATCGTCTCGGACCTGTACAACGAAGGATCGCACCTCAACACCTGCGACGTGCCCTCGGCATTCTTCGCCACGCTCTGCCTGCTCTTCGTGGTGCGGCTCATGGACCGGGAGAGCGCCCGCGACTACGCGCTGGCCGGCGTCGCGGCGGGCCTGGCGGCCGCCAGCAAGTACCCGGCGGCGCTGGTCGCCCTGGGCATCGGCGCGGTGTGGATCGGCTGGCGGGTGCGCCGCCGCGACTGGAACGCCGGCCTGGCTTGGGCGGCGCTCGCCGCCGCGGCCACGGTGGCGGCGGCGATGCCGAGCCTGCTGGTCTATCCCGGCCTGGCATTCGCCGGCCCGCGCGGCATCTTCTACGGCGCCCGCCAGTACGGGCAGGGCGGCTGGCTGGGCGTGATGCCGGAGAGCAACGCCGGCTTCTACGCCGGCAAGCTGGCCGAGAGCTTCGGCTGGCCGGCGGTGGCGGCCGGGCTCTCGGGCCTGGCGCTGCTCGCCGTGCGGCGCCGCTCCGAAACCCGGCGGCGCCTCGCCCGGCTGCTATGGCTCGCTCCCTACCCCGTGGCCTACCTGGCGCTGATCACGTCGATGAACATGGTGGTCAAGCGCAACCTGTACCCGGTGCTGCCGGTCCTCGCCGTCTACCTGGGAGCGGGGATCGCGGCATGGTTGGAGCTCGCCGCCCAACTCGGTCGCGGCGCCGCGACAGAGCGAGGCGGCGGCGCCGCGTGGCGCTGGGCGGCGGCGGCTTTGGTCGCCGCCTGCCTGTGGCCGCCGGCCGAGCTGATCGCCCGCCAGACCGCCGGCTACGTCACGCCGAGCACGCGCGAGGAGGCCGCCGCCTGGATCGTCGCTCACCTGCCGCCCGGCGCCGCCATCGTCAAGGAGTCGTACACCCCCGACTTCACGCCGGGCCGGTTCGCGGTCTCGCACGTGCGCTTCGCCGGCCGCATCCCGCTCGCCGATCTGCGCCATCCGGACAACGACTACCTGCTGCTCTCGAGCGACGCCTACTCGCGGTTCCGCGATCCGCAGGCGCTGTTCACCGACAACCAGCGCCAGCTGGCCAGCCGCTACGACGAGATCTTCCGCACCTTCCCGCTGGTCAAGGAGTGGATCCCGGGCGACCTGCAGCTGGGTCCGGTGCTGCGCCTGTACCGCATCGACCCCGACCGCGCCGCCTGCCCGCCCCCGGCCGCGATAGGCGCGCTGCCGCCGCCGCCGGCGCCGGCGCTGCCGCCGCTGCCTGCGGCCAGCGCCTTCGTTCCGGACGCAGGCATGCGCGCCGGCCCGGAGCGGCCGCTGCGGTACCGCACCCGGGACGACTGGAGCCTGTTTCGCGGCTGCGCCCCGGCCGGCCGTTACCGCATCGCCCTGATCGGGCAGGTGCTGCAGCCGGCGCTGGTGCGGGTGGCCGACGCCGCCGGCACGCAGCTGGCGCGGGCGGAGGTCTGGCCGGTGCCGGCCGCGGACCCGGCTCTCGCGGGTGGTCCGGCCGCCGCCGCCGAGATCACGCTCCCGCGGCCAGGCAAGGTCTTGCTCTACGTCTACCTCGCCCCCGGCAGCCGGCTGCGCGCCGTCACCTTGACTCAGATCGGCCCGGTCGGTCCGATGGCTCCGGGCACCCCGGCCGGCCCGCTCGCTCCGCTCGGGGCGCCGCCCCCGGCTCGGCCTGGCATCCCGCCCGGTTAGCTCGTATTGTCAACGCGGGGTCGTGCAGGCTGGACGTCGGGGCACGTCGGGGCCGGCACGACGGGATCGGTCAGGGAGCCGAGCATGAGCGAGACCAGAGAGAGCGGGCCGCTGCGGCTAATTCCGACCGGCGAGGCGACCGCGCTGCTGCCGGTGGCAGAGGGCCGGCTGCCGCCGATCAGGGTGATCGGCACCGCGGCGATCCGTGCCGGCCTCGACGAGGTGTGCCTGCAGCAGGCGGTCAACGCGCGCGGCGCGCCCGGCGTCGTCGACGTGGTTCTCAACCCCGACGCGCACCGCGGCTATGGCGCCCCGATCGGCTGCGTGCTCGCCTCGCCCGACCACATCTTTCCGGGTCCGGTGGGAGTCGACATCAAGTGCTCGATGAGCCTGCTGCAGCTGGACCTGCCCGCCGGCGAGGTCGACGGCCGCGAGGTGCGGCGGGAGCTGATCCGCCAGATCGCCGAGCGTGTTCCGACCGGCGCCGGCAAGGGCCAGCGCAGCGTGCGCCGATCGCGCCGCGTCGGCGAGGTGCTGGGCGAGGAGGCGGTGACCGAGGGGGCGACCGCGCGGGTGTGCGCCGCCCTGGGCATCCCCGAGGAGTGGCCGGCGCGTTGCGAGGACTGGCGCCACCTGGGCCACGACGGCACGGCCGGCGCGCTGGCGTCGCGGCTTGCCGAGCTGCGCGCCGGCGGCCGCTTCGGCCAGTTCGCGGACAAGATCGGCCAGCTCGGCTCCTACGGCGGCGGCAACCACTTCGGCGAGTGCGAGGTGGTGCACGTCGGCGGCGACGCCGGCGGCGGTGACCGCAGCCAGAGCACGGGGCGCGCCGAGCGCGCCGCGGCGGCCTTCGGCCTGCGCGATGGGCACGTCGCCTTCCTGTCGCACTGCGGCTCGCGCGGCTTCGGCCACGACCTGGCGCAACGCCAGTTCAAGGAGCTGCGCGCGCATTTCGAGCAATGGCACCTGCCGCTCCCGGCCGGCGACCCGCATCTCGTTTACGCCCCGCTCGGCACGCCCGAGGCGGACCGCTACCTGGACGACATGGCGCTCGGGGCCAACTTCGCGACCGTCAACCACCTGCTGATCAACGCCCTGGTGCTGGAGGCGTTCGCGGCGGTCTTTCCGGGCGTCACCGGCCAGCTGGTCTACTTCATCAGCCACAACATCGCCCGGCGCGAGATCTGGAACGGCCGGCCGGCATGGATCCATCGCAAGGGGGCCACCCGCGCCTTTCCGGCCGGCCACCCCGAGCTGGCGGGGACGCCGTTCGCCGACACCGGCCACCCGATCCTGCTGCCCGGCAATCCGCAGGCGGGCTCGGCGGTGATGGTCGCCGATCCGGGCGCGGCGCTGGCGTGCTACAGCGTCAATCACGGCGCCGGCCGCGCCATGGGCAGGCAGCAGGCGATCCGCCAGCTCGACCAGGAAGCGATCGACCGCTCCTTCGAGGAGCACGACATCCTTGCCAACACGCGCACCTACCCGCGGGACGAAGCGCCGGCGGCCTACAAGGACTTCGAAGAGGTGCTGAGATCGGTCAAGCTGGCGGGGCTGGCCTCCGAGGTGGCCCGCCTGAAAGCCCGCTTCGTGATCAAGGACGGCGCCCCGGCTGATGACTAGCCTACCGAGACGACAGGCGAGACCAGCGGCGCGAGCGGCGGGTCGCCGGCGTAGAGGACGCGCTCGAGGAAGAGGCCGGAGGGCGGCGCGGTCCACTCGGCGGGCTGCGGCGCGCGGCGGCCCTGGCCGGCCGCCGCCTGGAGGTGGACGTGGAGGGCCGGGTCGGCGCCGAGTAGGGCGGCGAAGGACTCGAGGTCCAGCTCGCCGGCGCCGGCGCGCACCAGGGCGCCGGTGACGCGGCGCACCATCTTCCAGAGGAAGTGGGAAGCCACCAGACGGCAGAGGATCAGGGAGCCGGCGGCGGCCACCTCGGCCCGTTCCACTTCCACCAGGGTGCTCGGCTGCTCGGCCGGGCGCTCGCAGAACAGGCGGAAGTCATGCCGGCCCGCGAGCAACGCCGCCGCGGCGGCCATGCGCTCGATCACGAGCGGCCGCTTCACCCACCAGACGTAGCGCTTGGCGAGCGCCGTGCGGCGGCGGGAAACCTGATAGATGTAGGAGCGGGCAAGCGCCGAGTGGCGCGCATGGAAGCCGGGCGCGGCGGACGCCAGGTCGAGCACGTGGATGTCCGCGGGCAGGCGATCGTTGACCTCGCGGCGAAGACCTTCCGGCTCGACCGCGCGGGCGAGGCGCAAGTGGGCGGTCTGGGCGAGCGCGTGGACGCCGGCGTCGGTGCGGCCGGAGCCTCCCAGCTCCTTGACCGCGTTGCCCTCCCCCACCGCTTCCTGCACGGCGCGGCGCAGCTCGCCGGCTACCGAGCGCGCGTTTTGCTGTTCCTGCCATCCGTGGTAGCGGGTGCCTTCGTACTCCAGGGTGAGACGGTAGAGGACGGCCACGGAGCGCGATTATGCAGCACGACAAAGATCGCATAGCGATACAAGCGCTGTGGTACACTCCGGCTCAAGTCAATTCGGGAGCCCATCCCGGCTCCCTCATCCTCCAGGAGGTTGCGATGAAGAGAACGATTGCCCTGTTGGCCTGCCTCGCGGTCCTGAGCCTGGTGGTGGCCCCGATCGCCGCCGCCGCGGCCGGCACCGCCGGCAGCTGGAACGGCTGGATCACCGACGAGAAGTGCGGGGCGAAGGGCGCCAACGCGGCCCACAAGGATTGCGCCGCCAAGTGCATCGAGAAGGGCGGCAAGCTGGTGCTCTTCAACAACGCCGACAAGAAGCTCTACAAGCTCGACAAGCAGGACGTCGCCAAGCAGCACCTGGGCCACGAAGTGACGGTCAAGGGCACTGCCACCGGTGACAGCATCGCTGTCGACTCGATCGAGGCTGCGGCCGCCGCGAAGTCCAAGTAGCCATCCCAGCCATCCCCAGCCATCCCCAGCCATCCAACAACAGCCGGCGCGGGGCGCCTCGGGGCTGCATCCAGGCCCCCTGGCCCCCGCCGCCGCGCCGCTCCCTCCGCCCGTTCACCTGCCGCGCCTCTTCCCCTGCGCCGTTCACCCGCCGCGCCGCTCTCCCCGCCGCGCGCCGCGCCAGACTCAGAGCTTCAGCTTCCGGCTCACGATCGTCGTCTCGCCTTGCTGGAAGGGCACCGCGGTCGGCGGCCGCGCCGCCAGCAGGGCGGCGCCGGCGGGCGGCAGGCCTGACGTGACGTCCGTCACGTAGAGCTCGAGCGGTCCGGTCTCGCCGAGCACCAGGTCGAGCTCGCAACCCCCTGGCGGCAGCGTGACGTCGCTGTATTGCAGCCAGTCGCCCGGCCCAAACTGCGGCTTGCCGGTTCGCCAGCCGGTCTCCGGCACCTGGTGGCCTTCGATCGTCACCGGCCCGGGTTTGGCCTGGGCAGGCACCCAGAGCGTGCCAACCGGGGCCCCGCGCCGCGAGGTCAGCCGCAGCCGCAGATGACGGCGGCCACCGGCGACTGAGCTCTCGAGCACCTGCACCTCGGGAGCCGGGGCCGCGGCCGCCGCGAGCGGCGGCGCCGGCGCGCTGCGGCCCAGCGAGCCCGGCGACGACCAGGGAAACACCGGACCCGGCGGCCCGAACTGCGCCGCGCGCAGCACCGCCCCCGGGAGCGGCGGCAGCGCGCGGACCACCCAGCGCGCCGTTCCGGCATCGGCGTCCTGGAGGAACGTGAAGGTGATCGGTTGCAGCGACTGTCGCGTGAAGCGCGGCTGCGCCAGCGCCGCCAGCGCCGCCACCACCGTCAGCACCAGCGCCACCGCCCATAGCCGGCGCCCGAGCCCGCCGCCGAAGGCGATCAGCGGCGCCAAGGTGGCGAGCAGGATGGCAAGCAGCGAGGCGATGAGCGGCAGCGCCGGCACTCCCAGGCCGTCGTAGATGGGCGGCAGCACGCCCCACCACAGCAGCGCGGCCGCGACTCCCGGCACGATCGTCGCCGTCCACAGAGCCGCCGGCGCTCCGCCCGGTCCACCGCCGCGCCACACCCGCGCGAGGAGCCCGCAGATCCCGGCCACCAGCGCCGGGGCCACCAGGATGTAGCTGGTCGCCGGCGCCTGCGCGGCCAGCGCCACCGCCAGCACCGCCCAGACGATCCAGATCCCTGCCCACATCCCGAGCTGCGCCGACCGCCGACCCATTCCCAGCATCGAGGCGATCGCCGCCACCATCGCCAGCGGCAGCAGCCAGAAGGCCGCCAGCGCCGGCAGCGGCTGCGCCAGCCAGGCGACGGCCAGGGCGCCGGCGGCACGCAGGGCGAGCGACAGCCCGAACCCCAGCAGGGCGGTCGCCAGCAGCATCGCCGGCACGGCCAGCAGGCCGAGCACCAGCTCGCCGCCGCCCAGGGTGCGCCGCGACAGGGCGATCGCCGTCACCACCAGGATCAGCAGCAGGGCTGCTACCGCCATCCCCAGCGACCAGCCGAGCGGCCACCGCACGATTCCCGAGCCCAGCAGGTCGAAGAACACCAGGTTGCCGGGCGGCGGGCTCGCCAGGTCGGCTGAGTCCGCCAGGCCGGTGACCGCGGCCAGCGCACTGTCGCCCTGATGCTGCAGGCTGGCAGGCGAGGCGTTGGCGAGATTGTCGGCCGGCGTGTGGTAGTGAGTGGCATCGCCGATGAAAGCGAAGTTGAGGCCGGGAACGTGGTGGTGCCTGAAGATCGTCAGGTCGGTGTCGTTGGGCAGGCGGGCGTAGATGGCGGCGGCGAGCGAGGTGGTGACCGGACGCGGTGCGCGCGGCGCCCAGGCCGAGATGAGCCAGCCGTCGTTGCCGCTGGTCTCGAACATGAAGCTCGGCCCGTTGCTGCCGCGCGCCTCGAGGTTGACGACCGCCTTGACGTTCGCGGCCTCCGGGCTCGACTCCTCGAAGGCCGCGGCGCCGAGCAGCCCCGTCTCCTCGCCCTCGTCCATCAGCAGCACCACCGGATGGCGGAGCGGCGGGCCGGCCTTGAGCGCGCGCGCGATCTCGAGGATCGCCGCCGTCGAGGCGAGGTCGTCGGCGGCGCCAGGCCCGGCGCCGACCGAGTCGTAGTGGGCGACCAGCGCCACCGCCGCGCCGGGCTCAAGCCCCTCGAGCCGCGCCAGGACGTTGCGCACCCGGCCGCAGCTGCCGCCCCAGTGGCAGGCGAAGCCCTCCTCGACGCGCGGCTGGTAGCCGAGGCCGGCAAGCGTGCCGGTGATGACCTGCCGCACGCGTTCGTCCGCGGCGCTGCCGACCGGATGCGGCTGGCCATCGCCGACCAGCTGCCGCAGCACCTCGCCTGCCCGCCCGGCCGAGAACTCGCCCGGCGGCGCGCCGGCCGGGCGCGGCGACGGCGGCCGGTGCCGGGCCGTGACCAGCAGCAGCGCCAGCGCGAACAGCGCCAGCATCAGGGCGAGCGCCCGCCCCGCATCTCCCTGCCCCACCTCTCGCGACGGATCGGACTGCTGGTGCGGCTCGGCCATGTGCTCTCTCCAGGGCTGACTCGCGGTGAGGGACGCCCGCGGATTCGGCAGCGGCGGCGGGCAGGCGTGTAGAGGCAACTTGGAGCGTTGGCTCCTACCGTCGACCCCTACGGTACCTCTGTGCGCGCCGGAGGCATCGCCGGGACAGCGGACGGCGGCCGGTCGCTCCGCGTGCGCTCCCGGAGGCCGCTCGCGGAGGCGCGCCGGCTGCTGCCGGGCTACTCGGCGCGCAGGGCCTCGAGCGGATCCACCCGGGTGGCGCGGCGGGCCGGCAGCCAGTTGGCCGCCAGCGCCACCGCGGCGAGCAGCAGGGGCACACCGGCGTAGGTGAGCGGATCGGTGACCTTGATCTCGTAGAGCTGATCGGCCAGCAGCCGGGAGCATGCCCAGGCGACGGCGAGGCCTACCGCCAGGCCGGCGGCCACCAGGCCCATGCCCTGGACGATCACCATGCGCAGCACCTCGCGGCGCCCGGCGCCGAGCGCCACGCGAATGCCGATCTCGTGGGTGCGCTGGGCCACGGAGTAGCTGACCAGGCCGTAGATGCCGACCGCCGCCAGCAGCAGGGCGAGGGCACCGAAGCAGCCGATCAGCAGGGTCTTGACGCGGTTCTGGTCGAGCGAGGCGGCGACCACGGTTGCGAGCGTCTGGACGCGGTAGAGGGGCAGGTCGGGGTCGAGCGCCTGCACCAGCTGCCTGAGCGGCGGCACCACGAGGGCCGGCGGCCGCGAGGTGCGAAGCACCAGCGCCATCTCGCTCATCGGGCGCTGCAGCTCCGGCCAGTAGGCTTGCGACCCGGGCTCCGTGCGCAGGGCCGCGGCACGCACGTCGCCCACCATCCCGACCACCGTCAGCCACCGCGCCTTCGGGTCGGTCGGCGGGTCGAAAGTGAGGCGCTTGCCGAGCGGGCTCTCGCCGGGCCAGAGCCGGCGCGCCATGGCACGGTTGACGATGATCACGGGCTGGGCGCCGATCCGGTCCTGGGCGGTGAAATAGCGCCCCGCGAGCAGCGGGATCGTCATGGCGCGGAAGTAGTCGGGGGTGATCGACACGACGTCGGCGCGCGGCATCTCGGCGGGTGCCGGTTGGGGGCGCCCGGCGACCGTGAACCGCAAACCGTAGCCATCTCCCGCGAGCGGCAGCGGATAGACGGCGGCGGCGTTCTCGACCCCGGGCAGGGCGCTCACTCGCTGCAGCAGCTGCTCGCAGAACTGCGCTTGCCGGGCTTCGTCCGGATACTTGACGTCCGGCAGCGACAGCGTCGCGGTCATCACCCCACGCGGCTCGAAGCCGGGCCGCACCGACTGCAGGCGCGCGAAGCTGCGCAGCAGCAGCCCGGAGGCGATCAGCAGCGCCAGGGCCAGCGCCACCTCGCTCATCACCAGCACTTTCTGCGGATGACGGAGCCAGCGGCCGCTGTGGCCGCCTGCCTTGGTCCAGCCACCTTCCTTGAGCGGCGCGTGCAGGCTGCCGCCGGCGGCCGCGAGCGCGGGGACCAGGCCGACCAGCACTCCGCACCCGAGCGACACGGCCAGCGTGTAGAGCAGCACGCGCCCATCCAGCCCGACGTTCTCGGAGCGCGGGATGGCGTCGGGGCTGATCGCCAGCAGCACCCTGGTGCCGAACCAGGCAGCGACCAGGCCGAGGGCACCGCCGATTCCGAACAACACGACGCTCTCGGCCACCACCTGGCGGACCAGCCGGTAGCGACCGGCGCCCAGCGCGGCGCGCACCGCGAGCTCGGGGCCACGCGAGCTCATTCGCGCCAGCAGCAGGTTGGCGACGTTGGCGCAGGCGATGAGCAACACCGCCCAGACCGCCCGCTCCAGCAGGACGAGCGCCGGCTTGACGTCGGCGACCAGGCGCTCGCGGAGAGGTTCGAGCACGATGCCCCAGGCGGAGTTGGTCTCCGGGTAGAGGCGCTCGAGGCGGGCGGCTATGGCCGACATGTCGGCCTGTGCCTGGGGCAAGGTCACCCCCGGCCTGAGCCTGCCCAGCACGCGCAGGTAGTGGCCGCCCCGGCCTTCGTTGGCATAGTCGAGCGCGAGCGGCAACCAGACGGCGGCCTGGCGCGGGAACGCCAGGCCGCGCGGCGCGATCCCGACCACCGTGCGGTAGCGGCCGTCGATCTGGATGCGCCTGCCGACCAGGCCCGGATCGGCGCCGAAGGCCGTGTGCCAGAGGTCGTAGGAGACCACGGTCACCGGCTCGGCGCCGGGGCGATCGTCTTCGGCGCGAAAGAAGCGGCCGAGCAGGGGCTCGACGCCCAGGGTGCGAAAGAAGTGGGCGGTCACCGCGCCACCGCGCACCGCCACCGGCCGCGCCGCCGCCGTGAGGTTGAAGCGCCCGATGTTGAAGGCGTCGAGGGTCGAGAAGGAGCGGTTCTGCTCGCACCAGTCGCGATAGTTGAGAGGCGAGGAAGCAAAAAGCGGGAAGCCGAGACGCGGCGCGCTGTCGATCGCCAGGATGAGCCGTTCCGGCGACGGGTAGGGCAGCGGCTCGAGCAGCACGCCGCTGATGACGCTGAAGATGGCGGTGTTGGCGCCGATGCCAAGGGTGAGCACGAGCAGAGCCAAGCCGGTCGGAAGCGGGTTGCGCAGCAGCGCGCGGACGCCGAAGCGCAGGTCTTGCCACAGGGTCGCCATGGGCTGTCTCCTCGGGGGCTGCCTCCTCAGATCCTCCTACTACCTCTCAGCAACCTGCCGCATGTCAATACCTACGCTCATGCGGAGGTCATGGTTCCGGCGGCGGCGCCGCGGCTCGTGCGATAAAGTCGTGCCATGGCCTCCGGGCAAGAGGAGCTGCTGTTCGGGCGCCTGGCGCTGCACTACAAGCTGATCACCGCCGGGCAGCTGGACGAGGTGCACGGCCTGCACTCCCTGGCCGGCGGACGGCGCCCGCTGCCCGAGATGCTGGTCGAGATGGGCTATCTCACCCAGCGCCAGGTCGAACAGCTGCTCCTGGTGCAGCGCGACTACCTGCAGAAGCGCCGCGACGCACAGGCGGTCGCGCCGGCGACGGCGGCCGCGACGGCGCCCGGAGACGGCGCGGCGGCGGCGGTATCGGCTGCGCCAGGAGCCGCGGCGGCGGCGGCACCGCCGGCGGCCACGGAGGGAGCGGCGGCGGGCGCAGCAACGGCCGCGGACGAAGCGGAGCCCGCGGCCGCGCCGCCCTGGCTGGACGGCGCGGCCGGCCGGCGGCAGCTCGACGCGCTGCTGCAGGTGGCGGTCGAGCGCGGCGCCAGCGACATCCACCTCCACAGCGGTGCGCCGGTGGGAGTGCGTCTCATCGGCCGGCTGGAGGACCTCCATCCGCAACCGCTGCCGCCGGCGGCGGCTGCGCGCATGATCGAGGAGGCGCTCGACGACAACCAGCGCGCCCTGCTCGCCAGCCGCGGCCAGGTCGACTTCGCTTACTCGCTGCCGGGGCGCGCACGCTTCCGCGCCAACGCCTACCGCCAGCAGCGCGGCGTCGACGCCGTCTTCCGCACCATCCCGTCGGATCCGCCGACCCTGCACTCGCTCGGCCTTCCCGAATCGCTGGCGCGCCTGGCCGACCTGCACCAGGGCATGGTGCTGATCACCGGCCCCGGCGGCTGCGGCAAATCGGCGACCATGGCGGCACTGCTCAGCATCATCAACCAGACCCGGGCGGACCACATCGTCACCATCGAGGACCCCATCGAGTACATCCATCCTTCCCGCCGCGCCATCGTCAACCAGCGCCAGGTGGGGCCGCACACGGCCTCCTTCGCCCGCGCCCTGCGCGCCGCGCTGCGCGAGGACCCGGACGTCGTCGCCATCGGCGAGCTGCGGGACCTCGAGACGATCTCGCTGGCGATCACCGACGCCGAGACCGGCCACCTGGTCCTCGGCACTCTCCACACCAACAACGCCGTCCGCACCATCAACCGCATGCTCGGCGTGTTTCCGCCCAATCAGCAGTCCCAGATGCGCGCCATGATCTCCGAGTCGCTGCGGGCGGTGGTGTCGCAACGGCTGGTGGCGCGCGCCGACGGCCGCGGCCGCGTGCCGGCGATCGAGGTGCTGATCGTCACCAAGGCGGCGGCCAACCTGATCCGCGAGAGCAAGACCTTCCAGATCCGCTCGATCCTGCAGACCGGCGCCGCGCAGGGCATGGTCCAGCTCGACAATTCGCTCGCCGAGCTCGTCAGGAGCGGCGTCGTGACGCGCGAGGAGGCGCTGTTGCAAGCCGAGGACCCGACCAGGATCCCCTGACCGACCGCCGACCGTCATGGCTCAGATCACCGAGATCACCCAGATGCAAGGCTTGCTGCGGCTCCTCAAGCAACTGCGAGGCTCGGACCTGCACATGGCGGCCGGGCTCGAGCCGCGCATCCGCCGCAACGGCGTGCTGGAGCCGATCGCCGACTGGCCGGCGCTCGACGACGCGCGGGTGCGGACGCTGCTGCGCGAGGTCGCCTCCGACGCCCATTGGGAGGAGTTCCAGAGCAAGCACGACGTGGACTTCGCCTATGGCCTCGAAGGCGTCGGCCGCTTCCGCGTCAACTACAGTTTCCAGCAGAACGGCGTCAGCGGCGTCTTCCGCCTCATCCCCGATCGGATCACCACCTTGGAGGAGCTCAACCTTCCCGCCGCCATCGGCGCGCTGGCCGACGTCAGGTCCGGGCTCGTCCTGATCACCGGCCCGACCGGCTCGGGCAAGTCGACGACGCTGGCCGCGATCATCGACCGCATCAACAGCACCTACTGCAAGCACATCGTGACCATCGAGGACCCGGTCGAGTTCGTGCACCGCGACAAGCGATGCCGCTTCTCGCAGCGCGAGGTGGGCAAAGACACCGAGAGCTTCGGCGCTGCGCTGCGGTCCGCCATCCGCCAGGACGCCGACGTCATCCTGGTCGGCGAGATGCGCGACCTCTACACCTCCGCGATGGCCCTGACCGCGGCCGAGATGGGCGCCCTGGTGTTCGGCACCCTGCACACCAACGGCGCCGCCAACACCATCGACCGGCTCATCGACGCCTTTCCGGCCGACGAGCAGTCGCAGGTCCGCACCACGCTCGCCGAATCGCTCGCCGCCGTGGTCTCGCAGCTGTTGCTGCGCACCCCTGACGGCACCGGCCGCTGCGCGGTCGCCGAGGTCCTGCTCAAGACCCCGGCCCTGCCCAACATCATCCGCGAGGGCAACACGCCGATGCTCCAGACCCTGATGCAAGGCGGCCGCGCGATGGGCATGCAGCTGATGGACGACGCGCTGGCGGCGATGGTCGAGGCCAAGCGCGTGGCGCCGCGCGAGGCCTACTTCAAGGCCACCAACAAGGCGCGCTTCGAGAACCTGATCGACGACTGAGGCGCCGCCCCGCCGCTCAGAGCGTCACCCGCCGCTCAGAGCGTCACCCGCCGCTCAAAGCCGCGGCGGGGTCACGGTCCGCTCGGCCGGCGCGGCGGGCGCGCCCCCGTCCACGCTCTGCACCACCTGGCGCTCGGCGTCGCGCAGCGTCGCCGCAGCGTCGCGGGCGAGGCGGCGCGCCTTCTCGGCCAGCTGCTCGGGGGTGAGCTCCTGCTCGCGCGCGCTCTCCTTGACGCGTTCGACGGCCTCCCGCGCCGCCTCCTTGCTCTTGTCGAGAGCGTTGCGGCCCGCTTCGCGGGCGGTCAGCAGGAAATCGTCGCGGGTCTCGCCGAGCAGCCGGTCCTCACGGCGCGTCGCGGGCAGCGCCACACCCGCCAGCGCGCCGACCGCCAGCGCGGCGAGGCCCACCGCAAGTGGCCGCTCCTCGATCGCCTCGGCGACACCGTGCCACAGCCGACCCATCGGGTGCCGCTTCCTGAACGCCGCCGCCATCAGTGCCTCCCCGCCAGCTTCTCGTGGGGCTGGCGCCCGGAGCTCTTGAAGAAACGCGCCAGCACCAGGCCGGCCGCGAAGCTGCCGCCGACGAAGGCCGCCGGGCGCCGGCGGGCCAGGTCCTCGAGATCGCGCACCACGTCCCGGAGCTCGCTCCGGCGCAGGTAGCGCGATGCCCGGTCCACCTCTCCGGCGGCACGTTCGGCGAGCTCGACGAGTCCTCGGGTGACCGCATCCACTGCCGGCATCGCCCGCCCTGCCGGCGGCGCCGCCATGGATGAATAGCCGCCGGCAGCGCCGGCGTCGTCCAGGCCCGCGACGAGGGGCCGGAGGCCGTCACGCGCCGCGGGACGCGCGGCCTCGCGCTCCAGTCGCCGTCCGGCGTCCCGCAGGGCCGCTGCGACGCCGGCCACGCGGTCGGCCACCATCTCCTGGCGGCGGCGCACTACCGCCTCGATCTGCTCGCGGGCGTCAATCGCCAGGCGCACCGTCTCCTCGCGGGCCTGCTCCGTCAGATCCTTGATCTGGTCGCGCACATTCGAGGACGGCGCACCGTCGCCGTCTTCGCGAGGCTCCTGGCCGGACGCGTGTCGCACACCGACGGCACCGCGTGGCGGCCCGGTCTCGGGCCACCCTGAAGAGGCGTACCCGCCGCCCGTGTAATCCATGTGTTCCGCCATCACGACCACCTTTCGTTCTGCCCGTGGCAAGGCACCACGGTTCCACAAGGTGCCGCCGCAAGAGACGTGCCACGCCGGCGGCGCCCGGAGCGACCGGGAGCTGTCGCGCCCGCGGCAGCGCCTCCACAGCACTCGCCGCTCGTCTGCTGGTAGGCTTGCCCGCCGGGACACCGCAGCCATGATCGAGCGCCAGCCTCAGGAAGAGACGGAAGCGGCAGGCGCCGCCGGTGATGCCGGCGGGGCCGCCGGCAGGCCGGAGCCGGCGCCCCCGGCGGCGAGCCCGCTCGAGCTAAGTGGCGCCGCGATGCGCCGCCTGGTGGACGCGGCGATGGACCGCATCGCTCCGCATCTCGATTCGCTGCCGCGGCAGGCGGCGGCCGACGCCGAGGGGGCCGCCGCGCTGGCCCGCTCCCTGGTCGAGCCACTGCCCGAGCGTCCGGCGCCGCTCGGCGAGGTCCTCGACCTGCTGTTCGAGCGCGCGGTGCCGAGATCGTTCAACACCGCCGGTCCCGGCTACCTCGCCTACATCCCGGGGGGCGGGCTGCCCCACTCCGCGGTCGCCGACCTCATCGCCGATGCGGTCAACCGCTATGTCGGCGTGTTCGCCGCCGCGCCGGCGCTGGCGCAGCTGGAGGCCAACGTGGTCGCCTGGTTCAGCGGCATCGCCGGCTACCCCAAGGCGGCGCGCGGATTGCTCACTAGCGGCGGCTCCCTGGCCAACTTCACCGCGGTGGTGACTGCCCGGCGCGAGCGGCTGCCGGAGCAGTTCCTGTCCGGCACCCTGTACGCTTCCGACCAGGTCCACCACTCGGTGCAGAAAGCAGCCCTGCTCGCCGGCTTCCCGCCCGCGAGCGTGCGCTCGATCCCCAGCGACGCGGCGTTCCGCCTGCGGCTCGACCTGCTCGCCGCGGCCGTCGCGGCCGACCGCCGGGAGGGCCGGCTGCCCTTCATGGTGGTGGCCAACGCCGGCAGCACCAACACCGGCGCCGTCGATCCGCTGGACGGCCTGGCCGACCTCTGCGCGCGCGAAGGGTTGTGGCTGCACGTCGATGCCGCCTATGGCGGGTTCTTCCTGCTCACCGAGCGCGGGCGCCGCACGCTCGCCGGCATCGAGCGCGCCGACTCGATCGTGCTCGATCCGCACAAGAGCCTGTTCCTGCCCTACGGCACCGGCGCGCTGCTGGTCCGCGACGGCGCGGCGTTGCGCCGTGCCCACAGCGTCGCCGCGGACTACATGCCGCCGCTGTCGAGCGACGACGAGCTGATCGACTTCTGCGAGATCTCCCCCGAGCTGTCGCGCCCCTTTCGCGGCTTGCGCGTCTGGCTGCCGCTCAAGCTGCTCGGCGCGGCGCCATTCCGCGACGCCTTGGACGAGAAGCTCGACCTGGCGCAGTGGGCCGCGGACGAGCTGCGCGCCATGCCCGAGGTCGAGATCCTGGCCGAGCCCCAGCTGTCGCTGCTGGCCTTCCGGCTGGCCCCGGGGGGGCTCGGCGCGGGCGATTCGAGCGACGCCGAGGCGCGCCTCAACCGGCTCAACCGCGACTGGATGGCCCGTGTCAACGCCCGCCGGCGCGTCTACCTCACCGGCACCATGCTCGGCGGGCGCTTCGCCCTCCGCATCTGCGTGCTCTCCTTCCGCACCCATCGCGACCGCGTCGAGCAGGCGATCGAGGACCTGCGCGATGCCGCCCGCGAAGCGCTGGCGGCATTCTGAGGGCGTAGCGCGCGAAGCGCTGGCGGCATTCTGAAGGTGTCGCGCGCGAAGCACCGGCGGCATTCTGAGGGTGCCGCGCGCGAAGCGCTGGCGCCATTCCGAGGCCGATCGCGCGCCGGGCCTGACGCGTGGACGTGAAACCTACGGGCAGGAGGCGAAGGCGTTCGTATCGGTGATCACGGCGGCGGTCTGACCGCCCGGGTTCTGGTAGGACTGGACCTGGCCGGTGACGGTATCGGTGACCGTCAACGTGTACTTCACGTTGGTGGTGGCGGCGGCGAACACCCACACCCGCTGGTTGAGGCCGCAGCCGTCGAGCACCTTGACCAGCATCTCCCAGTTGCTCGAAGCGAAGAACCAGAGCACCGCCGAGTCGGACGACACCGCCGCCGGCACCACCGAACCCACGCCGGTGCGGCCGCTGCCGTCCTGCCAGGTCAGGGCCACCCGGAAGCGCGCCCCCTGCAGGCACGCATGAGTCGAGTCGGCGGCGCAGGTGACGCCGTAGGTCTTGGACAGCAGGAACTGGAAGCCCTTGGCCACCGTGTCCGACGGCCAGGGGGGGTTGTGCCCATAGCCGGCCTCGACGTCGCTCTCCCAGGCCACCCCCAGCGTCTCCCACTGCTGCTGTAGCTTGGCGTAGGCGCCCGTGTAGTTCGGGTCGGTGGTCCCGTAATACATGTGGATGGGCGCCTTGTAGGCGGGATCCGCGATCGAGCTCACCGCGTAGAAGGGCGCCGCCATCGAGAAGACCGCGTTGTAGCGGCTCACCGTGCCATAGGCGAGGAGGTAGGCGTAAGCGCCGCCCGACGAGTGGCCGGCGATGCCCACCCGCGCCGCATCCACCGGCACCAACCCCTCGACCGCGGCAGTCGTGGCGGCGACGATCTGGTCGTCGTTGCTGCCGTAGACCCACCCACCCAGGGAGGACGCCCGCGGCGCCGCGACCAGACACTGCACGGTGTCCGCCGCCGGAAACAGGAACGCTTCGTAGTCTTCCGGCGGGCTGCCGGAGCCGTGCAGGAAAACCACCAGCGGCAGGGACGTCGTCCCGTCCCAGGCGGGCGGCACGTAGAGGTCGAAGTAAGAGCCGGTGGATGGCAGGTTCACCTGCTGCCAGCCGCGGGTCACGCCGACGGCGACTGCGCCTTTGCCACCCGTGAGCTCGAGCAACAGGAGGAAGGCGGCCAGCAGGCTCGGGCCCGGCCGCCACCGGGCAGGATCACTTCGCAACCGCATGATGCCCGCCCAGTCTAGCCGCCGCCGCCCCGGCTGGCTAGTCCCCCGCGGACGTAGGGGCGCCCGGGGCGCCGGCCTGGGCCGTCCACACCATGGCTGCGAAGCCTCGTAACTCAAGGCACAGCGGGCCTCCGGAGCGAGATTCGGCAATCGGCAGCGCAGCCACGGGATGCTTGGCGCCAAGGTCAGCCGCCCGAAGAGGTCGCAATGTATGTTGCCCGACCCTCTTGACAGGCTATTTCGGACCCCTGCACGAGGTTTCTCAGATCTGCATTGGAAGGGTAGCGGTTGGTCTGCAAGCGGGGCACGCGGGCCCGTTCTCGCGGCGACCCTCCCGGACCCCTTCGACGACCGCCGATCGGCCTTGCTGCGGCCGCCAACGAGCTGAAAAATCATGGGCTTACAATGGCTTGCGAGGGGGGAGGAAGATGACCTTTGGCGAACCGGTTCACGATGCAGGTCACGAGATCTCGGCGAGGGGTGAAGAGGCGGAGCTCGAGGAGCTTGGCGAGCAAATCGCCGAGCTGGCGGCGCAGATCTCGGCCGCCACCTACGAGCTGTTGACAATGCTGCGCGACTTCGACGAGCGCAACGGGTGGAACTGCGGGTTCCGCTCGTGCGCGCACTGGCTGTGCTGGCGCGTGGGGCTCGACCCCGGCGCGGCGCGCGAGAAGGTGCGCGTGGCGCGCGCGCTCGGCGCCTTGCCGCTGCTCTCCGCGGCCATGCGGCGCGGCGAGATCTCCTACTCGAAGATTCGCGCCCTCACCCGAATCGCGACGCCGGCCAACGAGCAGGACCTGCTGAGCTTCGGGCGCGCGGGAACTGCGGCTCACGTCGAGAGGCTGGTACGCGGCATGCGGCTCGTCGACCGGATCGCTGCGGGGCATGGCGAGAAGCACCGCCATGCCGCGCGGTATCTGCGCGCCTACACCGACGAGGACGGCATGGTGGTGGTCACGGGACGCCTGGCTGCGGAAGCCGGTGCGGCCTTGCTGCGCGCCCTCGACGCCGGCGCCGAGGCGCTCTATGGGCCACGCCGCGGCCAGCCGTCCGGCGCCGCGCAGGAGGTGCCAGAGGAGACTTCCCCGGAGCAACGCCGCGCCGACGCCCTCGGCCTGGTGGCCGAGAGTGCTCTTGCCTCGGGCCTCGATCCCGGCACTCGCGGCGCCCGCTATCAGGTGGTGGTGCACGTGGACGCCGAAGTGCTGTCGGCCGGTGGCGAGGGCAGCGAGGGTGGTTCGTCATGGCTTGCGGACGGCACGCACGTTTCCGCGGAAACGTCCCGGCGGCTGGCCTGCGACTCGGCCCGAGTGGTGATGCTCCACGCCACGGACGGCGAGGTGCTCGACGTAGGCCGCCGCACCCGCGCCATCTCGCCCGGCCTGCGGCGCGCCCTCGAGCATCGCGACGGCGGCTGCCGGTTCCCGGGCTGCGGTCTGAAGTTGTGCGACGCCCACCACGTGGAGCACTGGGCTGCTGGTGGTAAGACCAGTCTTGCCAACACGCTGCTGCTCTGCCGCCGCCACCATCGCGCGGTGCACGAGGAGGGATTCTCGATGGAGCTGGCGCCCAACGGCGGAGCGCGTTTCTATCGGCCCGACGGCCTGCCGCTCCCGGAGGCGCCGGCGCTGCCGGTGTTGGCGGGAGAGCCCATTGCGGCCCTGGTCGCGCGACTCGCTTGTGAGGGAGTGGA
>DASZHY010000058.1:0-4586 GCA_035949675.1 Thermoanaerobaculia bacterium
GGGATGGCCGCCTCGAAGGACTTGCGGGCCTCGTCCATCGCACCGCGCGAGCGCTGCACCTCGCCCAGCGCCTCGAGCGAGAGGCCGATCCGTCCGTCGGCAGGCGGCAGGCTGGCCCGCCGCAGGGCGAGGGCGCGCTGGGCGTGCGCCAGGCCCTGCTCGAGCAGGCCGAGGTTGTTCTCGATGCGCGCCACCGCGTCGAGCAGCTCGGACTGTACCTGCGGCTCGCCGGCGAGCTCGGCGTCGACGCTGGCGGCGCCGCGCTCGAGCAGCTCACGCGCGGTGAGCTTGCCGCCTTCGCCCGCTTCCGGGTCCGACTGCCGGAAGATCGAGATCAAGAACGACTTGACCCGCTCGGCGCGCTTGGCCTCGGCGTCGGCGCGCAGCGCCTCGCGGCTCGCCGCTTGCGCCTGCCACAGCGAGAACGCCAGGCCGGCGATCAGCGCCGCGATGGCGGCGCCGACCGCCGCCACCGGCAGCCGGTGCCGGCCGACGAACTTCCGCACCCGGTAGCCGACCTCGTCGGGGCGAGCGCGGATCGGACGTCCGGCGAGGAAGTGGCCAAGGTCGTTGGCCAGCGCCTGCGCCGAGGGATAGCGGCGCGCCGGGTCGCGGTGCACGGCGGTCATCACGATCAAGTCCAGGTCGCCGGTGACCCGGCGCGCCAGACGCGCGCGGTCGCCCGGGCGCCGCAGCACCGAGCTGGGCCGCTCGACCGTCTCGTGCTCGACGGCGCTGGCCAGGGCTTGCAGGGCGCGCTGGTCTCGCCGGTGCGGCAGGGCGCCGGTGATCAGCTCGTAGAGCAGCACGCCCAGGGCGTAGACGTCGGTCGCGGTCGAGATCGGGTCGCCGAGGATCTGCTCCGGAGCGGCGTAGGCAGGGGTCAGGGCGCGCGCGCCGAGCTGGGTGAGCGTCAGACCTTCCTCGTGGTCCGCCAGTAGCTTGGCGATGCCGAAGTCCAGCAGCTTGACCGTGCCGTCCGCCGTCACCAGGATGTTGGCCGGCTTGAGGTCGCGGTGCACCACCAGCCGGTGATGGGCGCTCGCCACCGCCAGGCAGACGGTCTGCATCAGGCGCAACCGCCCGTCGAGATCGAGGTCGCGCCGCCGGCACCAGGCCGTGATGGGCTCGCCGTCCACCCATTCCAGGGCGAAGAAGGGCCGTCCGTCCGGTCCGGTGCCGCCGTCGAGCAGGTGGGCGAGGTTGGGATGGTCGAGGCGGGCGAGGATCTGGCGCTCGCGCACGAAGCGCCGCACGATCGCCTGCGAGTCCATGCCGCGCTTGATCACCTTGAGCGCCACCCGCTGCGCGAAGGCCGGGTCGATGCGCTCGGCGAGATAGACCTCGCCCATGCCGCCGCGGCCGAGGAGGCTGACCACGCGCCAGGCGCCGACCGTCGTGCCCGCGGGGAGGCTCTGCTCGACCTCCGCCTCCGCTTCCGCCGCCGCCGCCCCCGCTCTCCCCAGCAGGTCGAGCGTCGAGCGATCGAGAAACCCGGTGGCGGCGGCGTCGGCCGCCAGCAGGCGCTCGAGCCGGCCGGCGAGATCGGCATTGGCGGCGCGCAGCTCGGCCAGCCGGCGCGCCCGCTCCGGCTCGGGCAGCTCGACCAGCTCGTCGAAGAGCTCCTCCCAGCGCGAATCGGGTGCGGCAGGCACACCAGGTGCAGCTGGTGCAGCTGGTGCACCAGATGCAGTAGATGCAGTAGATTCAGGCGGCGGGGGAGGATCGGCGGGTGCCATGCGGAGTGACGGGGGCTGGCGGCGGATCGATGGCTGGCTGGGTGGCCGGCCGTGGCGGGCGGTCAGCCCAGCTCGGCCAGGAGGAAGGCGCGCGCCTTGCGCCAGTCGCGCTTCAAGGTGCGGTCGCTGACCTCGAGCAGCGTCGCGATCTCGGTAATCGGCAAGCCGCCGAAGAAGCGCAGCTGCACCAGCTGCGCGAGGCGCGGGCTCTCCTTCTCGAGACGGTCGAGGGCCGCGTCGAGCGCCAGGACGGAGGGCCCCATCTGGCGGTCGTCCGACGACGGGTCCGCCGGCTCGAAGCCCTCGGGCCAGGAGACCCGCAGGGCCGCGCCGCGCTTGGCGGAGTCGCGGCGGCGGGCGTAGTCGATCACCACGTGGCGCATGACGCGGGCCGCCAGGTTGAAGAAGTGGGCCTGGTCCTCGGCCGCCAGACCGGCAGGCGCCACCAGCCGGAGATACGCCTCGTGCACCAGCGAGGTGGTTTCGAGCGTCTGGCTCGGACCGCGCGAGCGGCCCAGCTGCGCGTGGGCCAGCCGCCTGAGATCGGTATAGAGCGCGGCGAAGAGCTGATCGGTCGCGCCGCGTTCGCCGGCACGGGCGGCGCGCAGCAGGGCAGTCAGATCGGGAGAGGCCATCGCTGCCATTGCAGTCATTCGCCGGGGCGCGGCGCGAGCGGCATACGGTGCCGGTAGTGTAACCGAATCGCCACGCGCGCGGCGAGTCCCCAACGAGTGCCGGAGCACGCTCGTATGCCCTATATCATGCAAACTTACGGCGGCCCTCGGCATGCAGACCAACCCGCGGGCGCGAATGCGCCAGGGGCCGATCTCACCGCTCTCGACGCCGTGCGCTGGTCGGGCATCTTGGCGCTCGATCGGGACTACGCGGCGGGCAGGGTGCGCCTGGCCTCGGGGCCGCTCGAGGCGTACGTCGAGGTGGCGGCGCGCTGCAACCTGCGCTGCCAGATGTGCCCGATCACCGTCGACCCGCGTTACGACCCTCACTCCGGCAATCCGCCGCTGCTCACCCGCGAGCTCTTCGCCCGGCTCGAGCCGCTGATCCCGACCCTGCAGCGGGTTTATCTGATGGGTCTCGGGGAGCCGTTCCTCAACCGGGACCTGGTCGACTATGCCGAGCGCCTGGCCGGCGCCGGGGTGGAGGTCTGGATCACCACCAACGCCACCCTGGTGCGCGAGGAGCAGGCGGAGGCCCTGGCCAGGGCCGGGGTGGCGCGGATCACCGTTTCGATCGACGGCGCCACGGCGGCGACCTACGAACGCATCCGGCGCCGCGGCAAGTTCGGGGACCTGCTGCGCGGGCTCCGGGCGCTGGGCGCGGTGCGCCGCCGCCACGGCCGGCCGCAGCTGCTCCTGAACATGGTCGCCATGGCCGGCAACCTCCACGAGCTGCCGGCGATGATCGACCTTTGCGCCGAGGTCGGCGGCGACGGCGTCCACCTCGAGGGCTTGTACGAATGGCCCTCGCTCGAGGAATTCTCGCGCCGGGAGCACCTCTCCAACCTCGCACCGGAGCGCATCGAGGAGCTGCTGGCGGAGGCCCGCCGCCGCGCGGCCGGCAGCGGCGTCGGCTTCTTCAGCCGCCTCGACCAGCTGGCGCTCTTCGCCGCGAGCGCGCGGGCCGCGGCCCCGCCGCTGGCGGAGACGGGGGCGGGGGCGCCGCCGCCCGCGCCGGAGGCTGCCGCGCTCGTCCTGCCTTGGGCTTGCAGCGAGCCGTGGACGACGATCAACGTCAACGCGGCGGGCGAGGTGCGGCCGTGCTGCTTCAACGACCAGCCCATGGGCAACCTCGCGGAGCGGCCCTGGGATGCCATATGGAACGGCCGCGACTACCAGGAGATGCGCGCCGATCACGTCGCCGGCAGGGTGCCCGGGAGCTGCGCGCAGTGCGTGCGCAACGGGCGCGTCAAGCGCTCCGCCTTCCTGGGGCCGCGCCCGCAGCAAGGCAACGTGCCGTTCCGTCCGGCCGGGCGTGCCCATTTGCTGGCGCCGGCGGATGGCGAGCTGATCGGCAGCCCGCTGGTCGTGGCCGGCGAGCTGCCGCCGCCGCCGGTAATGCCCGGTCTGCCCGGGTCGCGCGCCGGTCTGCCGACGCTGCGCATGGACGGCGCGAAGCTCGTCGACCTGCGCGACTACGCGATGATCGAAGGCAACCGCTTTGCGGCGGTGATCGCCATCCCGGGCGTGACCGCCGGGGCTCATCGCCTGTCGCTCGGGCAGCCGTCGCGCACGGACGAGGCGGCCCCGGGCAGCGGCGGGGCCGCGCCGGGCTTGGAGAGCGAAGAAGACGAGGACTGGGACCGGCGGCGCTTGCAGATCGGCATGCTGGGCGGCCAGGCGGCCGACCCCGGCCTTTATGCCCACTACGCAATCCCGCCCGCTCCCGCCACCCTGACGGCGGTGGCGCGGCTGGCGCTGGCCCTGCCGCTACGCCACCGCGAGCCCATGCCGGAGCTGCGCCTTGGCGGCATCCGTCACCCGCTCGCCGCCTGGCTCTGCGGCGCTCATGCCGACCGCTGGCTGGCCGTGGCGTTGATCGACGTCGACTCCCTGCCTCCGGGCTCCTACTCTCTCGAGCTGCGCCTGCGCGGGCACCCGCCATTCCGCCGCCGCCTCGAGCGGCTTGCCGCCGGCGGCAGCGGCCGCGGCCAGCGCCGCTAGCGCCGCCAGCTGACTGGCTCCCCTCGCGCAGCGGCTGCTGGTAGAGTCAGTCTCGCGAAACCGACCACCAGGCGGAGGCGCCAGTGCCGGAAGGCGATCGCTGGCAGCAGTATCTGCGGGAGTGGCGGCGCCTGTCGCCGGAACGGCGCCGCGCCGCGATCCTCGAACT
>DASZHY010000059.1:0-2023 GCA_035949675.1 Thermoanaerobaculia bacterium
TCCAGCCGGGGAAGCCGGCGATGGCGCCGCCGGCCCGTCCGCGGCGGCCGGCAGCCGCAGCCACAGCTCGTGGCGCAAGCGCTGGTCGGGGTCGCGCAACGCGGCCATGGCCAGGCGCACCGCCTCCTCGGTGCGCGGCCGTGGGCCGAGCGGCGTGGAGTAGGAGTTCGCGCCCTGGATCCCCAGGGCGAGCGCGCCGAGCCATCGCTGGCCTGCCCGCTCGACGTCCACGCGGCCGCAGGTTGCGTCGAGCTCCAGGACGTGGAAGGGATTGGCTGCGATCCGCTCGCGTGCGCCGGACATCGCCGTCACCAGGCGTCTTGCGCCGCCACTACTGTACTCCCGAGTCGTAACCCTGGCGGCGAAGCTCGGCGTCGGCCGGCAGCAGCTTGACCAGCCGCTCGACGATCCCGCGTAGCGCCGTCCGGTCGCCGTCCGCCACCGCTTTGCGTCCCGCCGCCACGAGCTTGACCGCGGCCTTGGCGTCGCTCGCCTCGCCGGCCCGGGCCGCGGCGTGGTCGAACTCCCAGATCCATACGTCAGGCTGCCGGAGATAGGCGGCGTGGCCAAGGCGGCGGATGAGACGCAGCTGGCGGCTGACCTCTGCCGGCTGCCGCCGGTCGAGCGCCGCGGCCAGCGCCTTGCCCGCTTCGGACAGGTGGCGCTGCTCGATGGGATCTCCCTGCTCCGAAACCCACAGCGCGGCGGTGGCATGGGCGGACCGCGCCTCGGCCTGCAGCTCGGGCCAGGAACCGGCGTCCTCGCCGGCGGTGATCAGCGCGTCGAGCTCGAGCAGCGTGCGCCGCGCCTTCTGGGCGGCGTCGGCGTCGCCGCCAAGCGCCGCCTGGGCGTCATGCGCCACCGCCGCCAGGGCCGCCTCGGCGTTGCCGAGCTCGGCGAGCAAGCGCGCGTCACCGCCGCTGAAAGCGCCGGTCCGCAAGCGGTTCAGGCGCTCGCGCAGCGCCGCGGCTCCGGCCGTCAGCGTCGCCGGGTCGGCCTCCGGCACCACCAGGTGGGCGACGTGCTGGAAGTCCTGGCCGAGCCCCGGAATGTGGGCGCGCGCCGCCAGGCGGCCGCCGCGGTCGACCTCGAGCGTGATCTCGACGTCCGCGCCCGAGGGCAGGCTGCCGCGCAGCTCGCTGCCGGCCACCTCGATGGTGCCGACCAGGCGGCAAAGGTGCGCCGCGTCGAAATCCCCCTGCACGATCGGGATCTTGAGCGCCGCGGACGACCGCGGCGCCATCGCCTCGACGGTGCGCCGGATCAGGGTGCGGCGGGCCGGCAGCGGCGTGCCGCGCGCGAAGCATTCCTCCACGTGGTCGTCGGCCAGCGCCACCCCGATGCCGCGCGACAGCGGGGGATCGGTGACGGTCACGCCGTGGACGATGGTCAGCTCTTGCGGCGCCACCACCACCGGCGAACCGTCCGCGGCCCAGACGGCGAGGTGGAATAGGTTCGGACGGCGGGGAGCAAGCTCGACCTGTGCGACGAAGACGCCCTGGGAGTCCAAGTCGGCGCGGGTGCTGAAGCCCGAGTCGTCGCGCACCAGCGTGACCGTGGCCGGCCGGGCGGCCGCCTGCCCGCCCCCTGCCTGCTCGCCGCCTCCTGCCAGCTCGCCGCCTCCTGCCGCGTCGCCCGCCGCCGGTTCCTCGGCCAACCTGCCCAGGACGTGCGGCGACAGATCGGACGAGATGCCCGGGAACTGCAGCCAGAGCCGCCGGCTCGCCGCCGGGGGCGGCGGTGGCGGCACGGCGGCCAGGCCGCTGGTGGCCGCGAACAGGGCGGCGCCCTGGGCCACCAGGGTCATGGCGTCGAGCCGCTCGGCGACCGGCGCCCGCAGCCGCTCGCCGATCCACCGGCGCAGCATGGGCATGGCGGTGGGACCGCCGACCAGCACGATGCGCTCGATCCCCGGCGTCTCGACGCCGCCCAGACCGTGGCTGGCCAGCAACCGCTCGCATACGGCGAGCGAGCGCTCGAGGACCGGCCGCGCGAGCTTCTCGAGCAGCACGCGGTCGAGCTG
>DASZHY010000060.1:0-23369 GCA_035949675.1 Thermoanaerobaculia bacterium
CCTGCGCCGGCCGGACCTCACCGCCGAGCGCTTCCTGCCGGATCCCTGGAGTCCGCTGCCCGGAGCGCGGATGTATGACAGCGGCGACCTGATGCGCCACTCGCCGCAGGGCGAGCTGGCGTTCCTCGGGCGGCTGGACCATCAGGTCAAGATCCGCGGCTTCCGCGTCGAGCTGGGCGAGATCGAGGCGGCGGTCGGGCGGCATCCGGCGGTCGGCGAGGTCGTGGTGCGGCTCTGGAAGCAAGCCCCGGAGGGCGAGGCGCTGGCGGCGTACGTTGTCGGGCGCGGTGGCGCGCCGGCCCCCGGCGCGGCCGAGCTGCGGCAGTTCCTGGCGGCGAAGCTGCCCGACTACATGGTTCCCAGGGCGGTGGTGCCGCTAGCGGCTCTACCGCGGACGCCGCACGGCAAGCTGGATCTCGAGGCGCTGCCGGCGCCGCGGCTCGAACGCGAGCCATGCCCGCCGGAGCTGGCGCCGCGCGGACCGGTGGCGGAGCTGCTGGCGGGGATCTATGGGGACCTGCTGGGGAGCGAACAGGTGGGAGCCGGCGACAGCTTCTTCGACCTGGGCGGGCATTCCCTGCTGGCCACGCGGCTGCTGTCGCGGGTGCGCGCTCTGTTCGGGGTGGAGCTCGGGCTGCGCGAGATCTTCGAGCACCCGACGGTGGCGGAGCTGGCCGAGCGCATCACGGCGGCGGCGTGGTTGGAGTCGGCGTCGTCGTCGGAGTCGGCGTCGCCGGCGGCCTCGCACCCTGGATCGCCGGGGCGGCGGCCGATGCCGGCGCCGCCGCTCGTGCGCGCCGCACGGCGCCGCGGCCTGCCGCTGTCGTTCGCGCAGCAGCGGCTCTGGTTCATCGACCAGCTGGCGCCGGGCAGCGCCCTGTACAACGTGCCGCTGGCGCTGGCGCTGCGCGGCAGGCTGGACGTTGCGGCGCTGCGGCGCAGCCTGGGCGAGATCGTGCGCCGGCACGAGGTGTTGCGGACGCGCTTCGGCTCCTCGGGCGGCGAGCCGGTGCAGGTGATCTGCCCCTGGTCGCCGCCTCCGCTGCCGGTCGTCGACCTCGCCGGCCTGCCCCGACGGCGGCGCGCCGCGACGGCGGCCGCTCTTGGCGCGCTGACAGCGCGGCGGCCGTTCGACCTGGCGGCCGGGCCGCCGCTGCGCCTGGCGCTGCTGCGGCTGGACGGCGAGGAACACCTGGCGCTGGCGACCATGCATCACATCGCGAGCGACGCCTGGTCGAAGGAGATCCTGGCGCGCGAGCTCGGCGAGCTCTACCGGGACGATCCGGCCGGCCTCCCGGAGCTCGAGCTGCAATATTCCGACTTCGCGATCTGGCAGCGCGGCTGGCTCGCCGGCGAGGTGCTGGCGGCCGAGCTGGCGCACTGGCGCCGCCGGCTCACCGGTGCGCCGCCCCTGCTCGAGCTGCCGGCCGACCGGCCGCGCCCGGCGGTCTGGAGCGGCCGCGGCGCCAGCCGTCCCTGGGCGCTGCCGCCGGCCAAGGCGGCGGCGCTCGCGCGGCTCGCGCGCGGCGAGGGGGCGACGCCGTTCATGGTCGTGCTGGCGGCGCTGCTGGCGGTGCTGTCCCGCTGGACGGGGCAGCAGGACCTGAGCATCGGCACGCCGATCGCCGGGCGCAACCGCCTGGAGACCGAGAGGCTGATCGGCTTCTTCGTCAACACCCTGGTGCTGCGGGTCGATCTTGCCGGCGCGCCGACCTTCGGCGAGCTGTTGCGCCGCGCGCGCGAAGTGGCGCTCGACGCCTACCTGCATCAGGACCTGCCGTTCGAGAAGCTGGTCGAGGAGATCCACCCCCAGCGCAGCCTGGCCTACTCGCCACTGTTCCAGGTGATGCTGGTGCTGCAGAACGCGCCGCCGGCGAGGCTCGAGCTGCCCGGGCTGTCGGTGACGCCGCTGCGCGTCGAGCCGGCAAGAGCGAAGTTCGACCTGACGCTGTCGCTGACCGAAACGCCGGAGGGGCTCGTGGGCTCCTGGGAGCACAGCGCCGACCTGTTCGACGGCGCGACGGTCGCACGCCTGGCCGCCGGTTTCGAGCTGCTGCTGTCGGCGGCGCTCACCGACCCGTCGCGGCGGGCCGCAGACCTGCCGCTGCTGGCGGCGGCCGAGCGGCACCAGCTGCTGGTGGACTGGAACGACACCGCGACGAGCGGCGGGCCGCTCTGCCTGCACGCGCTGTTCGAGGCGCGAGCCGATCTCAGCCCGGCGGCGACGGCGCTGGTGGCGGCAGGATGGGAGCTCTCCTACGCCGAGGTGGAGGCGCAGGCCAACCGCCTGGCCTGGCACCTGGCATCGCTCGGCGTCGGACCCGAGGTGCGGGTGGGCCTGCTGCTCGAGCGCACGCCGGAGATGGTCGCGGCTGTGCTGGCGATCCTGAAGACGGGCGGAGCGTACGTGCCGCTCGATCCGTCGTATCCGGACGAGCGGCTGGCCTTCCTGGTGGAGGACTCCGCGGCCGCCCTGCTGGTGACCCAGGAGAGCCTGGCGGCACGCGCGCCGGCGGCGGCGAGGGTGGTGATCTGCCTGGACCGCGCCGGTGACCGCGAGCGCATCGCGGCGGCGCCCGCCCGCCGCCCGCCGCGCACCGTCGATGGCGGCAACCTCGCCTACGTCATCTATACCTCCGGCTCGACCGGCACGCCGAAAGGGGTGGCCGTGGCACACCAGGGGGCTTGCCGGATCGTCGCGGCCTCGCTCCCCCTCTTCGGGCTCGGCGGCAAGGCGCCAAGCCGCCTCCTGCAGCTCTCGTCGCTCGGCTTCGACGCCTCGGTGCTCGAGATCTTCATGGCGCTGTCAAGCGGCGCCCAGCTCCACTTGCTGGAACAGGAGAGCCGCCTCGCGGTGGCCAGCCTGGGCGAACGGCTGCGCGCCGAGCGCATCACTTGCCTGGTGGCGCTGCCGTCGTTGCTCGAGGCGGTGCCGTCCGCCGAGCTGGCCGATCTGCGCACGGTGTCGGCAGGCGGCGAGGTCTGCCCGCCGGACCTGGCGGGCCGCTGGGCCCCGGGGCGGACGTTCTTGAATTGCTACGGCCCCACCGAGATCTCCATCTACGCGACCGCGATGCGTTACCTGGGCGCCATGGACGATGCGATCGTCGCCATCGGCCGGCCGCTGCCCGGCGTCCGGATACGGTTGCTTGATGGCGTCCTCCGGCCCGTGGCCCTGGGCGTCGTCGGCGAGATCCACATCGCCGGAGTCGGCGTCGCGCGCGGCTATCTCGGCCGCCCCGCGCTGACCGCGGAGCGCTTCGTGCCGGACCCCTGGGCCGAGCTGCCCGGCGAGCGGATGTACCGCACCGGCGACCTTGGCCGCTACCGGCCTGACGGCTGCCTGCAGTACACCGGGCGCCGCGACCGGCAGGTCAAGATCCGCGGCTTCCGCATCGAGCCGGGAGAGATCGAGGCGGCGCTCGCTCGCTGCGCGGATGTGCGCGAGGCGGCGGTCGAGGTCCGCGAGGACCCAAACGGCGGCCGGCTCCTGGTGGCGTTCGTCGTGCGGGCGCCCGAGGCCGCCGGCGCCGGCGCCGCCCTGGCGGAGAGCCTGCGCCGCCAGTTGCCCGGCTACATGGTGCCTGCCCATTTCGTCGAGCTGGCCGCGCTGCCCCTCACGCCGCACGGCAAGATCGACCGCCGGGAGCTGTCCCGCGTGGCAGTGGCGCGCGGGCGCCTGGCGGCCGCGCCGTACGCCGCCCCGCGGACGCCGCTCGAGCTGCTGCTGGTGCGCGTCTGGGAGGACCTGCTCCAGCGCTCGCCGATCGGCGTCCGGGAGAGCTTCTTCGATCTCGGCGGCCACTCGCTGCTGGCCGTGCGGCTGATCGCCCGGCTGCGCAAGGAGCTGGCCGGCCGGGAGCTGCCGCTCGCCGCGCTGTTCGAGGCGCCGACGATCGAGCAGCTGGCGCGGCGCCTTTCAGAGAGCGTCGCGGGCGGCGAGGGCGTCGCGGGCGGCGCCGCGCTGGCCTGGTCGCCGCTGGTGCCCTTGCAGCCGCGCGGCGACGGTGAGCCCTTCTTCTGCGTGCATGCGATCGGCGGCGGGGTGATGCGTTACTACGGACCACTGGCGCGGTGGCTGGGAGACGACCAGCCCTTCTACGCCTTCCAGGCGCCTAGCCTCGACCGGCACGGCGAGGCGCCGCAGCCGTCGATCGCGGAGCTCGCGGCGCGCTACGTGGCGGCGATGCGTGAGATCCGCCCCTTCGGGCCCTACTTCCTGGGCGGTGCCTCGTTCGGCGGCATCGTCGCCTTCGAGATGGCGCAGCAGCTGCGCGGACAGGGCGAAGAGGTGGCCTTGCTCGCGCTCATCGACACCCTGCTGGCGGGTGCTGATACCGCTGATCCCGCCTTCGACGAGGCGGCCTTTTGTGCCGACATGGCCCAGATGCTGGCGCGCCAGGAGGGCGTGGCGCTCGCTCTCGATGCGGACGAGCTGCGCGGCCTCCCCCACGCCGAGATGCTCGAGCGGTTGCTGGCTGGGCTGCGTGCGGCAGGGCTGGCGGGCGAGGAGCTCGATCTGCCCTGGATGGACCGCTACATCGCGGGTTTCAAGGCCAGGATGGCCGCCGCGTCGGCCTACCGGCCGCGCCGCTATCCCGGAGAGATCTCGCTCTTCCGTGCCCAGCGCGCCCACCTCGGCAAGCGCACGGCGCCCGCCGCCCGGCTCGCGCGCGGTTCGCTCGAAGATCCCGCCCTCGGCTGGGGAAGGCTGGCGGCCCAAGGCGTCCGCGTCCACCAGCTGCGCGGCACCCACGAGACCATGCTGCGCGAGCCTCACGTCCGCCAGCTGGCGTCGCTCCTGCGCTGGAGCATCGACCGCGGCCGAGCGGCCGCAAACGGCAGGCACTCTCGATCAGCTCTGCCTGCGTCCACCGCTTAAGAGTCCGCCCGCCCCACCAGGCGAAATGCGCGCCGGCTTGCGCCGGCGGCGAGGAAGAACCCGCGCGTGTCCGTCTCACTGACATGGAGGTAGCCCTACACCGGAGGGAGAGACCCATGAAGCGCGGAACCTGCAGCACCCTGGCCTGCACCCTCAGCCTCGTCACGCTTTGCTCTGCCGGCTGCGTATCGAGCCGGAAGGGCCTGCAGCGTGCCGCCGCCAGCCATTTGGCCGCGACCGCGACCAGCTACAACCTGGCCATCGAGCAGGCTCAGGACGAGATGCTGTTGATGAACGTGATCCGCGCCAAGGACCATAACCCGATGTACATCACCGACGCCTCGAAGGTGACCGGCACCGTGAAGCTCGATCTCAGTCTGGGGGTGACAGTTCCGACGCCCGCGTCGATGAAGCCCAATATCGACTATTCGTCCAGTCCGGCCATGGACGTCAACCTGCTGAATGCCCAAGACTTCATGAACGGCTTCCTGTCGCCCATCCCGCAAGACTTCTTCGTCTATTACTGGGACCAGGGGTGGCCCGCGGAGTTCCTGTTGCACCTCCTCGTGCTCAGGGTAGACGTGTATAAGAGAGCCCCGGATCCCGATTGCGGTAAAGCTGCGGACCTGGAGGCCGAGCTGGAGCAAGGGCCTGAAGAGAAGGCGATCGCGGCCATCGCCTCAGCCTACGCCTCGGAATACGCCAGTTCACCGATTTGCTCTATAAGCAATCATCCCGATGCCTTCGATAAAGGACTCACTCAGTTGGTGCATTTTGCGAATCTGGTCCATGGCCTGGTGTCTGGCGGGCGCCCGCGCCTCCAGAGTGAAGCCGCGCAGAAAGCCATCGTGGGACCCGCGCTCGCTCCGCAGAAGCTCGACGAGCTCGTGGCAGTTGCCACGGCTGCCGGCCTGTCTTTGCACAAGACCAGTTCGGAGAAGTTCCAGCTGCAGCAGCCGATCAAGCTCTTCAGCCTGGTGCCAAGCAAGAACGCGAGCCCCTTTCGCGCCGATGAGAACCCTTGCGCAGGAGAACGCCCCACCATCACACCGGAGTCGCCAGATTTGCCGGATTCGCCGCGGATCAGCTGGAGCGCACTCACCAATGTCGCCAACAATCAGGTCCTGATGCGCTCGAGATGCGGCAAATTTGCCTATGCCCTCAAGCTGCGCTCCCCTGAGGGTGTCCTCTACTACCTGGGACAGCTCGCCCGCCTCGAGGAGCAGCAGAGCCGTGCATTGCTCATTCACGTCTGCGACTTCGGCCAAGGGTGCGGACCGAAGCCGTCGCTACGCCCGCTCTTCGTAGCCTTGGAGGAACGCGCCGGCTGTTCACGCGGGATCATCCAGGTTCAGTCTTCCGACAAGAGGAGCTATCTCATCCCCCGCGACACGGTATCGGAGGATTTGGCGCCTTCCGTAGATTCCATAGAGGAGAAGGAAGAGCTCAAGCTGATGGACACCAGGAAACAATGCTCGTCCGGCCGCTCGATGATGGCCCTCGACATGACTGCGCAGTTGATCGGGCTGCAAAAGACCGCGAAGGATTTCAGCACCACCACCACGGTGAAGCTGGTGGGCCAATAGCCTGTAGTGCTTGAAGATCGAGTCGCAAGCTGGTGACTCAGAGGGGAGGATCTACCATGCATGGAACAAGTCTTCGCCTCGGTGGCGGTATCGGCGCCGTTCTCATCGTCGTCTTGACGCCGAGCTGCGTCTCGAGCCGTAAGGGCATCCAGAGCCTCTCTGCCAGCCACCTCGCCGCCACCGCCACCAGCTACAACCTGGCAATCGAGCAGACGCAAAACGAGATGCTGCTGCTGAACGTCATCCGAGCGATGAATCACCGTCCCATGTACGTCACGGATGCCTCGAAGGTGACCGGCACGGTCAAGCTCGACCTCAGCCTCGGCTCGCAGATCCCAACGGAGCGCACCAAGGACAACAAACTCACGATCACGCCGGCGATCGACTACTCGACCAGCCCCGCAATGGATGTCAACTTGCTCAACTCCCAAGACTTCATGAACGGCTTCTTAAAGCCAACCACGCAGGAGGTCTTTGCTTACTATTGGGATCGGGAATGGCCCTCGGAGTTCCTCTTGTACCTCATGGCACTCAAGGTTGATGTCTATGCGAAGAGCAAGTACGGCAAGGCCGGCGAGGAGAAGTGGTGGCTGCAATGCTCCCTCTACAACCATCCGGACGTCAATGACGGGGAGCTCACGAAGCTGAAAGATTTTGGCCGTTGGGTTCATAACCGGGTAGTAAAGGGCCGGCCGACGCTGATGAGCAGTCCTGCAAAGAGTGCCGACATCGGCCCCCTTTGGCCGCCGGCGCCCGAGCTGCCGGCGAAACTGCCGGCGCCCCCGCCGCCGTGCCCGAATCCCTGTCCACCGGCTGTGCCCGCGCCCCCGGCCACGTTCGACGTGCTGGTCAATATCGCCACCGCTACAGGACTGTCGCTCGTGCCGCAGTATCCGAAATTGGAATTGGAGCAGTTCCAGCTACGGCGCGACAAGCAGGTCTACACCCTCATTGCCGCACCGGGGACCGAGGGCTTTGCTTGTCCGCCGACCGAATTGAAGACCGAGGGCGACGGCGAGGTCATTAGCTGGGAGGACCTCACGGAAGGGACCGCGAATCGGATCGTCATGGGGTCGAAAAAGGATGCCACTGTCTTCGCAGTGAATCTGAGATCTCCCGAGGGATTGCTCTATTACCTGGGGCAGCTCGCGCGGCTGGAGGCCGGGGCGGCAAATCGGCCGGAGGGAAGCGCTGTGGCGATCCACGTGAGCGACTACACTTCCGAGCAGGAACCGACAGTGATGCCGCTCTTCGTGGCGCTGGACAAGGGGCGCCACGCGTGTGTCGGCGACCGCGTCTTGGTGCGCTCACTGGGCCAGGAGGATTACTTCATTCCCAAGAAGGAGGCGCCCAAACAAGGCGAGTGCCCGCTGGGTTTGATCGGAGATCGGTCAGGCCTCTTGCTGATCAAGACTGCCGAGCTCTGCTACTCGGGCCGCTCGATGATGTCGATCAACCTGGCGGCACAGCTGATCGGGCTCCAGAAGCCGCCGGCGAGTCCGCCGGCGTCCGCAAGCACCGTCAAGGCAGCCGGCGGCAGCCAGGCCCCAGCCAAATCGGGGAAGGGCGGAGGTGGCGGCAGTGGCGGTAGCCAGTAGCCTGATCCGCAAAGATCTTGCCGGCCGCTGGCGATGTCCTCTCTCGCCTCGACCTATTGGATGTAGCCCAGGCTGCGCAGGCGCTGCACCTCTTCGGGGGACAGGCTGCGGGTCGCCGCGGCGTCCGGGGTCAGGCGGGCGGCGACGGCTTTCGCGTGCCATGCGTCGAGCAGCCTGGCGAGGCGTCCGACCACTTCCGGATGCCGGGGCGCCAGATCGAGCTGGTCGAGCGGGTCGCTCCGCGTGTCGTACAGCTCGAACTCGGGGCCGCCGCGTGGACGCACGGTGTTGTGCACCAGCTTCCAGCCGCCGGCGACCACCGCAAAGGACTCCGTGTCGTGCGGCGGAGGAGCGAACAGCTCGTGGGTCACCGCCTTCTCGGAGATGGCCGGGCGCGCCCGCCAGCCCGGCGTGCCGGCGAACAGGGGCAGCAGGCTCTGGCCCTGCGCCGCGGGCGGCACCGGCAGGCCGGTGGCCGCCAGCAGGGTCGGCATGATGTCGATGGTCTCCACCGGCTCGCCGATGACGCGCCCAGCCGGCACGTGCCCGGGCCGGTAGAAGATCAGCGGCACGCTGGTGAGCTCGCCATAGACGCTCTGGCCATGGAACGAGCGCCCGTGCTCGAAGAACTCCTCGCCGTGATCGCCGGTATAGACCAGCAGGGTCTTGCGCTCGAGGCCGAGCTCCCGCAGGCGCTCGACGAGCCGGCCGATCTCGACGTCCAGGCCGCGGATCGAGCCGTCGTACCAGCCCTGGTTGAAGGCACTGTAGGCGGTGGCATCGATGCCCGCCTGGCGCAGATCGGTTCGCGCCGGCATCGCGAATTGCTTGAGGAGCGGATCGGCGATGAACTTGAGCACCGCTTTCGTCTGGCGTTCGTGCTCGGCCTTGCGGGCGCGGTCCGACCAGAGTGCGTCGTAGGGCGCATAGGGCTCGTAGGGATCGTGCGCGTCGGAGACGTGCAGGAAGACGAAGAACGGCGTGTCGCGATGAACGTCGAGCCAGGGGAGCAGCCGGTCCAGGTAGACCCGGGCGGTCTTGCTCGAATCCTGGTCAGGCAGCGAGGTGTCCTCGTGCAGCTCCTCGAAGCCCTTGTGGAGGTTGGTGAACTGGCCGGTGAAGAGGATGGACGAATAGGACAGAGTGGCGTAGCCGCCGGTGCGGAAGACCTCGGCGAGCGTGGTTGCCGAGGCCGGCAGCCGGTCGCTGAAATCGGCGACCCGGTGCGTGGTCGGATAGAGCGAGGTCAGCAGCGACGGCGTTGCCACCTTCGTCCAGGTCGCCTGGGCGATGCAGTGCTGGAAGAGCGTTCCCGCGGCCGCCAGTCGGCGCAGCGCCGACGCCGTATCGCGGCGGTAGCCGTAAGCGCTGAGGTGGTCGGCGCGAGTGGTGTCGGACCAGATGACGATGACCCCCTGTGGGGGATCTGCGGCCGCGGCCCTGGCGGCATGGATCGCAGCCGGGAGCGTGCCGTGCGCGCGCACCGCCGGCGAACCCCAGAAGCCGAGCGCGCCTGCGCGCCCGGCGGCGAGCGACAGGACGAGCGTCACCCGGCGCCCGGCGAAGGCCGCGAGATCCACGGCCACCGGCTCCCAGCGGTTGGGCGTGGAGATGGTCCGCTCGAGCACCGTCGTCGCCGCGTGCGGCGCCAGGGCAGCGGTGGAGCGCACCGCGACGCGGAAGACCACTGGACTCTCCTCGACCGTCCCCAGACCCTGCCAGCTCGGCCCGGAGCGGATCGCCGCCAGCTGCTCCCGGCGCGAGACCAGTTTGATCGATTCGACCTCGAAGGCGGCGCCCGCCGCGTCGGTCGGCCGCAGCACGATGCGCCGGAGGCGGGAGAACGGCTCCGGCCGTGACGGGCGCAGCGTCACGGTCTCGAAGGCGGAGCCCGGGTGGAGGGGTGCGGTCGTCCGCCACACCGCCCCGGCCGGGCGGCCGGCGAGCTCCTGGAGGTCGAGCTTCTCGCTCTCGTCGAGCATAACGCCGGCGTGCTCGCCGGCCGAGGTCCGCAGGCGCACCTCGACGGCCGTCAGCATGTCGGGCTCGTGGAGGCTGGCCGCGCTGCGCTCCACGACCAGCATCGGCGACGGAGTGCCGGCGCGGCCGGCCAACCGGCTGTCCGCGATGCGCAGGCGCTCGACCCCCGGGCCGGCAACCCAGCCGTGGGTGGCGCCGCCGCCGTCGGGCGGAGGCTCGGCGAAGCGCCAGACGCTCTCGGCGACCGGCCGGGCCGCATCGGCTTTCAGCCGTGAGTCTAGGCGGCGGTGACCGCCGCCGCGTTACCGAGCCTGATGGTCGACTGATGTAGGATGCCTGCAACCGGCGCGATACCAAGGAGGGGCTTATGACCTACTGCGCACAATGCGGCAGCCAGGTGCCTGACGGAGCGGCTTTCTGCCCCAAGTGCGGCAAGCCGGCGGCGAGTCCTGTCGTGCCCACCACCAAGAAGAGATCGAAGGGTTTGCTCATAGTGCTGGGTTGCGGCATCCTCCTGTTTCTCGTCTTTGTGGTGGGAATCATCGCTGCCCTCCTCGTCCCCAACTTCCTCGACGCGCTGCAGAAGTCCAGGCAGAAGCGAGCGATGGTCGAAATGCAGAGGATCGGTCAAACGGTCGAGGCATACAAGGCGGAGCACGAATACGCGCCGGCGGCCACAGATATGGCCGGCCTGGCCGCGGCGCTTGGCCCCGACTACGCATCCGTGATCCCACGCCTCGACCCCTGGCAGCATCCCTACCGCTACGCCTGCTGGCAGGAGAGCCCATCCGAGAAAGGGTGCGACCACTACCGGATTGCGAGCGCCGGACGCGACGGCAAGTTCGAGCAGCTCGACCTCAAGGCTTACGAGCCGGCGGAGTTCGATACCATCCAGTACGACCGCGACATCGTCTTCGGCGATGGCGCCTTCATCGTGCAGCCGCGCCGGATCAAGTGAGGCCCGCAGCGGGAGCCGTGCTGCCGGCGTTTTGGCCAGGCCGTCTTGCCGGGGCGCGGGCCCGGGTGAAACTACTCGTCCCGGCAAGCCGTATCAGCCTGCAGTCCATCGATGGTCCTGAGGAGAGAGAGACTGCCATGAAACATTGCAGAGCGATGCTGGCGGCAGCGGTTGCCGCTGTCCTCCTGGCTTCCACTGGCAGCCTGGCGGCTGGCGCGACCGCGCCGCCGGCTGCCGCCGCGCCGTCCGCGGCTGTCCCGACGCCGTCCGCGGCTCCCCAAGCTGGGTCCGCCCAACAGCCGGCGGCCGCAGTAGAGCCGGCGCCCGCTGTACAGTCGGGGGCCGCTCGCTTCGATGCCGAGGCGGCCACCGCCGCCTACCTGGCCCAGCTGTCCCCCGCGGCGCGGGCCAAGTCGGATGCGTACTTCGAGGGCGGCTACTGGCTGATCCTCTGGGACCTCCTGGCCGGCCTGCTCGTCGCCTGGCTGCTCCTGGGCACCGGGCTCTCGGCTCGGGTTCGCGACCTGGTCGAGCGCATGACGCGCCTCAAGTGGCTGCAAACCGCCCTTTACGCGGTGTTTTACATCCTGGTCACCAGCCTGGTGCTGCTGCCGTGGAACGCTTACGAGGGTTATTTCCGCGAGCACCAGTACGGCATGTCCAATCAGACCATGGGCGCCTGGCTCGTAGACCAGCTCAAGGGCCTGGTCCTCGGGCTGGTCCTCGGAACGCTGGCCCTGGTGGCGATCTACGCGGTGCTGCGGAAGACGCCGCGCACCTGGTGGCTGTGGGGCTCGCTCGTCGCGATCGCCTTCGCCATGTTCGGGGCGGCCATCGCGCCGGTGTATCTCGAGCCGGTGTTCAACAAGTTCAAGCCGCTGGCCGACAGCCCGCTCAAGCAGCAGATCCTGTCGATGGCACGCGCCAACGGCATCCCGGCGACCGACGTGTACGAATTCGACGCCTCGAAGCAAACCAAGCGCATGAGCGCGCACGTGAGCGGCCTGCTCGGCACGACCCAGATCAGCATGAACGACAATCTGATGACCCGCGGCTCGCCGGAGGAGATCAAGGCGGTGCTGGGCCACGAGATGGGCCACTACGTCTTGAACCACGTATACAAGGGCATCACGTTCATCGGCATCGTCATCGTCGTCGGGTTCGCCTTCCTGAGCTGGTCCTTCGACAAGCTGCAGGCCCGCCACGGCGCGCGCTGGGGAATCCGCGACGTCGGCGACGTCGCCGGGCTGCCGCTGCTGCTGTTCCTGTTCTCGGCGTACGCTTTCGTGCTGACGCCGGTGACGAACACGATCACCCGCACGATGGAGGCCGAGGCGGACAACTACGGCATCAACGTGTCGCGCCAGCCGGACGGCTTCGCCCAGGCGGCTCTGCACCTCTCCGAGTACCGCAAGATGCAGCCCGGGCCGGTCGAGGAATTCGTCTTCTACGATCACCCGAGCGGCTGGAACCGCATCCACCGCGTCATGGTGTGGAAGGCCGAGCATCTCGACGACCTCGACATCGCGGCATACGACGCCGCCCATCCGGCGGCTCCCTCGGTGGTGGTCCGCAAGGCCCAGCGGTGAGCGGCGACGGCAAGCAGGTGCGCAGCGGCCGGCCTGGCGGGCCGGTCCTGACCGAAACCGACTATTTGTTGCGATCCCCTCGCAATGCTAGACGGCTTCTCGCGGCCCTGGCGCGCGCAAGGACCGGAGAGGGAAGGCGCATCACGGTGGAACAGCTCCGCGTCCAGATGGGGATCGAGCCGGAAGAGTAGATCAGGCTCTACCTTCGGCGCCCCGGCGGGACCTACTGGAAGTAGCCGTTGACGTCCAGGATGAAGTGGACGCTGCCTGACGGCATGTCGGTCTGGATGGCGACGGCGGCGTTGCCGTCCTGCGAGACGGAGGCGACGGCGTTGTTGGCCCTGATCTGGCCGGCGCGGAAGTTGATGGAGCTGGTGGAGGGGATCGCCGGCAGGTCCGCGGGGAAGGCGCGCAGGTCGCCGCTGCTGGTGGCGCCGACCACGGTGAGATTGCCGGAGACGGCGCGCGCCGTGGCTGGGATGCCGCAGCGGCCGGCGAGGGCGAAGGTGCGCTCGGCACCGGCCGCGAGGGCGGGTCCGGCGAAGGCGCCGGCCGGGTTGCGGGTGTCGAGCACCCGGCAGGGCGGCAGGGTGTAAAAGCGGGTGGGGCCCGGCGACCCGGCGGTGACGGCGAGCGTCGCCGAGAGCGCCGGCAGAGTCAAGGTGACGCTGCCGGCGGCGAGAGTGGCGGTGCCCGACGGGCCGAAGCGGTTGGCGGCGTCGAACTCGTAGAGGGCGAGCGGCGCCGAGGGAGAGCCGGCGACCTGCACCTGCACGGTGTGACTGACGGTGTCCTTGTTGAACAGCAGCAGATGGAGCCGCGAGCTGGCGCCGGCCACGGCGTAGGCGCCCACCAGGTCGACGTTGCCGCTCACCGCCTGGATGCTGTCGCCGGCCACCCTGGATCCCTTGCCGTCGTAGTCCAGATAGAGCAGGAAGGCGTCCTCGACGCGGCTGCTCGGCGCCGGCGCCACCCAGCGGGTGGCGAGGTCGACGCCTTCGCGGCCGAAGATGGCGAGCGCCTCGGCCTGCGCCACGGCGCTGCTCGCGCCGTTGTCGTTGCCCCAGTTGTACTCGGAGATGGCGAGACGGGTGCCGGGCAGGCGCGACGCGATCCAGCTCTTCATGCGTGGGATGAGGTCCACCGGCTGCCCGATCCACGACTCGTCGACGTAGCTCGGGTCGTAGAGGGCCTTCAAGCTGCGCAACCGCAGCGCCGCGGTCGCGGCCGACTCGTCGTCGGACAGCGCGACGCCGTTGGCCTGCGGATAGTAGTGGACGTCGAGGTAGTCGAGCAGGCGCACGCCGTGGGCGGCCTGATAGTTGGCCGCCTGCAGCAGATACCAGTCGGTCAGTGCCAGGTTGCCGTGCGCCTGGGCGTCGCTGCCCGCCTGGCAGCCGTCGGCGGCCGAGAAGAAATAGGCGCACCATCCCCAGTCCGCCGGCCCGAGCACCTGGGCCGCCGGGTCTTGCTGCTTGATGGCGGCCGCGTATTGCTGAGTCCGCTGCCACAGCTCGTCATAGGTCGTGGGCTGCGGATGCACGTCGCGATGGGTGCTGTTCCAGAGCGTCGGCTCGTTGTCGAGCGCGTAGAGGTGAACGCCGCCGTTGCCGGCGGTTCCGGCGACCGCGTCGAGATGCGCCATCCAGCCGGTGACGAAGCTGGGGTCGACGACCCGCGAGGTGTCGGTTGGATCGTTGCCGGTGATCGCCGTGCCGTCCGGATGGAGGCCGTTGCCGGCGTCGGGGTTGCACCACGACGGGTAGCCGGTCACCGTGCACTCGGTGGCCTGCTGCGCGCCGTATTTGGCCACCGAAAAACCCCAGCGCCGGGAGCGGTCGGTCGGCGTCCAGCCGATGGTCGGCACGGTGATCAGCGGCTCGCCGGCGGCGGTGCGCGTGGCGCCGACGAAGAGGTCCGACGAGGAGCCGAAAGGCAGGTTCTGCGGATTGGGGTTGGCGTTCGGGAGGTTGTAGAAGAACCAGTCGCTGGCGTGGTTGCTGGTGTCGTCCTGCCAGGAGTAGCGGGTGGTCCCGTTGCCGCCCCAGCGCCGCACCGGCCAGCGCAGGCGCGCGGCCTGGGCGTCGTCGCCGAAGTTGACGCCGTAGATCAGCGGGCTGATCGGATGCCGATTGACGCCCGGATCGACCGTCACCGAGATCGCAGCGGCCGCCGTCACCTGTGCGGCCGGGGCGGCGGCCGTCAGCGGGGCTGCCGGGGCGGCGGCTGTCAGCGGGGCGGCCGGGGTGGCCGCCGTCAGCGGGGTTGCCGCAGCCAGCAGCACCAGCAAAGAAGCCGCGGGCAGGCGGCGACCGAAGGGGTGGGCGCGCGAGTCCGGCAAGTCAGGGTCTCCAGAAAAAAGCGCGGGGGCCTGGGGAGACGGCCCCCGCTCTCAGTCGCTCGACCCCGCCAGGGTCGTTACCTGATGCAACACTACCCTCATCACGGCTGCGGCGTTGTGGCGAATGTCACAGTCGGCGAGCTTTCCTGGCAGAGCGCTATGATTTTCGCCGCGGGCGTGACGTGTTGGCGGCGGGAAGCCGCCGGAGGAGAACGATGGCGTCAAAGCGTTACTGGTTGCTGAAGTGCGAGCCGGAGGCCTACAGCATCGACGACCTCGAGCGCGACGGCAAGGCGAGCTGGGAAGGGGTGCGCAACTTCCAGGCCCGCAACCTGTTGCGCGACGAGCTGAAGGTCGGCGACGGAGTGCTCTTCTATGCCTCGAACGCCGAGCCATCGGGGGTGACCGGCCTCGCCGAAGTGGTGCGCGCGGGCTATCCGGACCCGTTTGCCACCCAGCGCGGCCACAAGTACTTCGACCCCAAGAGCGATCCGGCCGCCCCGACCTGGTACGCGGTGGACATCGGGTTCGTCGAGAAGTTCCCGGGGATCGTGGCGCTGGCGACGCTCAAGGCAACCCCCGGCCTCGCGGACATGAGGGTGGTGCAGAAGGGTTCGCGGCTCTCGGTGCAGCCGGTCACCGCTCGCGAGTTCGAGATCGTCCGCCGGCTGGGGCGAAAGGCTGGTCCGTGAGCGGCGACGGCTACTGGAACGTGCCGATCGAGGTGCAATGCCCGTACTGCGGCGAGCGGGTCGAGATCGCCGTGGAGCCGGACGTGTGGGGCAGCCTGGTGCAGGACTGCGAGGTGTGCTGCAATCCCTGGCAGCTCACGATCACCCGCGACCGCGACGGCGATCCCGACGTCAAGGTCGAGCGGCTGCAGTGAGGGCCGCCGGGGGCCGCCGGCAGCTCCATGGCGCAGGGCAACTCAGCGGCGGGCGGCGGCCAGCTGCCGCTGTTCGGAGGACAGGCACCCGCGCCCGGCGCGTCGGGCGGAGTCGGGGCAGCGGCGGCAGGTGACCAGGTCGCCGAGCTCGCGCGCCGGCTGCCGGCCGGGATCTTTCTCGGCGGCTCCACCTGGTCGTTCCCGGGGTGGGCGGGCCTGGTCTACGACCGGGAGTACCCGGCGGCCCGCCTGGCGCATCACGGCCTGGCGGCCTATGCCCGCCATCCGCTGCTGCGGGCGGTCGGCATCGACCGCACCCACTACCGCCCGCTGCCTGCCGAGGAGCTGGCACGGTATGCCGAGGTGGTGCCCGAGGACTTCCTGTTCCTGGTCAAGGCGCACGAGGCCTGCACCCTGGCGAGCTTCCCCGACCACCCGCGGTATGGTGCCGAGCGCGGCCGGCCCAACCCGCGTTTCCTCGACGCCGGCTATGCCGCCGGCGAGGTGGTGGCGCCCTACGTCGAGGGACTGGGAGCCAAGGGCGGCGCCTTGCTCTTCCAGTTCGCCCCGCAGGAGCTGGGCCCGCCGCGGCGCTTCGCCGGGCGCCTGCGGGCTTTCCTGGCTGCCCTGCCGCGGGGGCCGCTCTATGCGGTCGAGCTGCGCAACCGCGAGCTGCTGACTGCCGAATACGCGGCGGCGCTGGCGGCCACCGGCGCCTGCCACTGCCTGAACGTCCACCCCCGGATGCCGGACGTCCGCGTCCAGGCCCGCCTCGCGGGCGTCGCCGCCGGGCCGCTGACCCTGGGCCGCTGGATGCTGGGCTCAGGGGCCACTTACGAGCTGGCTGCCAAGCGCTTCGCTCCCTTCAACCGCCTGGCCGCGCCGGACCCGGGGGCGCGGCGTGCGCTGGCCGAGCTGGCGCGCGAGGCGGTCGGCGCCGGCCGCCGCTTCCTGCTGACCGTCAACAACAACGCCGAGGGCAGCGCGCCGCTCTCGATCATTGCTCTTGCGCAAGAGCTGACGAAGCCTGCGTGAGCGGCGGAGATCGGGGCGCCCACGGCGGCCTACGGGGCGTGCGGGGAACCGCGGGGACCTCCGGGGGGGACCGCAGGACAGCACTTCGGCTACAATTGAGCAACCAGAGAAGACTCTAAAGAAAGCCGAGCCCGTTCCGGTGGAGATGAAGCCCACAGCGGACCGGTGGCGCGCGCCCCGCGCGCGTTCCTCCGCACTCCTGCCCCTGCCGCAGCCGGTGCCGCCGCCGCGGCCGAGCGGCCGGAGGCTGGTCCCGATCCTGCTTTGCCTGGTGCCGGCGGTGCTGGCGGGGCTGGCAGCGGCGCTGGCGATGGCGGCCCTCGAGCCGGGACGGTTCGCGCGCGTTCCCCGGCCGGCCCTGGCGGCGGCGGCCACCCTGTTGCTCGCTGCCGCCGCCTATGCCGCGGGGCGCCTGGCCGGCGTCCTGCGCCGCGAGCGGGCGGCGCTGGCCGAGTGGCAGCGCCGGTACGCCCAGGTCTTCGAGCAGACCCCGGCCGGCATCTACCGCGCCACCGCCGATGGCCGCTTCCGCGAGTGCAACCCGGCGCTGGCCTGCCTCCTCGGTTACGGGGAGGTGGCGGAGCTGATGCGCGACGATGCGGCCAACCTCTATTTCGATCCGGCCGAACGCGAGCTGTTCATCACCCGGTTGCGGGCAGCCGGCCGGATCGACAACCTGGAGTTCCGCCTGCGCCGCAAGGACGGCAGCGCCTTGTGGATCCTCGAGAACGTCGTCTGGCGCCCGGCGCACGATGGCGAGCCGGACCTGATCGAGGGCACCCTCGTCGACATCACCGACCGCAAGATGGCGGAGAGCCAGATCGCCCACCAGACCTATCATGACGCCCTCACCGGGCTTGCCAACCGGGCGCTCTTCTGCGACCGCCTGGCGCAGTGCCTCGCCAAGGCGCGCCGCACCGACACCGGGGTGGCGGTGCTGATGCTGGACCTCGACCGCTTCAAGGCGGTCAAGGAAACCTTGGGCTACGGCCCGGGCGATGAGCTGCTGCGCGGCGTCGCCGAGCGCTTGCGGGCGATGGTGCGCGAAGGCGACACCCTGGCCCGCGTCGGCGGCGACGAGTTCGGCGTGCTGCTGCAGTACAACGCGCGCGCGGCGGAGGCCGCCAAGGTGGCGCAAACCGCTCTCCAGCGCCTGGCCGAGCCATTCCGCCTGGGCGCTGCGGGCGAGCACTGGCTGGACGTCACCGCCAGCATCGGCATCAGTCTCTTCCCGTCGGACGGTGGCGACGTGGAGTCGTTGCTGCGCAGCGCCGAGCTCGCCCTGCTGCGTGCCAAGGAGCTGGGCGGTCACGGCTACCAGCTCTGCACCCCGGCGATGAACGTCAGGGCGGTGACGCGGCTGGCGCTCGAGAGCGAGCTGCGGCGGGCGATCGAGCGCGGCGAGCTCGAGTTGCTCTACCAGCCGGTGGTGAGCTTCGCCAGCGGGCAGACGGTGGGCATGGAGGCGCTGGTGCGCTGGCGCCACCCGCAGCGCGGCCTGGTGCCGCCGGCGCAGTTCATCCCGCTGGCTGAGGAGCTGCGGCTGGTGATCCCGATCGGCGAGCGGGTGCTGGCGGCCGCCTGCCGGCAGCTCAAGCAATGGCACCTCGGCGGCTTGCCGGGGATCCGCATCGCCGTCAACCTGTCGCTGCGGCATTTCCAGGATACGGGTCTGCCGCGCGCCGTCGCCGCCTTGCTGCGCGAGCTCGATCTGGAGCCCGGCTACCTCGACCTCGAGATCACCGAGAGCGCGGCGATGCAGAACGTCGAGCAGACGGTAGAGACGCTGGCGGCGCTGCGGCGGCTCGGCGTGCGCATCTCGATGGACGACTTCGGCACCGGCCAGGCCTCCCTGGCGCATCTCAAGACGTTGCCGATCGACTGCCTGAAGATCGACCGCGACTTCGTGCGCGACATCGACACCGGCCCGACCGGCGAAGCGATCGTCAAGGCGATCATCGAGCTGGCGCACGGTCTGGGCCTGACGGTGGTCGCCGAGGGAGTCGAGACCGAGCAGCAGTTCCGTTTCCTGGCCAAGCAAGGTTGTGACGAATACCAGGGCTACCTTGCCAGCAAGCCGCTGCCGGCCGCGGAAATCGAGCAGCAGGTGGGCAGCGGCCTGCCGCTCCACAAGGCCGTCGGGCCGTGAGCTTTGGCTGCAGGCAGGCATCGAGGAGGAGGGCTGTCGGTCAACGCTCCAGGATATTGGCTCTGGAAGGCTGTGGCTAGCTTAGTTCTCACGTTGTCGCGCGAGCTATCCCGGGGGTCTTTGTGACTCATAATATCTTCGTTCGAGGCGTTCCCGTTCCGCTTCTAGGCGGTACATATGTCCCCGGAGATTCCTAGACCACAACCTGAACGTTAGATATCCCCCGCCAATGGCTAATAAGACATATGCGACCAGGAGTTGCCAGGTGAACGAGAGAGGAGTGGCCTCGGCTGGGGCGCGCCCCCAATCAACTGGGCGCCTAAAGAAGTCCGGCCTGCCGACCATGATTTGCCATAGCTTCGAGTTTTCGCCGCGCATTATTTCGAGCTGCGCCTTTAGCGATGCGTTCTCAGCTATCAAGTTCGAATTTGATTGGCTTTTAAGGTCTGAGGCGTATTTCTCGAAGTCAGACCGTATTGCCGGCAAAACCTCTTGGCGCAGGAAGTCGCGCATTGCCTTTTCCCGTTGCAGGGCGAGCTGTCCGTCCAGTTGCTGTCTGCGGCGCTCCAAAACATCCAATTGCCCCTGGAGATCCCGCTGAAGAGTCAAGCTTAGATCTCTCTTCACGGTATCATCGTTGTAAGGTACAGTGACTCTCTTTGCAGCGATCCAGAGGAACCCGAGAAGAGAAAGGAAGATCACTGCTGAGACTATCGCCAAGCCGCGGGTGATCGTGCCCAAGATGGACCCGAGTCCGCGATCGCCATCCTTTGATGAGGCTCTGTGGCCCCATAAGCCGAGAATAAGCGATGCGAGCACAGGTGGTAACGCGATCAGGAGGTCGATCCACTTGAGTTTGACGGCGACGCCGTCTTTGTTTTCCTCCGTCTGCGCCTTGGTCTGGGGTGAGTGAGTGGGAGTCGCTGCTGCGGAGGCCCCTGTTTCGATGCCGTGAGGCGCCTCAGGGAGTTGGTTCTCTGGTTGTGGTGCGAGCGCGCTCGCGCGAGGTGTAGATGTGCCAGGTACTGTGGTTGGGTTCGACGGTTTTCGCGGCAACTTGCTACGCGCTGCTGGGCCCAGCGGAGCCGGCGTTACCGTAGGAGGACCGGCTTCTCGCTTTGACGGTGCTTGAGGCTGCCGGGCAGTTAGTTGACCGGAATTGGTTGGGGAACCTGGCAACTTCGGAGCGAGGGGATCCGAGAAGGCTGAGATAGCGAAAAAGGGCGCGATGGCTGCGACGGCCACGACCGCGCCGGTCAACAGACGGGCGACGTAAGGTCCGTGTCGGTGGAATGTTTGTCGGTGCAGTGTTAGGCGGCTCCTCTCGCAAGAGCTCAGCTTGGGCACATTGCCAAGTTTAGATATCTGCATAGATTTATCCTCCGGCGATAGCGAGATTTATAGCATAATACGTTCTGCCCTGGAAGGCCGCTGGTTATGGGAGCAAGCTTAGTGCCGCCTCATGTCACGGAGCGGCGGGAGAAAGGCCGAATGCTTCGCCGGCTGGTCCGTACGGTGTGGTCGTGGTTCTCTCGCGCTGAGGATCCCGAGGTGATGTTGTTGACCAATATCGAGCAGATGCGTAACACACTACCGAGGCTGAATATGCTGCTGGTGACCTCACGCGATAGTGTATTGCACTTGGAGTTGGATCGGGATCAACTTAGGCGAAAGGACGAAGAGCTCTGCAAGGCGATCGAAGTGGACCTTGCTAATAGGAGTGACGATGCAAGGAAGCGGGCAGAAAGCCGCGCCGTGGCGCTAGCGCAAGTTCGACGCCAGTTGAAAACGGTGGAGGAGCGGCTCGCGGATGCTCAAGAGAGCTTCGAGAGAACTGCGAACACAGTCGAGCATTTCAAGTCGCGCCTAGCTGCAAAGATCGAGCGAAGCAGAAGGGCGATCCAGGAGGCGAGGCAGGCGGCGATTCTGCGGGATGCTGCGGCAGCGCTTGAACAGTTTGGCGGAGGCGTCAGCAGCGATAGCGTTGCCCAAAGCGAGGTCCGAGTTACGACTGCCACCGCTGATGAGTACCTCGAGAAGGTATCTCTTCGGATTGCTGAGGAGGAAGCATCCTTGAAGGTGGGCGGAAATGAGTTACCCAGGAAGGATGAAGAGGAGCGCGGGACGTTAAAGGCTGAGATCGAAGGGATGCTCGTAGAACTTGGGCGCCCAAGTGCGGCTCACAGTGGAGGGATGGTGGACTCCCACACCGCCGATGAGTACTTTGAGGGACTAGAAGCGAGGTTGGTGCAGGCGAGAGCAGCTGCGGAGACAGCGGAGCGGGAGCGACATCTCGACAGGAGCGTGAGTGAGCGCACTGCCCTGCTTGTCGAAGCACGTGAGCTGCTTGCGCAGATCGAGAGCGAGATGGCGGGAAGCCGAGCAGAACGCCTCCAAAATGGGGCGCCACCCCGTACCGGCGATGGGTGAAGGCTGTCGCTGCCTACCAACGCTAGCATGGGCAATAGACGGGGTTGCGAAAACGACAGACTTAACGGGGCTGCCCCTATCGCTACGCTCCACTGGCCCTTTAGTCGCGGACCCCGGTGGTCGGCTCGCGGAGAGCCAAGGCTGATCACGAACCGGCAACGCGCCGGCGTTCGCGCCAGACCTCGGCTAGCAAGGCCCACCGCTCGTGGTCGCGCCAGCGATTGCGGATCTTGAGGTAGCGGGGCGAATAGCCTTCGCGCGTGAAACCGCAGCGCTTGACCAGCGCGATCGACGCCAGGTTGTCGGGCTGGATGTTGGCCTCGAGGCGGTGCAGGCGCAGGTTGCTGAAGGCGTGCCGCAGCAGCAGCTCCATGCCCTCCGTCATGTAGCCGTGGCGGGCGTGGGGAGCGCCGACGTAATAGCTCAGGAAGGCGCCCTGCAGCGGGCCGCGCACGATCTCGCTCAGGGTGAAGACGCCGAGGATGGCGCCGCCGTCAACGTGGCAGGCGAGCAGGGACAGGGCGTTGGCGCGCCGTCCCCGCGCCAGGAAGACCTGGAAGGAGACGCCGTCCAGGGGTGGCGAGACCCAGGGGGCGTGCAGGCGCCGGCTGGCACGCATCAACGCCACCAGCTCCGCTTCGTCGCTTGCCGCCGGCTGCCGCAGGTAGACGCGCAACGCTGCTCTGGCCTCCTCGAGAAGCCGCCCGTTGGGCCTAATTCTCCGATTTGTCCAGGCGGACCAGCTTCAGGGTGGCGGGTTTCTTGGGAGTGCCGTCCGGATTGCACTCGTACTGCAGCATCTCGCGCTGCTCGGCGACCTCCCCGGGCTCGCCCTCGCCGTCGCCCGCGAGGAGGTCGAGCACGTTGGGATTGCAGGCGCCGTCGGCGCCGCCGAAGCGGTGCTGGCTTTCGGCTTCATTCACCTTGCGGACCAGCAGGGAGCCCGCGGCCGGGTAGGCGTCGCTGCCGGCGATCACCACCTGGTAGCCCCAGTCGGTGGGGTCCCCCGGCCCCAGCGACTTGCGGTCGATGGTGGCCGAGATGGTGCGGCCGGAGCCTCGCACGCGGGCGGGGATGACGATCGCGTCCTGCATCGCCGCCGCCTTGGCTGCCACCTCGCTCTTGACCCGCGAGGCCGGCAGCGGCGACAGGATGATGCAGCGGTCCCAGCCGTCCTCGGGCGCGAACTGGATCCCCAGCCCCGGCAGGCCGGCGGTGATGCCAGGCTTCTCGCCGGCGGTCTTGGCAGCCTCCGGCTTGCCGGCAGGCGGCTTGCCGGCAGGCGCGTTGCCGGCGGCCGTTTTGGCGGCAGCCTTCTTGTCAGCCGCCTTCTTGTCAGCCGCCGCCTTGCCGGAGCTCGCCTTGTCTCCGCCCGGCGGCTTCTTGCCGCCCGGCTTGCCTGCCGCCGGCTTGGCGCCACCCTCGTTCTTTTCGGCATGGGTCTGGATGAAGACGAACACCATCTGCAGGGAAAAGCCGCTGCCGGTCTTCCACGGGTCGTCGAGCTTGGCCGCCAGCTCGACGTCGAGGTCCACCTTGTCGCCGTGCGCCTTGAGGCTGAAGCCGGTCATGTCGAAGGATCCCGGCTTATAGATCGGATCGGTCGGGTAGGTGTACTTGCCCGGCCCGTTGTCGTCGTCCTTGGGGTCCTTGAAGGAAACCTTCTGAGCATTCGCCGCCGGGCTGGCAAGGGTCAGCGCCAATCCCAGAGCCACCAAGCATCCCCCGGCCCGCCGCCAGTCACGCATCGCGAATCTTCCTCCTACCAGCGCCTCCGCGTTCTTGGATAGCTCAGGATATCTGTTTTCCCCTTCGGCCGAAGGGGGAAGGAGGAGGGCCGCGGGAGGCAGCCGCCTGGACTGCGACTCAAAAGGGGCGAGGCAAGACCCCCGCGCTCGCCAAGATCCCCTCAGAGCCCCATGCGTCGCAGTCCAG
>DASZHY010000061.1:0-3180 GCA_035949675.1 Thermoanaerobaculia bacterium
TTCCTGCTCAACCTCAGGCTCGGCGAGCCGTACCGCTCCGCCGACTGGCCGTCGCCACCGCCGCGCAACGTCGTCATCGCGGACCGGCTGCCATTCCTATCGCTCTCCGGCATCCCGGTCCCCGGCCCGCGGTCGGAAACCGCGCTGCTGGACGCGCCGCTCGGAAATTGACCCACCCAACGCTTAGGAATTGACCCACCCCCAGCCCGACATCCAGTAGCCTGAGTTTGCTAGGACTTAGGCGAGCTGGAGGGAAAGGATGCTGAGGATGGATCAGGTCCATGTTATCCGGCACAAGGTTGTGGTGGAAGGGCAGAGCGTGCGGTCGGTGGCGCGGCAGATGGAGGTGAGCCGCAACACCGTGCGCAAGTACCTGCGGGTGTCGGCGTCTGTGCGGTTGGAGCGCCAGGCGCGGGCGCGGCCGGTCCTTGAGCGGGCGAGATCGAGGATCGAGGCGCTGCTCGAGCAGTGGGGGCCGCGGACCACGGCCAAGCAGCGGTTGACGGGATCGCGGCTGCATCGGCAGCTGGTCGAAGAAGGCTTCCAGGTGGGCGTGACGACGGTGCGGGCCTACCTACGGGAGCGGCGGCGCCGGGCCGCGGAGGTGTTCGTGCCGCTGGTGCACCGTCCCGGCGAGGCACAGGTGGACTTCTTCGAAGTGACCGTCGACGTCGGCGGTGAGCGGCGCAAGGTCTGGAAGTTCCTGCTGCGGCTGATGTACTCGGGCGGCGACTTCGTGTGGCTGTACGACAGCTGCGATCAGCTGGCCTTCCTCGACGGCCATGTGCGGGCGTTCAGCTGGCTCGGTTGGGTTCCGACGCGGCTCGTCTACGACAACCTGTCGGCGGCGGTCAAGCGTCGGATGGGGGTGGAGCGGGAGCTGACGCAGCGCTTCCGGGCGCTGGTCAGCCACTATCTGTTCGAGCCGTGCTTCGCGCGGCCCGGCGAGGGCCACGACAAGGGCGGTGTGGAAGCGCGCGGCAAGGCGATCCGCTTGCAACATCTGACGCCGATCCCGCAGGGCGAGAGCCTGTCGGCGGTCGCCCAGGCCGTGCAGGCCGAGCTCGATCGTGCGTTCGCGGCCAAGATCGATGCCGAGGGGGTGCGGGCCAGCGAGCGCTTGGCTCAGGAGTCGCGACAGGGCCTGCCGCTGCCCGACGTGGCGTTTGCCGCGCATCGCGTCGAGCTGGTGACGGTGAGTCGGAGATCGCTGGTGCGGGCGGGCGGTGCGCAGTACTCGGTGCCGTCGTCGTGGGCGGCCCTCGACGCCACGGCCTACGTCGGCATCGAGACCATCCGCGTGGTCTGCGGCGGCGAGCAGGTGGAGCTCCCGCGAGAGCGTCGGGGTCGGCGAGCCGTCCGCTATCGACATTACTTGCCGGAGCTGGCCAAGAAGCCGCAGGCAGTGCGCCAGGTGGCTCCGGAGCTGGTCGCCGAGCTGGGTGAGCCCTACGGCCGGCTCTGGGAGCTGCTGGTGGGGTGTCACGGCGAGCGCGAGGCGGCGCGGGTCCTGGCGCGTCTCGTCGGCGCCATCGTCGAGCATGGCGAAGCCGAGGTGAGCGAGGCGCTGTCGCGAGCGCTGAGCCGGCAGCGCTGCGACTTGCTGGCGCTGCCTGTGGGCTCGGCGCCGGCGGTATCGTCGTCCTGCATCGCGGTGCCGCCAGCGCTCGCGGCCTATGCCGTGGAGTCGGCGCGGGCCACCGACTATGACTGGCTGCTCGGGCAAGGCGGTCCGTCATGAGCGCGGCGGCACGCAACGCGGTGATCCAGGAGCACCTGCAGACGCTCAAGCTGCCGGCCTTCCGCCGCGGCTACGAAGCGCTGGCGCGGCAGGCTGGCGCCGACGGCTGGGCCTACGAGGACTACCTGCGCGAGCTGCTCGAGGCCGAGGTGCAGTCACGCCAGGAGCGAGCCGCCGCCTGCCGTCTGCGCGAGGCGCACTTCCCCGACATCAAGACGCTCGACCAGATCGACTGGCCGGCGCTGTCCGGCATCTCGCGGCCGCAGATCCTCGAGCTGGCGAGCTGCGAGTACATCAAGCGCGCGGAGGCGGTGGTCTTCGCCGGCCCGATCGGCACCGGCAAGACCCATCTGGCGATCGCGCTCGGAGTCGAAGCGGCGCGGCGGCGGTTCCGCGTCCTCTTCACGCGCGCGGCCGAGTTGGTGCGCACGCTGCGCGAGGCGCGCGACGAGCGCAACCTGGGCCAGCTCCATCGCCGCTTGCAACGCGCGGACGTGCTCGTCGTCGACGAGCTGGGGTTTGTGCCGTTTGACCGCGCCGGCGGCGAGCTGCTGTTCAACCTGCTGTCCGAGCGCTACGAGACACGCTCCACGATCGTGACGACGAACCTGGCGTTTGGCGAATGGGTCCAGGTCTTCGGCGACGAGAAGCTGACGACGGCTCTGCTGGACCGGCTGACCCATCACGCGCACATCCTGACGACACGAGGGCCGTCGCACCGGCAACCGAAGCACCCGAGCAAGCCTAAGTAAAAGGCCCAAAAGGGGGAGGTAAGGGTCGGGTCGAGATCGTGGCTTGTAGGGCATCCTAGCGCGAGATTTTTCGCGGTGCGTCGGCCCTCGGGGACCGGGCCACGGCGACGTGTGGCCGAGCCGCCGCGACGCGGGCGCGCGCTACGCGCGCCTACGCCCCCGCCCTGCCGCCCTCCCCCCTCCCACCCAACGCAAGTATGGGGTATGGAAGGTGCCGCGTCTGATGGAAACCGCGGACTAAACAGGGGCCGCCCGCGTCGCTACGCTCCGCTGCCCCCGCCCACCGCGGCCCCCAGTCCGCCGTTTCCACAGCCGCTTGCAAACCGGCTCCCGGCCCCCCATCACGCCCGCCCTCCACCACCCACCCTCGCCCGTTCGCACACCTCCCACACCCCCGACGGCGACGAGTCATATACACTCTTTGGGAGAAACAGAACCCGCTGGGGTGGGTCACTTTCCAGCCGTTGCCCTGGGTCAGTTTCCAAGCGTTGCCAGCAGGCTGGCACCCTTAGGAGTTTTCTGGCCCTCTTAGGGGTGGAGCGGTCGCCGGAAGTGACCAGGCCCAGGCGCCGCTCTCACCGAAACCGCGCTTCTGCGCCTGAACCCCAAGACGGTGCTTCGCCCTCTTCAGCGTCCGGTCTGCGATGCCTTGTAGCCTGGCATCGGCTTGCACCCTCTTGGCATCAG
>DASZHY010000062.1:0-1676 GCA_035949675.1 Thermoanaerobaculia bacterium
GCCGGGTACAGGAAGCGATAGCCGAAGGTGCCGCCGGCGGCCAGCCGTGAGGCGGCGGCCGCCAGGGCCGCGCGCCCGGCATGGGGACCGTCCAGCAGCAGGCGGTAGTCGTGCGTCCAGAGCTGGGCGTTGCGCGCCATCGGCTTGCCGTAGAGACCGAGATCGTCGGCCGCGGCGCTGAACAGCACGTGCGCCATGCGGTCCTCGAAGCCCTCGACCTCCAGCGCGTCCTCGTGCCGCTCGATCCGCTGCCAGCGATGGGTGCGGCGGAAGGTGTTGCGCAGCGGCCCGTGCTCGGCCGCGGGCTCCGGATGATCGGCCTGACGCTCGTGCATCCAGCCCGACTGCGGGACGCGCAGCCGGCGGTGACTCTCGCTGCGCTCGATCGCGTGGAGCAGCGGGATCTGCAGCGCGAACGGCAGCTCGCCCGCCAGGGTTCGGTAGGGCGAGGCGCCCCAGAACACCAGGCTGCCCGGGAAGGGGAGCAGGTGGAGGCGGCTCTCGAGATAGGCGCGGCGCAGCTCCTCGGGCAGGCCGGCAAACGGCCGGAAGGTCAGCAGGAAGCGCACGTCGGACGCCGGCTGGCCCTGTCGCCACAGCAGCGGTGCCGTCCACGAAGGGAGGCTTTCCTCACCCCAGAAGCCGATGTCTTCAAAGCGGGCCAGACGCGCCATGCCGGCCGTGCCCGAGTCGCCGCCCGTCTCGCCGGCCGTGCCGGCCGCACCGCCTTCGCCGGCCGCACCTTCCGTGCCTGCTTCGATACCGCCGGGCAGGATGCGGAAGCCCAGCGCCAGCAGGTCGCGGATGGCGTCGTCGGCCGGGAGCGCAGGCGCTCCGGCGACGTCCACCAGATGGCCGGTGCCGCCGGCGGCGGCGGGGTCGGCAGTCAGCCGCCGGCAGAAGGCGAGGGCCTCCGCGGCGGCGGTCTCCTTGCCGGGCGCGCTGAAGAAGCCACGCCAGAACGGACGGGCCGGGCCCTGCTCGCTGGCGCCGAACAGCGTCCAGCGCACCCGCCCCTTGTCGTCTTGCGTGCGTGCCAGAGCGAGCGGCGATAGCGTCAGGTACCGCTCGTGCCGCGGCGCGCCGGCGCCGGCCAGCGGCTCCGGCCAGAAAGGGTTGTCACGCAACTTTGCCTTGCCGATGCCGTGGCCGGGCTGGCGGCGTCCGAGCCGCTGCAAAGCGCCGAGCAGCTCGGCCGCCAGGTGGGCGAGTCCCGGACGCAGCTCGAAGGTCTCCTCGTACTCCGTGACCTGCCAGCCCCACGGGTCGTCGGCGGCGAACAGCATCGGATCGCAGGCGCCGCCATAGGCGCGCCGGCCAAGGCGCGGCGGCGGCATGAACTCGGAGTAAGCGGCGATCGGGTAGGAGCCAGGACGCCGAGCCCAGGGTCCAGGCGGCAGCAGCTGCTTCCATCCGGCGGATGGCTCGGTCACTGGCGACCTCGAGGCCCGGGCCCGGTGGTTGCGGCGGCGCAGCCAGCCCTGCCGGCCGCCCCGGGGCGGCGCGGCGGCCCGATTATAGCCGCGGCGGCGGAACCCATCCCGGGCCGCGGCGTTACGATCTACCGGTGGGCCGGCGCCGCCTCGGGGAGATGGAGATGCCGCCGCCGCCGCGGCAGCCGCCTTAGGATGCCCCGGCGGAGTGGGCCGCCGCCGAGCCCGATCTCATGCCATCCC
>DASZHY010000063.1:0-10074 GCA_035949675.1 Thermoanaerobaculia bacterium
ATGCCAAGAAACGAGCGGTGGTGGCGGTGGCCCGTAAGCTGGCCGTGCTCCTGCATCGGCTGTGGGCCAGCGGCCGACCTTACGTACCCTTGCGCCCGGCGCCCGTAGCCACCACCTGACTGAGGGAGGCGACCCACCACCAAGATTCAGGTAGAGAACAAGCAGCTGCGAGCCCTGAGTCTGCTTCTCGGCGACTGCGACTTGGCGACTAGCCCTCAAGGCTGTTTTTGAGATGGCAGCGCCCGGAACGGACCTCCTCTAGCACCGAGCCCACCGCCTGGGCTCACCAGAGTGCGTATGGAAGTCAGGTCCAGGGGGCTCGGTCAGAAGCACGGAGGACGGCCGCCGGCGGCCGCTTGACATCGGATGGCCTTCTCATGGAAGTCCCCAAGGGGACCGTTTCCGCCAGGCCCTCCCCCCCACGCTCGTCGGCCGATCCCTCCGGCCACCGACATCGGTGACCTATCGGCTCGGATCTCTCAGCCACCGACATCGATGGACGAAGGGGAAAACGGAGGGCCCCTTGGCGATGGGTTCCCGGATGGCAACTCTAGACGGCGAGGCAAGGACCCGCGGTCTCGGCACGTACCCTCGAACGAGCCGTTAGGTTGCCATCCGGGAAACCCGTCGCCCTCAGGCCCGGCCGTGAGCACGTTGCGATCTTGGCACGTACCCTCGAACGAGCCGTTAGGTTGCCATCCGGGAAACCCATCGCCCTCAGGCCCGGCCGTGTGCACGGATCCGCGACGTCTGCACGAACCATCCAGCCCGGGGTGATCCGCGGGACATAGTTCAACCAGCACTTGAGGTCTCATGTGGTAAAACTTGACAGCAGAAGGCTCGCGCGGTAGCGTAAGCTATAGAGACTTCACTATACCTGGGCGAACCTGGGAAACATGCCCCGGGACGGTGCCACTGACACGGGAGGCGGAGGCGCGGTATGAGAGTGCGGCTTGCCGGTATCGTCCTCTTGCTCTCCCTGCTGGGTGCCGGCTCCCTGGCGGCGGCAAGCCGGCCTCCCCGCGAGCTCCACCTGGTCGGCGATCACTGGACCGCCTGGAACCCCCCGACCCCCGAGGCGGGCACCGAGACCTACATCATCGTCCGCGGCGACACCCTCTGGGACCTGGCCAAGCGCTTCTACGGCAACCCCTACCTCTGGCCCCAGCTCTGGGAAAAGAACCAGTACATCCTCGACGCGCACTGGATCTATCCCGGCGACCCGCTGGTCACCGGCATCAAGGTGGCGCCGGTGGAGAACCTGGCACAGTCGGGGCCGGCCGGCGCCGGCCAGCCCGGCGCCCCCCCGGGAACCGGCGAGGGCGAGCCGGAGCCGCCGCCGCAGGTACCGGGAGTGGAGAGCGCGGTCAAGGCCAGCAGCCCGCCGGTGCCCTTGGGCTGGGAAAGCGACATCTACTGCAGCGGCTACGTCGCCGATGCCGACGAGCAGTTCGCATACACGATCATCGGTTCGGAGTTCGACGACCTGACGCCCAAGCTCAACCCCAACTATCACATGCGCGCCCTCAAGGGCACCCATGGCACTACGGGCGCCAAGGTGGACATGTTCACCGGCGACATCGTGTACCTGCAGGGAGGCTCGAAGCAGGGCCTTGCCCCCGGCGGTCTGTTCACCATCATTGGCCCCGAACGCCCGGTCGTGCATCCGGTGACCGCCGAAGTCTTCGGCAGCTTCTACCAGTACCAGGGCCGCCTGCGGGTGCTCTCCGTCCAGGAGGACACGGCCATTGCCGAGATCGTCCACTCCTGTAACGCGGTCAGGGTCGGTGCCCGGCTGAAGCCCTTCGAGCCCGAGCCGGTGCCGCTCGGGCGCCCCACCCCGATGCGTCCGGTCAACATGCCGGTCGCCGGCGAGAAGCTCAAGGATTCTCCGGCCATCATCTACTCGCAGGACGAGATCATCTCGCTGGGGCAGGACCACGTGGTGTACATCGACCGTGGTTCGGAGCAGAACGTCACGCCCGGCGACGTCTTCACCATCTACCGCTCCAACGATCGCGGCCTGCCGCCCCTGCTGCTGGGCGAGCTGGCAGTCTTGTCGGTCCAGAAGCGGTCGGCGATGGCCAAGATCATCGAGTCCCGCTACACCATCTTCATCGGCGACCGCCTCGACCCCAAGTAGTCCGCTGCCCGGAGTTGCCCGTTGCCCGGCGTTGCCCTGTGGTAATGTAGGGCTTCATCTTCCGAGGCTCCATGGCCGAACAGAACCTCAACGGACGGCTGTATCAAATCGTCGATGAGCTGGTACGCCGGGGGCTGACCCTGGAGCAGGCGCGCCGGGAGTTCGAGCGCCAGTTCATCGTCGCCTCGCTGAAGTCGAACCGTGGCAATTTCTGCCGCTCGGCCAAGTCGCTGGGCGTTCACCGCAACACTCTGCGCAACAAGGTTTCGGACCTGGGCATCGGCTGCGAGGACTACGACCTCCCCGGCCGGCGCCAGCAGCGCCGCAAGAGCAATCCGTCGCCCATCTGAAGCGCAACCATGATTCCAGCGCCCGGTCCCCCCCGGGTGCGTAGCCGCAGGAAGGGCACGGTTCCCCAGGTCGTCCTCTTCTGAGGACGACGCATGGCATCAATCTCGCATCCACTTTACCCTTGGTCTCAACGACTCGCCCGCCCCGCGAACTCGCAGGGCGGTCCGCAGACGACTGCGACGTGGAAGGGCCCGGCTTCCCTGGCACCTGCTTGGGAAATCGGGCCCCTTCGCGTGACGAGTGCGGGACGCCTTAGAGGAGGAAAGTAGACTCGATGAAGCCAAAACGAGCTCGCGTGCCTTCCGCAGCGCTGGCCACGACCCTTTTCCTGGCGCTATCGAGCCAGGCGATCCCGTCGCTCCCCGCCATTCGCGACACCCTGACGCCACCCGCTGCCAAGCGGGCACCCGGCCGGACGCAGCTCGCCGCCATTCTGGGCGGCGGCTCCGAGCGGTGGTTGAGCCCGGCCCCCGTGAGTCACACCGACCTCAATGCCGCGCTCGGGGCGCAGCAACGCCGATTCGGCCTGTTCCGAGACGATTCCGCGGTGGACGCCCGGCGCGACCTGCTGCGCCGCCTGCCCTTCGGCGCCATTCTGGCGGCGGCAGGGGAGCGCAATCACGTCGATTCCCTCCTGCTGGCCGCCGTGGTCGAGACAGAATCGCGGTTCGCACCCCGCGCGGTGTCGCCCTGCGGCGCCGTCGGCCTGATGCAACTGCTTCCCTCGACCGGCCATGACTACGGGGCGAAGGACCTGCAAGACCCGGTGGTCAACATCAATGTGGGCAGCCGCTACCTGCGGAGACTGCTCGACCGCTTCAAGGGCCGGTCGGACCTCGCTCTCGCCGCCTACAACACCGGACCCGAGGTGATCGCCCGTTACGGCTGTGTGCCCCCGTACCGCGAGACCCAGGACTTCGTCAGGCGAGTGCTCACGCGCTACGATCAGCACCGCCTGGAGCTGGCGAGGGTCTCGGCCCACCGCCCGATGCAGATCCGCATCGCCGCCGCCGGCCTCGCTGGCCCGTCCCATCACGAACCTGCCGAACGGCGGTCGGAAGCCGAGGGTCTCGCCCGCTGACCCCGGTGGGCCGTAATGGCAGCCGGGGAAAGCAGCGAGCATGAGCAGGTGCTAGACTGCCGGTATGAAGCTCGGCGACATCCTCTTCATCTGCTTCATCTTCCTGCTGCTGTTCGGACCGACGCGGCTGGGCGGCCTGGGCAAGGGGATCGGCGACGGCATCCGCAACTTCAGGAAGGGCCTGCGGGGAAGCGGGGGAGCGCCGCAAGACGATGCCGTCGAGCGGCGCGAGGGTCCCAAGACCTGATCTGCCGCCGCCTCCTGCGTCACGGGGGACGCCCCCTTCCCTTCGCTTCGGCCAACCGCTTCTTCTAGGCTCCTCGTTCCGGCAGCTCGAGAACCTCGGCCCAGTCCCGCTCGAGGCCAGCGGCGAGCCGCTCGCCTTCGGGCACGCTGCCGAAGTGGCGCAGGAAGCGGCGCAGCGTCGGAGCGATCAGCGGCAGATGGCGGGGGAAGCCGCGGCCTGCAAAGGCGGCATAGGTGCCTGCCGCTTTCAGCGTGCGCTGTGCCGCTGCGCGATGGTAGCGGAGCCTCGCCTCGCCACCGGGGAAAGCCGCTTCGACCAGCCGGCGCTCCAGGTCCGGCGGCGGGAACAGCGTGTCGTTGAGCAGCGAAGCCAGATCATAGGCAGGCGGTCCCAGACGCAGATCCTGGTGATCGAGGACCACGATCCTGCCCCGTCCCGATGGCACCAGGTTGCGGGCCATGTAGTCGCGGTGACAGGGGACGGGCGGGTCGGCGGCGAGCGCGGCGCAGAGCAGCTCCAGCGCCGCGTCGAGCGGCGCCTGCACGGTCGCGCCGGCGTCCGGCGCCAGCAGGCCTCGCGGCTCGAGGAGCAGCTGTCGCGTCTGGGTCAGCTCGCGCAGCATGAGGTCTTGATCGAGCGGCGGGTTGAGGCCGCGCAGCGCGTCGGCCGGCAGCGCCGCGATCCGGGCGGCGAGTGCGGCGGCGGTCTCGAAGCTGGTCTCGAGCTCGCTCCACGGCCGGTCCCGCAGGTCGGCGAGGGTCAGCTCGCCGAGGTCTTCCAGCAGCATCCAGCCGCGCTCGCAATCGGCGGCGAGCACTCGCGGCACCGGCACCTCGGCGCCGGCAAGGATCTCGGTGCTGCGAGCGAACCGGTGGCAAGCCGCGCGGAGGTCGGCGGGGTAGAGCGCGAGCACCGCCGTCGAACCGTCCGCGGCGGTGAGCCGCTCGTAGCGGCGCGGCGAGACGTCGCCGGCCAGAGGTCGGGCATGGCGGACCTCGAAACCGACGCCCGCCAGCCACCCGTCAAGGGCCCTGCGGTCGTGCTCTCCGCGCTCCAGCTCCACGGTTCCAGATCCTGGTCGAACATGCCAAGCTACCACGGGAGCTGCCGCGTTTCTACGGCCCCGAACGGGTTTGACACCCTCCGGGGGGCAGGGGATAATCCGGCGTCGGCTCCTTCACAGGCCGGGAGGGTTTTGAAGCTGGACGACAAGCTGCACCATATGCTTCGCGACCTTCGTCGCGCGCTTTCCGAAGCGATCTCGGAGTCTTCGGAAGTCAGCCGGACGCTGCGCAAGATTCGCGAAGAGGGCTATTCGCTCTACCTGCTGGTGGACTGCAAACGGGAAGCGAACGAGCCCGAGCAACTCCCTGCGCTCACCCCCAAGAGCGCCGCCGGCGAACCGCTGTTCCAGATCGACGGCCGCGACCTCTCGTTCCTGAAATCGATCGGCATCGACCCGACCCGGCGCCTGCGCCGCCGGCGCGCGGTCTGATCCTCGGCACCGGTCGTCCCGTCCTTGGACGCGTGGCGCCGGCCCGGTCCGGACGAGCGGCGCCGCCGTGGTGACGATGCCAACTGAACCGATTCCCCATACCGATGGGCCGCTCCCGGACCTGCTGGGCCTGGCGCCCGAGCGCCTGCGCCAAACGCTGGGCGAGCTGATCGACCGGCCGTTCCGCGCCGACCAGATCTTCCAGGCGCTGCACGTGCGCGGGGTGCGGGACTTCGCGGCGATGACCGAGCTGCACAAGGACCTGCGGGCACGGCTCGCCGAGCGCTTCCGGATCGGCTGGCCCGAGATCGCCGAGCGCGTGCCGTCCGCCGACGGCACCTGCAAGTTCCTGTTCCGGCTGCACGACGGCGCCACCATCGAAGCCGTCGACATCCCGGACGGCGACCGCCGCACGCTGTGCATCTCGAGCCAGGCCGGCTGCGCCCTGGCCTGCAGCTTCTGTGTCACCGGCTTCTGGGGCGCCGGGCGCAACCTGACCGCCGGCGAGATCATCGCGCAAGTGCTGGCGATCCGCGCCGACCGCCAACTGCCGGCCGAGGGCCTGCGCCTGGTGTTCATGGGCATGGGTGAACCGCTGCTGAACCTGGAGAGCTTGCGCCAGGCGCTCGACATCCTCGGCCGCACCATCTCGCTGCGCCGGATCACCGTGTCGACGGCGGGCGTGATCCCCGGCATCGAGGAGATGGCCGCATGGGAGAAGCGGCCGAACCTGGCGGTGTCGCTGCACGCGCCCGACGACCGGCGCCGCTCGCAAGCGATGCCGATCAACCGCAGCTATCCGCTGTCCGAGCTGCTGGCGGCGCTGCGCCGCTACCCGCTCGAGCGCGGTCGCAAGATCACCTTCGAGTACCTGATGATTCGCGGCTGGAACGACGCCGTGGCCGACGCCGATCGCGTGGTGAAGCTGCTGGCCGGGCTGCGCGCCAAGGTGAACCTCATCCCCATCAATCCCGATCCCGTGCTCGGGGACTCGATGGTGCCGCCCGCGGCAGCACAGGTCGAGGCCTTTCAGCAGCGGCTCATCCAGCGCGGCATGACTGTCACCGTGCGGCGGCGCCGGGGCGACGACGTCAGCGCCGCCTGCGGACAGCTGCGGGCATTCGGGCGGGACCCCCGCGGATTCAAGAGCACGCCCGCCTCCAGGCGGCAGGCGTGACCGCGGGCGAGGCGGCCCCCGGCGATCAGCCTCCTGCCTTCTGGGCCTTCAAGGCGGAAGCCAAGCGGGCGGCGGCGGCCGTCGCCTTTGCCGGCCGCGGTCAGGCCGGCAGCCGCGAGGAGGTGTTTGCCCGCCTCACCGGCGAGAAGCGCCAGGTGGCATGGGCGCGACAGATCCATTCGGCGAGAGTGCTGCGGGCTCGGCCGGGCGACTGCGGCGAGGGCGACGCGCTGGTGATGCGCGGCGCCGACGGCGGCGACCGCAGCGCTGGCGTCGCGCTCTCGATCGTCACCGCCGATTGCGTCCCGGTATTGCTGGCAGGTCCATCCGCGATTGCGGCGGCGCATGCCGGGTGGCGAGGCATCGCCGCCGGGGTCGTCGGCGCCGCGGTCGCGGCGATGGCAGAAGATCCCGCGTCCCTCCTGGCCTGGATCGGTCCGGCGATCGGCCCCTGCTGCTATGAGACCGGCCCGGACGTGGCGGCCCAGGTAGCCGCCGCCAGCGACCCGGCCATCGTCACCGCGGGACCGAACGGCCGTCCCCATCTCGATCTCCGGCTGGCCGTCCGCCGCCAGCTGCAAGCCGCCGGCGTGAGCCGGATCGAGGCCCTCATGCTCTGCACCCGCTGTGAAGCCGGTATCCTCCACAGCTACCGCCGAGAAGGCAAGGCCGCCGGCCGAAACCATGCCTTCATATGGCAAAGCCGGCAGCAGTCGCCGTAGATCTCGATCGCCGAAGAGGGAGGAGGAGGTTCCGCGGGCGATGAGCTCCCGGATGGCGACTCAAAAGGCGAAGCAAGACACCTCGTTCTCGGCACCGCGCCTCACCGAGCCTTGGCGTCGCCATCCGGGAGCTCACGCCCGCGGACCGGCCGGGGGCGTTTTCCCTGAGGTAAACTCCGATCGCCTATGTCCGACTACGAACCGGTGATCGGGCTGGAGGTCCACGTCCAGCTGCTCACCGAGACCAAGATGTTCTGCCGCTGCCTCAACCGCTTCGGGGCCGAGCCGAACACCTTGATCTGTCCGGTGTGCCTGGGCTATCCCGGCACCCTGCCGGTGATCAACCGGCATGCGGTCGACCTCGCTGCCAAGCTCGCCATGGCGCTGGGCTGCGAGATCCATGGGTCCTCGGTCTTCGCCCGCAAGAACTACTTCTACCCCGACCTGCCCAAGGGTTACCAGATCAGCCAGTACGACCGGCCCCTGGCCGAGCACGGCGAGCTGCCCCTCACCCACCATGCCAAGAGCGTCCACATCGAACGCCTGCATCTCGAGGAGGACGCCGGCAAGCTCCTGCACGAGGCGCCGGGCGGGTTCGCCCTCCCCGGCCAGAGCCTGGTCGATTTCAACCGCTGCGGCGTGCCTTTGGTCGAGATCGTCTCGCATCCCGACATGGCGAGCGCCGCCGAGGCCCAGGACTACCTGCAGACCCTCCATCAGCTGCTGCTCTACACCGAGACCAGCGACGGCAACCTGGAGGAAGGCAGCCCGCGCTGCGACGCCAACGTCTCGGTGCGCCGGCGCGGCGAGACGCGCCTCGGCACCAAGGCCGAGATCAAGAACCTCAACTCCTTCCGCAACGTCGGCCGCGCCATCGAGCACGAGCTGGCGCGCCAGATCGAGATCCTCTCGGGCGGCGGCCAGGTGGCGCAGGAGACCCGCAGCTTCGACGCCGACAGCGGCACCACGCGCACCCTGCGCAGCAAGGAGGAGGCGCACGACTACCGCTATTTCCCGGAGCCCGATCTGCCGCCGCTCGTGCTCGCCGCCGAGCGCCTGGCCGCGCTGCGCGCCGCTCTGCCCGAGCTGCCCTGGGAGCGGCGCGCCCGCTTTCAATCCAGCTACGAGCTGTCGCTCGCGGACGCTCTCGTCCTCTGCCAGTCGCGCGACCTCGGCGATTACTACGAGGCAGTGTTGGAGTCGGCGGGGTCCGTGGGCTTGCCGGGCTCGTCGGGCGCGGCTGGCCCCTCCGGCGCGGCGGCCGAGCCGGCGCGGCCCCCCAGCCCCAAGGCGGTCGCCAACTGGGTGATGACCGAGGTGCTGCGCGAGCGCAGCCTGCAGAAGGCGAACCGGCAGCCCCTCGACCGCATCCTGGCGCCTGCCCGGCTCGGGGAGCTGGTGGCGATGGTCGAGGCGGGCAAGCTCTCGCACAGCGCCGCCAAGGAGGTCTTCGCGGCGATCCGCGGCTCGGACGAGGAGCCCGCGGCGGCGATGGCGCGGCTGGGGCTCGCCCAGGTCACCGACCTGACGCAGATCGAACGCTGGATCGACGAGGTGATCGAGGAGCATGCCGGACCGGTCGCGCAGTTCCGGGCGGGCAAGACCCAGACGCTCGGGTTCCTGGTCGGACAGGCGATGAAGCGCTCGGGCGGGCGCGCCGAGCCCAAGACCGTGCAGCGCCTCATGCGGCAAGCGCTCGAGCGCCAACCCGTCCCCGGCCCAGCAGGCAAGTGATGCGCCGGCGCGGCCAGCCGCGCGGGGTGTCCGCACCTTGATCCAGTTTTTCCACGTCGGCAAACGCTTCCCCGGCGGGCAGGCAGCCCTCGAGGACGTCACCTTCGACATCGCCCGCGGTCAGTTCGTGTTCCTGACCGGCGCGAGCGGCGCCGGCAAGACCACGCTGCTGCGGCTGATCTTTCGCGAGGAGGTGCCGAGCGACGGCCAGATCGTGGTCAACGGCCGCAACGTCGCCTCGGTGCCGCCCAGCAAGATCCCGTATCTGCGCCGCACCATCGGCGTCGTCTTCCAGGACTTCCGGCTGATCGCCCGCAAGACGGTCTTCGAGAACGTCACCTACCTGCCCCGCGTCCTCGGCCTCGACGCGAAGCAGCAGCGGCAGCTCGCCTACCAGGCCCTGCGCCGCGTGGGTCTGGCCCATCGGCTGAACGCCTTTCCGCCGCAGCTGTCGGGGGGCGAGCAGCAGCGCGTCGCCATCGCGCGGGCGCTGATCAACGAGCCCGACATCCTGATCGCCGACGAGCCCACCGGCAACCTCGATCCGGACCTGTCGCGCGAGATCCTGCGGCTGTTCCTGGAGGTGAACCTGCGCGGCACGACGGTCGTGCTGGCCACCCACGACCGCGACACCATCCAGCGGGTGGGACGGCGGGTGCTCACCCTGGACCGCGGCCGGCTGGTGTCCGACGCCACGATCGACGGCACCGAGCCGCCGGACCTGCTGCCGCCGATCGACCGGGAGGTGCCGGAAGAGCCCGGGCCGCCGGAGGATCGAGAGCAACCGGGAGGCCTCGGTCGGGCGGAGGACCGGGAGCCGCCGGGAGGCCTCGAGCGCCCGGCGGATCGGGAGCCGCCCGCGTCGGCGGCGATGCCGACCGGCGCCTCCGGCGCGGCGGAGACCGCGCCGTCTGCGCCGTCCGCTGGCGCTGGCGCCCCGCCGCCGGGCGAGGTGCCCCTGCCGTGAGCCTCGCCCGAGCGCTGCGCTACTTCGTGAGGGAGGCTTGCCTCAACTTGCTGCGCAGCTGGCGGGTCAGCCTGCTGGCGGTGCTCACCATTGCCGTGAGCCTGGTGCTCGGCGGCGCCTTCCTGCTGGCGAGCCACAACCTGGCCGGCTCGGTCGA
>DASZHY010000064.1:0-15461 GCA_035949675.1 Thermoanaerobaculia bacterium
GCAGGCGGTCGGCAACGGCGGCGAGATGATCGCTCCGCTCGCGCGCACTCGTGAGCCCGCGGCGCCCGGGACTGCCGCGGCAGGCTCCGGCACTTCTCGCGGGCAAAGGATCATGCGCGCCGAGACCGCTCGCCGCCTGCAGCTCGCGATGCTCGACGCCGTGCAGCGAGGCTCGGCCGCGGGGATTCGCGAGCGCCTCGGCGGCCAATGGAAGATCGGCGGCAAGACCGGCACCGGACCCGGAGGCGCCCATCCCTACGACGGCTGTTTCGTCGGGCTCGTCTTCGATCCGCGGGGAGAGCCGCGCTACACCGTGGCCACCTACATCAAGGCCGGGGGGCGCGGCGGCGGCGTCGCCGCGGAAGTGTCGGCAGACCTCGCCAGGTTCCTCGTCGGACTTTGAGCGGCGCACCGGCGCCGGCGCTGCCGGACCCTTCCATTTCCGTCTATCTCCAGGTAGCGGACGACGGCGGCCGACGGCGAACGACGGCGGACGACGGCAGACGGCGGCGGCCGGGCGCTCTTAGGTGAGACAATCCTCCGTAGGATGAGGCAGCGGTGACAGAGCCCAACGAGAGCGCGGGCGGCGCGCGCGGTGCTCACCGCAAGGTGGCAGTGGTCGCCGAGAAGCCGGCGGTGGCCAGGGACATCGCGCGCGTGCTGGGGGCCGAGCGGCGGGGAGACGGTTGCCTGATCGGCAACGGCTACGTCGTGACCTGGGCGATCGGCCACCTGGTGGGGCTGGCGCAGCCGCACGAGATCCGGCCGGAGTGGCGGCGCTGGCAGCGGGAGGCGCTGCCGATGCTGCCGCGGGAATGGCCGCTGGTGGTGGCCGAGGAGCGGCGGGAGCAGTTCGAGGCGGTGCGCAAGATCCTCGCCGACGCCGAGGTCGAGCGGGTCGTGTGCGCCACCGACGCGGGCCGCGAGGGCGAGCTGATCTTCCGCTACATCTACGAGGCGGCAGGATGCGACAAGCCGGTGTCGCGGCTGTGGATCTCGTCGCTCACCGCCGAGGCCATCCGGCGCGGGTTCGAGCGGCTGCGGGAAGGCCGCGAGCTGGATCCGCTGGCGGCGGCGGCGCGCGGCCGCAGCCGCGCCGACTGGCTGGTGGGCATGAACCTGTCGCGCGCCTGCACCCTGGCGTTCGGCGAGGACCTGACGGTGGGCAGGGTGCAGACCCCGACCCTGGCCATGGTGGTCGAGCGGGAGCTGGCGATCCGCGCCTTCGTGCCGGAGGACTACTTCGAGGTGGTCGCCACCTTCGCGCTCGGTGGGCCGGCGGCGGCTGCGAGTGAACCCCCGCCGGCTGAACCCCCCGCGCCGTCTGCGCCATCCGCGCCGTCTGCGCCATCCGCGACCTGGCGCGGCACCTGGTTTCGCCGCGCCGCCGCGCCTGCCGCGGGCGCGGCGGGTCCAGGCAGCGCCGCGCCGGCAGGCGGCGACGGCCCGCGCCGCGAGGACCGCCGGCTGCCCGCCGACGGCGAGGAGGCGCGCCGTATCGCCGCGCGCACGCTCGGGGGGCGAGCCGAGGTGGAGTCGGTGCGGGCCGAGACGCGGCGCCAGCCGCCGCCCCTGCTGTACGACCTCACCGAGCTGCAGCGTCATGCCAACCGGCTGTACGGCTGGAGCGCGCAGCACACCCTGGCGGTGGCGCAGTCGCTCTACGAACGGCACAAGCTCATCAGTTATCCCCGCACCGACAGCCGCCACCTTCCCCAGGACGTCGCGGCGACGCTCGGCGCGGTGGTGCAGGCGATCGCCGGCGCCTACCCGGGGCTGGCGGCGCCGGGGACCGGCGAGCGGCCGCTGGGGCCGCGCTTCGTCGACGACGCCAAGGTGACCGACCACCACGCCATCCTGCCGACCACGACGCCGGCAGATGGCCTCTACGGCGACGAGCGGCTGCTCTACGACCTGGTCTGCCGCCGCCTGCTCGCCGCGTGGCACGACGATCACGTCACCTCGACCACCACGGTGATCACCGCCGTGACGTCGCGCGACGGTGAGACGCCTGGGCCGAGCGAGCCGGTGGTCGACCGCTACGTGAGCACCGGCACGGTCGTGGAGCGTCTCGGCTGGAAGGTCCTCGATCCCGAGCCGCGGACGCCGGCCGACCGTCCCGGCGGCGGTTCGCAGGACGCCGGCCAAGGGCCCGGCCGCGAAGGCGGCGGCGCGGGCAAGCCGGCCGAGGAGTCGCAGGTGCTGCCCGCTGGCCTGGCGGCCGGGCAGCGGCCGGCGGTGCTCAGCGCCGAACCCGTGGCAGGCAAGACCCGGCCGCCGCGGCGGTTTACCGAGGCGACGCTGCTGACGGCGATGGAGACCGCCGGCCGGGCGCTCGAGGACAAGGAGCTCTCGGAGGCGATGAAGGACTCCGGGCTCGGCACGCCGGCGACCCGCGCCGAGATCATCGAGACGCTCTTGCGCCGCGTCTACATGGAGCGGCACGGCAAGGCGCTGGCGGCGACCGACAAGGGAGTGCGCTTGATCGAGCTGGTGCACCCGCAGGTGAAGAGCCCGGAGATGACCGGCCGGTGGGAAGCGCAGCTCAAGCGCATCGAGAGAGGCCAGGGCGAGCTCGGCGCCTTCATGTCCGGGATCGAGAGCTACGTGCGGGAGGTGGTGGCCGGCGTTTTCGCCGGGTCGGCCGCGCCGGCAGCGGCCGCGGCAGCCCGCGGCCCACAGGGGACGAACGGCGGGCAGCCGCCGAGCCGCGGCAGCGACGCTCCGGCGCCCGGCCGGCCGGCGGTCTCGGGCATCCCCGAGTCGCCGCGAGGTCCGGCTGTCGCGGCGAGCCCCCGCCCGGCGTCGCCCCAGCGCCCCCCCGAGGCGCCGCGGGGTCCCGCCGCCGTCGGGAGCGGCCGCCCGCCGGCGTCCCCCTTCCAGCCCAGGCTCAGCTTCTCGCAGCCGCCGCCGGCGGCGCCGCCGGCAGCCGCCGGCAGCCCACGCCCCGCCGTGGCGCCGGCCCCGGCGAGCACCCGCCAGCTCTTCGCCGGCGACCCGGCCGAGAGGCTCGGCGAGCTGCTGCGCTCCACCTTCCGCTTGACGGCGTTCCGGCCGTTCCAGGAGGCGGTCTGCCGCACGGTCACCGGCGGCCGCGATGCGCTGCTGGTGATGCCGACCGGCGCCGGCAAGTCGCTGTGCTACCAGCTGCCCGGCATCGCCCGCGGCGGCACCACGCTGGTGATCTCGCCGCTGATCGCCTTGATGGAGGACCAGGTCGCCAAGCTGTGCGCCCTCGGGCTGCGGGCCGAGCGCATCCACTCCGGCCGCGACCGCGCCGACTCGCGCCGCGTCTGCGCGCTGTACCTCGAGGGCCGGCTCGACTTCCTGTTCATCGCTCCCGAGCGGCTCAGCGTGCCCGGCTTCCCCGAGCTCCTCGCCCGCCGCCCGCCGACCCTCGTCGCGGTCGACGAGGCGCACTGCATCTCGCAGTGGGGCCATGACTTCAGACCCGACTACCGGATGCTGGGGCAGCGTCTGCCGCAGCTGCGTCCGGCGCCGGTGATGGCGCTCACCGCCACCGCCACGCCGCTCGTCCAGGACGACATCGCCAGCCAGCTCGGACTGCACGCGCCGGCCCGCTTCATCCACGGCTTCCGCCGCACCAACATCGCGGTCGAGGTCGCCGAGCTCAAGCCCTCCGGCCGCCGCCAGGCGGTGCGCTCGGTGCTCAGCGATCCGGCGCGCCGGCCGGCGATCGTCTACGCGCCGACGCGCAAGGAGGCGGAGGCGCTCGGCGAGGAGCTGAGCGCCGAGCTGCCGGCCGCCGCCTATCACGCCGGCATGACCGCGGCCGCCCGCGACCGGGTCCAGGCCGAGTTCCAGAGCGGACGTCTCGAGGTGATCGTGGCCACCATCGCCTTCGGCATGGGCATCGACAAGGCCGACATCCGCACCGTCATCCACACCGGCCTGCCCGGCAGCCTGGAAGGGTATTACCAGGAGATCGGGCGCGCCGGCCGCGACGGCCTGCCCTCGCGGGCGATCCTGCTCTATTCCTTCGCCGACCGCCGCACCCACGAGTTCTTCCATGGCCGCGACTACCCGGAGCCCCACGTCCTGGAGGAGATCTGGCGCGCGCTGGGAGCCGAGCCGCAACCCATCGACCGGCTGCGCCGCCGGCTCAGCCTCGACGAAGAGGTGTTCGACAAGGCGTTCGAGAAGCTGTGGATCCATGGCGGCGCCCGCGTCGACGCCGAGGAGCAGGCCGTGCGTGGAGACACCGGCTGGCAGGCGACCTACGCCGCCCAGCGCGAGCACAAGCTCGGCCAGCTGGCCCAGATGGCGCGGCTGCCGGAGTCGCACGCGTGCCGCATGCTGCACCTGGTGCGCCACTTCGGCGACCAGGAGGACGACGGCAGCCCATGCCGCGTCTGCGACATCTGCGCGCCCGAGACTTGCCTGGTGCGGCACTTCCGCGGCCCGACGGCGGCGGAGGCGGAGGTGCTGCGCCAACTTCTCGGAGCGCTGCGCGCGCGCGGCGGTCAGAGCGCCGGCCAGCTCTTCCGCGAGTGCGCCGCCGGTGCGGCGCTCGAGCGCAAGCAATTCGAGCTGCTGCTCGAAGGTCTGAGCCGCGCCGGCCTGGTGCGGGTGCAGGAGGACTCCTTCGCCAAGGACGGCAAGACCATCCGCTTCCTGCGTGTCGGCTTGACCCGCGAGGGTTTTCAGGGCGACCCCGACGCTCTGGTCGGCGGCGTCGAGATCGCCGAGGAGCCTGCCCTGCCGCCGCGCCGGCGTGCCCGCCGGAAGGCCGCGGCGGCGGGCGCCTCGGCAGGCACGCCGGCAGGCGGCGCCCGCCGCGACGGCGCCGCCGGGGGCCGCCGGCGCCGCCAGCGGGGAAGCGGCACGGCGAGCGCCGGCGCCGGCCCGCCAGCCGGCGCCAACCCGCCGGCCGGTGCCGGCGCCGCGGTTCCCGCCCCCGCCGCCCGCGTCCGGCAGGCCGGCGCCGATGCCGTGCCCGCGCACCTCTGGGCGGCGCTGCGCGCCTGGCGCACCGGCGAAGCCAAGCGCCGCCGGGTCCCGGCGTTCCACATCCTCTCCGACCGCGTCCTGCTCGCCGTCGCCGCCGAACGTCCGCGCGACGAGGAGGGCCTGCTCGCCATCTCCGGCATCGGCCCCACGATCGTCCGCAAGTACGGCGACACCTTGCTGCGCCTGGTCGCCAGCGGCCCGGTCAACGTGCCGTGAACCGCGCCTCGTATAGACTTTAGCCATGTTCGAGCGCCCCTTGCGCCGCCGCCCGAAGCCGCGTGTCCTGCTGCCGCCGGTCCTTGCCGCGGCCGGCGCCGCGGTGTTGATGGTCGCCGTTGGGTCCTTGCCCGGGGCGGCCGCGGGGCGGGCGCCGGCCGCGGCGCCCTCCGGCGTGCCCGCCGCCGCGACGGCGGCGCTGTCGCCGGCCGATGCCGCGCCCGACCTGGCCCAGCGGCTGGCCAAGTGGAAGCCGGTCGAGATGCCGTGGACCGGCGCCGGTCTCAGCGCCGGCGAGCGGAAGCTGGTGGACAAGCTGGTCGAGGCCTGCCGTCAGCTCGAGAGCATCTACTGGCGGCAGAGCGATCCGCAGGCGCTGGCGCTGTACAAGTCGCTGGCGCCCGGCAGTGCCGGCACGCCCTCGGGCAGCGGCGCCCTGCGGCGGCTGCTGTGGATCAACGGCAGCCGCTACGACCTGCTGGACGAGAACCGGCCGTTCGTCGGCAAGCAGCCGCCGCCGCCGGGCCGGGCGCTGTATCCCGAGGGGGCGACCCGCAAGGAGATCGAAGCCTACGTCGCCGCCCATCCGGCGGAGAGGGATGCGATCTACGACGAGCATGCCGTGATCCGGCGCCCTGGCGCGCGGCTGGTGGCGGTGCCTTATCACGCCGCCTACAGCCAGTTTCTGACGCGCGCCGCGCAGCAACTGCGGGAGGCGGCGGCGCTGTCCGGCGAGCCGGCGTTCGCCAGCTTCCTGCGGCTGCGTGCCAAGGCGCTGCTCGACGACGACTACTACCAGAGCGACCTGGCCTGGCTCGACCTCGCCAATCCGAAGTTCGACGTCATCTTCGCGCCGTACGAGGTCTACCTCGACGATCTGCTGGGGGTGAAGACCTCCTATGGCGCCGCGGTCCTGGTGCGCAACGAGGCGGAGAGCGCCAAGCTGGGGGTATTCCAGAAGTACGTGCCGTCCCTCCAGGACGCCTTGCCGCTGCGGGCGGAGGACCGCCCCTCGAAGCGCGGCCGGGTGGCGCCGATGGAGGTGATGGACAGCCCGTTTCGCGCCGGCGACCTGCGCCACGGTTATCAGGCGGTGGCCGACAACCTCCCCAACGATCCGCGAGTCCTCGAGCGCAAGGGGAGCAAGCGGATCTTCTTCAGGAACTTCATGGACGCGCGCGTGCGGGACATCATCCTGCCGGTGGCCAAGCGGCTGATGCGTGCGGACCAGGCGGCGAAGGCCAGTGCCGACGGTTATCTCGCCGTGGTGATGATGCACGAGATCAGCCATGGGCTGGGCCCCGCCTACGCCCACCCCGAAGGCCGGCAGGTCGACATCCGCGCCGCCATCGGCCCTGTCTACTCCGGGCTCGAGGAAGCCAAGGCCGACGTCACCGGCATGTACGGGCTCGACTGGCTGGTGAAGCACGGGGCGCTGCCGAGGGAGCGGCTCGAGGAGTACTACTGCTCCTACGTGGCGGGCATCTTCCGCACCGTCCGCTTCGGCACCGGCGAGGCCCACGGCCGGGCCGAGATGTTGGAATTCAACTATCTTCTCGAGGAGGGCGCGATCCGCCGCGATCCGAAGAGCGGGCGCTACGAGATCGATCTCACCAAGATGCCGCCGGCGCTTGCCACCCTCACGCGCGAGCTGCTGCAGATCGAGGCCACCGGCGCCCGTCGCCGCGCCGAGGTCTGGTTCGCCAGGTACGGCGCGATGCCGGCCGAGCTCAAGTCGGCCCTCGCCGCGGCCGCCGACGTGCCGGTCGATATCGACCCCCACGGCTCGTTCGACGAAGAGCCGCGATAGCAGCTCGCCCTCAGCGCTCCGTAGCCGCGGCGCAGCCGGTCGCCGCTGACCTTCCGGTTGACGGCCCGGTTCGCCCCAGGCCCGCGGGCCGGATTGGCAGTAGACGGTAGACGCGGTCGGGTTCCGAGACGAAGACCGGCGCCACGCAGCCGGTGAATTCCCGCTCCCACTGACGCATTGTCGCCTCTCGTCCACCAGTGTCGCCCATCCGCCCTGCCGCTTGGTCGGTATGGACGATGATGTGGGTGACGCCTACTCCGTAGAGCAGGGCGAGGCCGCCCAGGTCGGGAAGCGCTGCCAGGTGTCGCGCCAGGTTCCGGTGGAACGGCGGGATGAAGCCGCTGTAACCGTTGGCGATGGGTCGCCAGTGCCGCGAGGAGTAGTACATCGGCTCCACTTCTCGCCAGTTCTGGCGCATGGGTACCTCGGCGAGGGCTCGCACTTCCGAATGAGCCGCTACCCAGTCGTAGACCTCGGGGAAGTCGCGCTCGCGCAGCACCTCCACCCAGCGCAGGGGCCGCGGTGCGAGCTCGAGCAGTAGCAGCAGGAGGGCGCCACCGCCGGCGGCCGCGTGCCACCAAGTGCCCTCGACTGCCTTGCGCAAGCGGTCGAGGCCATGCGCGGCGAAAAAGGCAACGACGAACGAAAACAGGAAACCAAAACGAGTGGGTGCGCGCATGCTCGACATGCCCGGCAGGACACGCATCAGAGCAAGGTAGACGAGAGAGTGGGAGAGCAGGAAGCAAACGATCCCTGAACACGCAACGGCGCGTTCCCAGGGATCGACCTCTCCCCAGCGCGACGGCCCGGCCCGCCAACGACCGTGCAGCCAGATCCACAGCCCCAGCGTCGCGAGAAAAGACACGCCGAGTCCCGTCAACGTCGGGGCCCGAGCCCATGACACCCGGTCGGTGAGCCAGGTGGTCTGCTCCAAACCGAGAGTGAAGATATCGCCGAGGAGATAGAGAGCCACCGCCACGGCCAGCAGCGCAGTCAGTACGATGCGCCTCCAGGCAACCGGTGGCTGGATGGGCCGCGCCCGACGGCGACGCCATGACTCGCGGAACCCAACGACCAAGAAGAGCGTGGGAAGAAAGCCGGCGAACAGTGAGTTTTCGTGGCGCAAGAACGGCTGCGCGAGTGCGAAACGCCGCCAGAAAGCGCGCGAATGGAGAGAATACCAGCTCTCGAGTGAAGGGCTGAGGTAGCTGGTGAACGCGGCGCTGTTGCGAACCACCTCATCCTCGTCGTCGTGAGTCAAGTGAAGCTCGCCCGCCCTGCTCACGTACGGCAGGAAGATCATCGCGGTTAGTGCCATTGCCGCGACCGCCGTGGGGACGAGCACGCGCAGGGACGATGGCGAGAAGAGCCTCTTGCCCTCGTCGACCCAGCGACTGACCAGGATGGCAACCAGCGGGAAATGGATCATGTAGGCGAGGTAGCAGCCGCCGAGCACGTGCAGGCCGTAGAACCCCAAGAAGACGAGCGCCGTCTTCAACGTGCGCTCGACCAGCAAGCGGTAGAACGACCACAGGACGAGTGGTATCCACTGCGCGATGAGCAGCAACAAATGATTGGTATTGGTGAAGCGCAGCGGCGAGAAGGCGAAGATCGCGCCGCCCGCCAGCGCGGCCACGAACGAACAGCCGCTCCGCTCGAGGACCCACCAGGTGCTGAGACCGCATAGCACGAAGGATGAGAAGAAGAGCAGGTTATAGCCCGTGATCGGGTTGTCGAGGAAGACGATCGAGAGTGCTGGCCCGATCATGTGATCTGACAGCGCGAGCGCACCGTGCTGAGGAAAGAAGAAAGGCGCGTCCCAAAGGTTGGGGAAACCCATCCGTGCTTGGTGCACTACCCACTTGAGGATGTAGACCGTGAACAGCGGATCGCCGGGATCCCGCGGCACGTGGTCGCTGTAGGTTTCCCAGATCGGTCGCAGATACGCGAGAGCAACGGCAACGTACGCGGCGAGGGCGATGAGTACGCGAAGATGGGCGCGCAGCGGCTCCCGGCGATCTGCGTGCCCAACCGCCGTCTCTGACTTCTCGACGTACGCGTCAGATCGCTTCGCCTCGGGCAACTCCTGCTTGGGCATGCTAGCTAAGTACCCGCCAGGTAGAGCGTGTGCCGCGGGCCGCCGCGCCCGGGCCGCCGCCGCTCCCAGGTGAAGCCGGCGGCGGTGAGCCGGCGCTCGAAGGCGGCGTCCGGCTCCTCGGACCAGACCGCGAAGACGCCGCCGGGGTTCAGGGCGGCGCGCACTCGCGCCAGCGCCGCGCGGCCGTAGAGAGGGTCCTCATGTCCCTGCGCCGGCGTGCGCGGCCCCTCGTAGAGGTCGAGCAGGATGGCGTCGAAGCCGCCGCCGGCGCCGCCGGCGTCGCGGCCGGCTGCCGCCCGCGCGATCACGCCTTCGACGTCGCCGATCTCGATCGCGACGCGCGGGTCGTCGACCGCCTTGCCGGCCGCCTCGGCAAGCGGGCCGCGGCACCACTCCACGATCACCGGATCGATCTCGGCGACGGTGACGCTCGCCCGCCGCGGCAGGGCGTCGAGCGCGGCGCGCAGGGTGTAGCCCATACCGAGGCCGCCGATCAGCACCCGCGGCCGCGGCCGGCCGGCGATGGGCCGGCAGGCAAGCTGGGCCAGCGCCGCCTCGGTGCGGTGGGCGGCCCCGTTCATCAGCACCCGGCCGCCGATCGTGATCACCAGCTCGGCGGGGCCGCGCCGGCGCAGCTCGAGCCGGCCCTCGGGAGTCTCGGCGCTCGCCAGGGTCTGCCAGGCCCGAGTCACGGATCGCTCAGTCGCCGAAGAAGAACTGGAACGGGACGTGGGCGCGCATCGCCCAGGAGGCCTCGTCGTGGGTGGCGCGCGGAAAGGCGAGGTACAGCAGGTCGCGGCCCTCGGCATAGCCGCGGGCCACCAGCAGGTCGCGCATCGCCCGGGTCACCTCGTAGTTGTCGCGCGGCCAGCCGCTGTCGAGGTAGATGCGGATGTCGCGCTTCGGCTCCGCCCCGACCCGCGCGAAGAGGTCCTCGCGCCAGCCGAAGGTGCTGGACAGGCAGCCGATGCAGCCGAAGACCTGCGGCCAGCGCCAGCCGAGCAGCAGCGAGACCAGGCCGCCGAGCGACGAGCCCATGGTCACCGTCGTCTCGGGGCCGTGCAGCGTCCGGTAGGTGGCGTCGACCCACGGCTTCACCTCTTCGACCAGGAAGCGTCCGTAGCTCTCGTAGCCCTCCTGGGTGTAGTCCTGCATCCGGTCGCGAGGGTAGATGCCCACCACGATCACCTTGCGCACCAGGTTCATGGCGTCGAGGATGCGCAGCGTCTCGCCGATCCGCCAGGGGTTGCCGCCGAAGGCTTCCTGCGGAAAGAAGAGGTTCTGGCCGTCCTGCATGTACACCACCGGAAAGGATTCCAGAGTGTTCTCGTCGTAGCCTGGCGGGTAGAAGACGCGCAGCGTGTGCTCGCGCTCGCCGTCGCGCGATTGCAAGCGCGATTGCAACCGAATAACGCCGCACTCGCTGCACCCCGAGTCGCCGAAGAAATGCGGGTAGATGTCGCGCCCGGTCCTGCCCATCGGCCGGCCGGCCTGCCAGGGCCGGGAGGCCGCCCTGCCGGTGGCCAGCGCCAGGTAGTTTTCGCCTTGCGCCCAGTGGGTGCCCGCCGCGTCGTGGAGCACCGGCTTGAAATAGCTGTAGACCCCATGCTCCCAGCTCAGCTCGAACGTGAAGCGAGTGCCGTCGCCGTCTTCGTTCACCGGCTCGATGTCCGCATCCCAGTCCCGGTCGCTGCGCAGCACCACTCGTCCGTCGTCGAGCGGGTAGTGCACCCGCACCGTGACGCGCCGCTCGGCCGCGTCGGCCTCGCCAGCCTGAGCGCCGGCGGGTCTCGGCGGCTCGCCGATCGGGATCATGCGCGCTGGGCGCCGCGGCCGCCAACGCCGCCAAGGCCGCCAGCCGGCCGCCCAACCAGATCGAGCTCCATGAGGGGCAGCACCCGCGGCTGGTCCTCGATCCGGCCGGTGCGCTCGCCGGTCCGGCGCGCTCCCATGTGGCGATAGAAAGGCTCGGCGTTGGGCTCGGCTTCGATGTCGATGGCGGCGGCTCCCAGCTCCCTGGCGGTCGCGGCGGCGTGCTCGAAGAGCGTGCGTCCGAGGCCCCTGCCGATCCACTCGGGAGACAGCCACAGGTGGTCCAGCTGGGCGCGGGACCCGTCCGGGGAGAGCACCAGTGCGTAGAAGCCGGCCGGGCTCCCATCCGCGACGGCGACATAGGTCGGGTTCGCCGCCACGTACTCGGGGGTGAAGGTCAGGATCGGCGTCCAGATCTGGATCCAGCGCTCCGGGTACTGCCAGTAACGCTTGGCGGCAAGCGCGATCCGGGTCAAGCTCTCGGCCAGCTCGGGCGCGGCGCGGACGATCTCCATCGCTAGGTCAGCAGCGTCGCGCCCGTGGGCTCTTCGGCGGCGCGGCGGAGCAGCAGGGCGCGGCGCTTCTCGATGGCGGTCAGCCAGAGCGGCAGGAAGGCGACCAGGTCCTGCAGGGTCTTGTCGACCTTGACCAGCAGGCCGACGAGACGGTGACTGACGGCGGCGTGGCAGGCGAGCAGATCGCGGCGGTTCTGATCGCGGACGGCCGGATCGCGCTCGGCGGAGGCGTCCGAGAGCGCCGCTTGCATCGCCGCCACGGCGGAGCAGCCGGTGTCGTGGAGCTCGAGCAGCAGGCGGCAGTAGATGGGGACCTCGGCGGCATAGCGATCCAGGATCTCCATCTCGTAGAAGCGGACGCCGCGCAGCGCCAGCACCTCCTTGAGCTTCGGCGTCAAGCCGCTGATCAGCACCTCGAGGAGGACCGCGGTGTTCTCCCAGGCTTGACGGGAGGAGACCTGCTCGTCAGTGCGCATGCGCTCGGCCATCGCCGTGAGGTGGGTGGCACGCACCTGGTCGAGCCGCTCGACATAGGTGATGAAACGGGCGACCGTGGAGTAAAGCCACTCGGCCTCTTCGATGTCTTGGGGGAAGCGCCGCGACAGGAAATAGTCGGAGTCGTGGAGGCTGCGAGGGTCGCTCGCCATCAGCTCGCCGAAGGTGTCCTGCAGGAAGGCGTGCAGCTGGCCGATCGAGACGCAGAGCAGCTTGCGGATCTCGCCGAGCTGGTCCGGCGCGACGGCGGCAGGGAACCGCGTCAGCGGCTCGAGCACCTGGCCGCTGAGCAGGCGCATTGAGAGCTCGGCGCTCTGGCGCGCCTCTTCCAGGGCCGGGATGCGGGAGCGGACGCGCAGCAGGGGCGCAATTCGGTTGCCGATCAGGTCGGAGACCTGGCGCACCTTGGCCCAGATGTCGAGCAGTCGCTCGGGCGAGCAGTGGAGCAGGGAGTAGTTGCTCTCGAAGACCCCTTCGAGCAGCCGGATGCAGCCCAGAAAGGCGCGGATGCGTGGGTTCTGCCAGTGGACCCGCTCGAGCGCCCAATCGGTCACCGTGACCCCTTCGGGGAGGGTGATCTGGTGATTTCCAACCTGGATCATCTGCCTGGGCTTCTTGGGCCGCTGCGACGTCATCGGCATCCCCGAGAGGCCGCCCGGCCGGCGCCGCAACGGCACGGCCCCACGGAGCGGCCGGCGTTCTGACAGCAGGTCCAGACCGCCGGCGGCGGCGCACCCGAACCCTGCGTGTCGCGAACCGACGCTGGGCCGATCATATCGCAGGCCCGTCTTCTCGATAGCGTGCCGAAAGCGGGTCAGCCCGGCAGCTAGGAACCTCCCTGCCGGCCGCGCCCGCGGCGGGGACGCGCCTTGCCCCCGGCGGCCGGCTTGGCCTGCGGCTTGGGCTTGCCGGGCCGCCGGGACGGCGCCGGCGGCGGGGCCTTGGCCGCGTGTAGATCGTCCACATAGACCCGCAGCAGCTCGCCGACGGCGGCGGCGTGGGCGGCGTGACCCACCGGGGTGTGGGGAGGTTCGACGGTCAACAACTCGGGGATGGAGCCGATGACGCAGGCCGACAGCAGCGGATCGAGCTCGGCCAGGAGCTGCAGCGCCTGGCGGCGGCCGGCGGTCGCGCGCAACCGCACCTGCGCCGCGAGCAGCGGCCCGAGCAGCCACGGCCAGGCGAGATCGGTGCGGCCCGCGTGCCCGTGTCCGCCGTCCCCGGCCCCAGCCGCCTCGGCCGCTTCGCTGGCAGGCGCCAGGTCGCGCAACCCGACCGGCGTCCAGAGCCGTTCCTCGAGCGTGTGCAGCAGGCGCTGGCCGCGCTGCTTCGACAGCGCCGCGAATGGCAGGCCAATGGCCAGCACCTGGTGGGCGCGCAACGCCGGATCGACGCCGGCCGGCTGGACGCTGTCGTAAAGACATCCGGCCGCGGCATTCCAGAAGATCTCGGCAAAGCGGCGCTGGACGCGCCGGGCGCGCTCGCCCCAAAGCTTGGCCTGGGCGCCGTCGCCCAGGCGGCCGCTGAGATCGGCCAGGGTGGCCAGCGCGTTGTGCCAGAGGGCATTGATCTCCACGGCCTTGCCCGGCCGGCGGGCCGCCGCGGGCGAGCCCGGCGCCGCTTCGAGCAGGCCGTCCGCGGCGACGCGCAGGCGGCCCTCGGGAGCGGCCGCACCCGCCGGCTCGGCCACGGCAAGGGCCGCGGCGATCTTGCCGAGCGCCGGGAGCAACGTGTCGCGGACCAGCGCCTCGTCGCCGGTGGCTTGCAGATAGCGCCAGGCGGCCACGAACAGCCAGAGTGCGTCGTCCGGCGGGTCCTGGCGCGCCTCGCCGGCAGTCCCGGCATGGCGGTGAGCCAGCGCCCCGGCCCCGGCGCCAGCGCCGGCACCGGCGGCGGCGCCGGTGGCGCGCGCCCAGGCGCGCAGCTGCTTCTTGGCGTCGTCGGCGCGGCCGGTCGCCAGCAGCACGCCGGGCATGGCGATCACGCCGCCGGCAGCCGCCTCGCCACCGGGATGGCCGGCCGCGAGGAGACGCGCGCCGCCGGGCCGGCGCACCGTGAACTGGTCGGCGGCAAGGGCCAGGATGCGCGTCAGCTCGTCCTTGACCGGGAGCCGATCGAGCAGCGTCTCGCGCCGCCGCCGCTCCTGCGCCAGCAGCTCGAGCGGGTCGCGGTCCGTGGCGCCGCCGGCGGCGGCCACCAGGCCGAAGGTGTCGCCGGCCCGCAGCTCGCGGCGCAGCAGGCCGGGGGTCCACAGGTCCTCCTGGAACTCGCGCCCGTGGCCCCGCTCGTGCTCGAGCTCGAAGCGGTACCACCAATCCGGCCGGTGATCGAGGTCGGCGGCGACCGCCAGGAAGATCTCGGCCCCCGAGGACCAGCGCAGGCGTAGTCCTGCCGGCTCATGGACCGCCGCCGGCGCCGAGCCGTGCCGATCGGCGCGGCAAAGAGCGCGCGGCTCGCGGCGGGCGAAGAAAGGACGGAGGGCGAGGACGAACGGGCCCGGCGCCGCCAGCACCTCGTAGAGCACCACCAGCGCGCCGTCCCCCTCGAGCAAGGCAACGGTCTTCTGCAGCCGGATACCGCCCGCCTCGTGCTCGAAGACCGGAAACAGGTCGCGGCGGAAAGCGGCAAGGTGGCGCACGCCCGGGGCGGCCACGAAGAAAGGGAAGCGATTGCAAGCCAGCTCGTGGACGCCGCCGCTCGCGTCGATCACCATCTCGTCGAGCTTGGACAGGGCGACGGTGCCGCCGGCCGCCGCGGGGTCCGCCGCGGCAGCCGGAACGCGAGCGGCGCCGGCGGCACTGTCGGCGCCGTCGGCACTGGCGCCACTGGCTGCGCTCGCGGCACTGGCTGCGCTGACGCCACTGGCTGCGCTGACGCCACTGGCTGCGCTGGCGGCAGCCGTCGCCGCGGACGGCAGCCGCAGCAGGTGGTGGTCGCGCCGGCTGTGTGCCGCCGTGAGGGTCGAGCCGGCCCAGCCCCCCAGCCCGTCGGTTTCCAGCCACTCGAGCCGGCTGGCGCGCTCGAAGTCCCGCAGCGTGTCGCGGTCGATGTCGATCATTCCCCTTCTATCCCTCTTTCTCTTTCCTTCTCTCTCTCTCTCTTAGGTCACCACTTCCAGGCTGGTCACGCCCTGGAAGCCGCGCGGCAGCGCCGCGCCCCGCCGCGCGCGCTCGCCCTCGAAGGGCGCCAGCTCGGCTGGCTTGAAGTGCCGGAAATGCTTGCCGGCGTGGACCTTGAGGTGCGCCCCCGCGGGCAGGACGGCGACCGCGGCCAGACGCTCGCCGCGCGCGCCTTTCGCACCGGCCCGCAGACCGATGATCCGCACGCCCTTGCCGCGCGCCAGCAGCGGCAGCTCGCGCAGCGGAAACAGCAGCAGGCGCCCGCCGCTGGTGACCGCCGCCACCTGGTCGCTGCCGCGGTCGTGCACCAGCTGCGGCGGCAGCACCTGGGCGCCGGCCGGAACGGTGAGCACCGCCTTGCCGGCGCGGTTGCGGGCGATCAGGTCGCCGGCCTCGACGACGAAGCCATGGCCGGCGTCGGTCGC
>DASZHY010000065.1:0-2975 GCA_035949675.1 Thermoanaerobaculia bacterium
CCGCCGTATCGGCGGTCCGGCCCGCGGCGTAAAACGCGTAGCAGGCGCCGAGCTCCCTGCCGAGGACCGCCAGCGACCAGCCGTCGGCGACGATGTGGTGCAGGGTGACGAGCAGCAGGTGGTCCGCCCCCGCCAGCCGCAACAGGGCGGCGCGCCACAGCGGTCCGGCCGCGAGATCGAACGGCCGTGCCGCCTCGGCCGCCGCCAACCGCTCGCCTTCGCGCCCCCGCGCCGCCGGCGGCAGCGGCGTCAGATCGACTCGCGGCAGCGGCGGCGGGGCCGCCGCCTCGGCCGGGGTGATCACCTGCACCGGCAAGCCGCCGGCCACCGCGAAGGTGGTGCGCAGCACCTCGTGGCGGCGCGCGATCTCGCACAGGGCCGACCGGAGCGCCGGCACCTCGAGCCGGCCGCGCAGCGCCAGGGCCAGCGGCATGTTGTACAGCGGGCTGCCCGGTTCAAGCTGGTCGAGGAACCACAGGCGTTCCTGCGCAAAGGCCGCAGGGTAGACGAAGACCTCCTCGGCCGCCTCCTGCATGGCCGGCGCCGGGCGGCGGTCGCCGGCGATGGCCTGCGGCTCCTCGAGACCTGGCTCGATCAGCCCGGCCTTCGTCACGGCTCTCCCGGCTGGTCCAGCGCCGAGCGCCGCCGGCGGCTGTCGGCGCGGGCCAGCGGCACCAGCCGCGGCCGGACCGCGGCTCCGGTCACGGCGGCTCGAGCTTTTTCCGCTGCCTTCTGAGCCAGCTCACCCACCTCAGCCAGCTCACCCAGCTCAGCCAGCGCCGTCGGCGCCCCCAGCGCCGCCCTCGCCGCCAGGCTCGCCGGCGAGGCCGCCGCGGGCCGGCCGGCCGGCGTCTCGCGGGGCTCCCGGCGCTCTCGACTCTCCTGCAGGGCCTGGACCGTCACGGCCAGCCCGGCAAGGGTCGGCGTCTGGAACATGCTGCGCAGGGGCAGGTCGATGTCGAGCTCCCGCCGCAGGCGCGCCACGACCCGCGTCGCCAGCAGCGAATGCCCGCCGAGACGGAAGAAATCGTCGTGCGCACCCACGCGGTCGACGCGGTCGAGGCCCAGCACGTCGGCCCAGACCGCCGCCAGCGCTCGCTCCGTCGCCGTCCGTGGCGCTTCGTAGCCGGGTGCGCCTGCGTCCTGCGCGCTGCCTGCCGACAGCGCCGGCGCCGCCTGCGGTTCCGGGAGGGCGCGCCTGTCGATCTTGCCGTTGGGCGTGCGCGGCAGCCCGTCCGGCAGGACCACCCAGGCGGCCGGCACCATGAAGGCCGGCACGAGCTGCGCCAGCCAGGCGCGCAGCTCCTCGGGCTGGCAGCCGCCCGCGGCCGCGGGCACCGCGTAAGCCACCAGCCGCGCGCCCTCCCCGCCTGCCTCCTCGCGGACCGCCACCACTACCTCGCGCAGAGCCGGATGGCGTGCGAGCTGTGCCTCGATCTCCCCCAGCTCGATGCGGAACCCGCGCACCTTGACCTGCTGGTCGCGGCGTCCCAGGAACTGCAAGCTGCCGTCCGGCAGCGTCCGCGCCAGATCGCCGGTGCGATACATGCGCTTCCCCCCGGCGGCGGCGCCGCCGGCGAGCGCGGCGAACGGGTCGGGCACGAACTGCTCGGCGGTCAGCTCGGGGCGGTGCAGATAACCGCGCGCCAGGCCCGCCCCGGCGATGCACAGCTCTCCCGGCACGCCGATCGGAACCGGCTCGAGCCACGGATCGAGCAGGTGGACGTGCGTGTCGTCGAGCGGCCGCCCGATCGTCGGCGGCTCGCCGGCGAGGCGCCGCGCGCAGGTCGAGTAGGTGGTGTCCTCCGACGGGCCGTAGAGGTCGAAGACACGCCGCGCCGCGGTCCGGGCATGGATCTCGGCGACCAGGCCCGAGGACAGCGGCTCGCCCGCCAGGTTGATCGTGCGCACCGACGGCGGCACCGCCTCCAGGCGCAGCAGCTCCGCCATCGCCGAGGGCACGGTGTTGATCAGGGTGACGGCCGCCGCGCGCGGCGGCGACGCCAGCGCCAGGGCATCGTCGCCCAGGATCACCGCGCCGCCGCAGGTCAGCGGCACGAACAGCTCGAACACCGAGAGGTCGAAGCAGATCGAGGTGGCGGCGAACACCCCCGCGAGGTCGGCCGGCGAAAACGTCCGGTGCGCCCAGGCAACGAGGGCCGCGGCGCTGCGGTGCTCGATGGCCACCCCCTTGGGGCGGCCGGTCGAACCGGAGGTGTAGATCACATAGGCCAGGTTGCCGGGCTCAGGCGCCGCTCCCGGCGTTGCCGGCCTCACCGGCCTCGCCGGCGTCACGGGCGTCGCCGGCGTTTCCTGGAGCCAGGTTGGCGCTTCTCCGTGTTCGGCGCCGTCCAGATCGAGGACGCGCACCCCGTCGAGCGGCAAGGCTTGCGGCAGGCGGGCCAGCAGGCGCCGGTCGGTGAGCAGCAGCGGCGCCCGCGCATCCTCCAGCATGGTGGCGATGCGCGCCGCCGGATAGGCGGGATCGAGCGGCAGGTACGCGCCGCCTGCCTTGAGAATGGCAAGCAGGCTCTCGACCAGCCGCGCCGTGCGCTCGAGCAGCACTCCCACCGGCACCTCGGGGCCGGCGCCCGCGGCGCGCAGGCGGCGCGCCAGCCGTTCCGCGCGCCGGTCCAGCTCGGCGTAGGTCAGGTCGCCGCCGGCGGCGATCAGCGCCACCGCATGGGGCGTGCGTTGCGCCTGCGCCGCGAACAGGGCGGCCAGGGTCGCCGGCGGTCCGGCGGTGGCAGTGTCGTTCCACCCGAGGAGCAGCTGGTGGCGCTCGCCCGCCGACAGCAGCGGCGCCGCCGACAGCCGGCAGCCGGGATCGGCGAGCAGCGCCGCGAGCAGGTTCTGGAAGTGGCGGGCCATCCGCCCGACCGTCGCGGCGTCGAACAGGTCGCTGTCGTAGCGGAAGGCGCAGGCCGGCGCCGCGCCGTCGGCCACCTCGACCTCGAGGTCGAAGCGCGACTCGC
>DASZHY010000066.1:0-19952 GCA_035949675.1 Thermoanaerobaculia bacterium
CCGGCGCCTCGCCGCTGCGCTCGACCAGCAGCAGGGTGACGTCGTCGTCCAGGGGGCGGCCGGCGCAGTGGATGCGGATGCGGTCGAGCAGGGCGTCGAGGGCATCGGTCAGGGGCAGGCCGCGGCAGGCGGCAAGGGCGGCGGTCAAGCCCTGGACGCCAAGCTCCTCGCCGACAAGACCGCAGGCTTCCGAGGCCCCGTCGGTGTAGACCAGCAGGCGGTCGCCCGCGGCCATCTGGATCTCGCCGGGGGCGTGCGGACGGCTGCGGAAGGCGGTGCTGAGGAAAAAGCCGGTCGCCGGCAGCAGGTCGATGCCGCCGTCGTGCTGCCACAGGGCGGGCGGATGGCCGGCGTTGATGTAGCGCAGGCCGCCGCCGGGCAGCAGCAAGCCGTAGAAGAGGGTCGCGTACTTGGCGGCGTCGAAGAAATCGATGCCGTCGAGCAGCTCGCCGATCAGCTGCCGCGGCTCGGGACCGTGGCGGCGCGCCGCGTCGAGCGTCGAGCGCAGCATGCCGGCGTACATCGCGGCGCTGACGCCGTGGCCCACCACGTCGCTCACCGCGCACACCAGGCCGTCGCGGCCAGGCTGAGCCATGTAGAGGTCGCCGCCGAGGGCCTCGCACGACAGCAGGCGGCCCTCCAGGCGCCAGCCGGAGGCGGCGATCGACTGCCGCGGCAGCAGGCTCTGCTGGAAGCGGCGCGCTCGCTCGAGGTCGGCGGCGAGGGTCGAGGCGAAGCGCTCCTTGGCCCCGCGCTCGCGCTGCAATCGCAGGCAGCGCTCCACCAGCGCCAGCAGCACGCGGCGGTCGAAAGGCTTGAACAGGAAGTAGAAGGCCCCCTCCTCGAGCGAGCGGTAGAGCTTCTCGTCCGGCTCCGAGAGCGAGCCGGTGATCAGGATGACGTCGGTCAGCGGGTGCTGCTCGCGGATGGCCTGGCACAGGGAATAGCCATCGCCGTCGGCGAGGCGCACGTCGATGAGCGCCAGCGCGAACTCGGGCTCGCCGCCCAGTCCCCCGGCACCGGGAAACGACAGCTCCAGCCGCGCCAGCGCCGCCATCTCGCCGGCCGCCGTCTCGACCTCGTACGCCGGCGCCAGGATGCGCTGCAAGGTGTGCCGCATGCCGGCGTCGTCGTCGACCACCAGGATGCGGTCCCGGCCGCTCACCACGCCTCCCCCGGCGGCTCGGACTCGAGGCGCAACGTCACCTTCGTGCCGCGATTGCCGCCGGCTCCCGCGCCCTCGCGGTCCCAGGCGGCCGGCTCCGGCGGCAGCTCCGGGCCGCCCGCGGTGGCGACCGCCAGTACCGGCCGGGACGGCGTCCGGAGCGGGCTCTCGATGCCCAGGGTGGCGCCGTTCTGCCAGGCGAGGGCGCGGCAGATCGCCAGCCCCAGCCCGGTGCCGCCGGGACGGGTCGAGAAAAAGGGCTCCTGCACCTTGGACAGCAGCGGGGCGGGGATGCCCGGCCCGTCGTCGACGACCGACAGGTCGACGACGCCGCCCTCGCCGCGCCACGCCGCGATCTCCACCCGCCCGCTGCGCTCCGCGCGCTCGCCGCGCTCGACGGGCTCGCCGCGCGGGCCGGCGCCGCCCGGACCGCCGGGACCACCAGGAGCGTAGGCCTCGAGCGAGTTGCGTACCAGGTTGAGCACGACGTGCTGCAGATCCTGGCGCCTGAAGCGCACCGGCGGCAGGTCGGGCGCGAGGTCGAGCGCGATCTCGACGCCGCGGCGGCCGGCGAGCGCCAGCAGGAACGGCATGGTCTCGGCGACGACCTGGGCCACGTCCACCGGCCCCTCGCTGCCGCGTCCGGAGCCTGCCACCCTGAGCATGTTCGAGAAGATGCGCTGGCACAGGCGCGCGTTGTCGATGATCACGCCCAGGTCGCGGTCGAGCGTGTCGCGCTCGAGCGGCCCATGACGGAGCTCGAAGCGCATCTGCTGGGCCAGCGGCAGGATGCTGCCGACGGCGTTGTTGACGTCGTGCGCCACGGCATGCGACAGCGTCACCAGGCTGGCCTTGACCTCGGCTTCCACGGCCTGCATCTCGAGCGACTTGTTCACCCGGGCGTTGCGCATCGACACCGCCGCGGCGGGGAGGAAGCGCTCGACCACCTCGAGGTCGCGGCGCACGAACGGCGGCCGTTGCCATGCCGCCATCTTGAGGATGCCCAGGAACTCGTCGCCGAAGAACAGCGGCGCCGCGAGCAGGCTGGTGACCGGCGGCATGCCGGCCTCGCGCTGATAGTCCAGCAGCTCGCCCGCCAGATCCTCGACCGGCAGATCGGCGACGCCGTCCTCGCGATGCCCGCCATGGCCGGCATGCCCGCCGTCCCCACCATGCCCGCCTTGCCCGCCATGCCCGCCGGCCACCCCGTCCCCGCCGCCCGTGCCGGCGCCGGCAATGGCGCGGATCTCGATGGCGCGGCAGATCCGTGCGATGCGCTCCGGCGACACCCGGATCTCGCGGCCCACGAAGGGGCTCTTGGCCTTGGTCCAGACGATCTTCTCGGCCTCGACGCGGAAAACGCCGCGCTCGCGGTCGTACGCCAGGAAGGCCGAGGAGTGGTCGTAGTCGACGAGCTGGTGCAGGCCGTCGAGGATCTGGTAGGCGAGGTCCCGCGGCCGCAGCTCGGAGACGACCTTCTCGCGGATGCGGTCGAGCACCCGCGTCAGGCGCTCCTCCTCGCGGCGCGCCAGCTCCTCCGCCAGCACTCCGCACAGGCGGTCGAGCGCCCGCCGTGCCCACGGCTCCATCTCGCCCTGGCGGCGCGCCGCGCACACCACCGCCACCTGCCGTCCGTGCACCAGAAGCGACGAGAGCACCACGCCGGCCGGGATCGGGGGGTGCTCGTGGCGCAGGAAACGGCCGGCGAGGGTCTCGTCGCACAGCAGCGGATCGCCGCAGAGCAGGCGCCCGCCGGGCAGCAGCCTTTCGCCCTGGCCGCCATGCGTCAGCCAGCACGCGTCGGCTGCCAGCCGCAGGCGCGCCGCCTCGAGAAAATGGCCGACCAGCTTGCGCGACGGCGCCACCTCCCGGAGGTTCCCGGCCAGGATCGGCGCGAACAGCTCGGGTGGGACTTTGGCGAGGTCGATCATCGAGACACGGTCTTTCCAGGGCGCACGCCCGCGCTGGGAGGCACCAGCGAGCGAGCCGCCCATTCTAGCCGAGCCACCGGAGGCGGTAATGTAGCATAAGACGACGCTGCGCGGACCTGGGGGCTGGCGAGGGGGCGAGGGATAGAGCCGGGCAGCCGGCGCCTCGTCGAGGGGGTGCTATTCTCGCGGCAACGGTCGAGAGGCTGTTTGACGGAAGGAGGCTCCTCATGCGGGTCCATGAGACACGCGGCGTGTTGGCACTGACGGTGCTCGGGCTGATGCTGGCGGCGAGCCTTGCAGGCTGCGGACGGCATTCCGGCGGCACCGCGACGACCGGGAGCGGCGATGCCGCCACGGCCGGCTCGGACTACCAGAGCCAGGCGGAGCGCACCAAGGCGATGGAGGCGAAGGCCCGCGAGCTGGACCAGAAGGCCGCCGACATCCAGAACATGCAGGGCACGGAGCAGGAGAAGATCGACGCGGTCAACAAGCTCGAGCAGGAGCGCCAGGAGCTCAACAAGATGGGCGGCGACAGCTCGACCCCTGCGACGCCGCCGCCCCAGTGACCGGCAGCCGGTAGGCCCGGGAGCGGGAGACGCCGCGGGCCGCCGCTGTCTCCGCACCGTAACGCATCCAATTGAACCGCGGGCGGCTACGGGGGGTACCTACCACGTGTAGCGTCCCCTGTCGCATGCCGCGACCGGTTTGACGGCATCTTGTCGCTTGGATCTCTCGGCTGGCAGGTCTGGAGGGTTGCGGGATGACGAGGGTGGCGGCGTTGCTGGCGGCGGGCCTGGGGATGGCGGTTCCCGGAGCCGTCCACTCGGCCTGGGGACAGGCCTCGGCAGCCGCGACCCCGTCCAGCGCGACGGCCGCGACGCCCGTGACGCCCGCGACGCCCGCGACCACAACAAGGCGAGCGGCGGCGCAGGACGATGCGGCGCCGGCGCAGCAGCCGCCGACGGCGCGGCGGTTCAGGCTCGGATTCGAGCTCGACGCCCACTTCCGCCACAGCGACGACACGCGGGTTGCCTTCCACCCCGCCTACGTGCGGGCGCAGGAAACGGTGGACCCGGGCTCGCATGCCGAGGTGTCCAGCGTCGCCCTGCTGGCGGACTACGATCCCTCCCCGCTGTGGCACGCCCACCTGCGGTTCAACGGCGTCAATCTCTATTACCGCAACCCCACCTCGACCGATCACCAGTACGACCTCGCCGAGCTCTGGGTGCGCTGCGGCCGCGAGACCCGCGCGGCGGTGGTGCCCGAGCAGCCGGGCGTCTACCTCAAGCTCGGCAAGTTCGCGCTTCCCGAACGGCAGCAGGACCGCCATCTCCAGAGCTACGGCCTGGTCGGGACAGCGTTCGACCTCTTCGAGGACGCCGGCGTCGAGGCCGGAGCGGACCTCGGGCGTCACTTCTTCGCCAAGGCGGTGGTGAGCCAGGGCAACCCGCTGTTCGTGCGGGACACCAACGCCCTGGCCGGCGACACCCCGGACCTCCTCGCCCCCTACTCCGAGTCGGCGAAGCTCAACGGCGGCCTCACCATCCTCTACGACACCCACGTCGAGCGCCTCGACTTCGCCCACCCCGAGTACGCCGCCTACCTGGGCTGGCGCCTCGGCGACCCGGAGGGCCCGAGCAGCCTCGCGCTGATGGCCTGGGCGCGGCGGCGCAAGCTGGCGCGCTCGGCCGACCTGCCGGGCAGCCCCCTGGGCGGCGACCTCGCGGCGTTGCAGCCGCTGGGACAGCCGATCGTCATGCCCATCCGCGGCGACGGCAAGCAGGAGGTCGGCGCGAACCTCTGGATCTACCATGGCAGCGGCCTGTCGCTGTACGCGGAAGTCGTCGACCAGCTGGTCGCGGGCCTCGGGCGCACGGGCATCGAAGCCGAGGCCGCCTGGAGGATCGAGCTGCCGCTGGCCTGGGCCGCGGGCGGCCGGCAGCTGTTCTCCCAGCTGGCGCCCGCGGTGCGCTGGTCGAAGCTCCACAACCGCTTCTACAACCGCGCGCCGACGCCGGAGCCGAGCCTCGGCTGGGACTGGGAGAAGCTCGACGGCGGCATCCGTTTCGGCATCTGGGGCGGCATCGACCTCACCGTCGAGTACTCCTGGGACCGCACCTTCATCCGCCCGGGCGTGACCGAGAACGAGAACGAGCTCCTCGGCACGCTGCGCATCCGCCTCTGATTCCCTCGCCTCAAACAGCCGCGAGCGCGAGGAAGCTGGCCGCCAGCCGTGGACCCTCGGCGGTCTCGTGCTTGAAAAAGACGTAGGCGGCGTTCCACGGCTGGCCGGCGATCCGCTCCGCCCAGGCCGCCAGCGCCGCGGGGTCATAATTCTCGCGCCGCAAGCGCAGGTAGCCCCACTCCGCCGTGGCGTCAAACGCCGGCGCCTGCTCCTCGTCGGCGTCGACGATGCATAACGCGCAGCCGCGGGCTTGCAGTGCCTTGCGCACTGCCGGCTTCGCCCACGACGCGTGACGAAACTCGAAAGCGGCCAGAACGTCGCGGGGAAGCAGCTCGAGAAACGCCTGCAGCCGCGGCAGGTCGACCTTGAAGTTCGGAGGCAGCTGGAAGAGGATCGGCCCCTGGTGCTCGCCGAGCGTGGCGGCCTGCCGCAGCAGGAGGTCGATGTCGGGTGCGGCGACCCCGAGGCGCTTCATGTGCGTGATCCACCGCGAGGCCTTGAGAGCGAAGCGGAAGCCAGCCGGCACCTGCTCCGCCCACTCCGCCAGCATGCCTTCCCTCGGCGCACGGTAGAAGGTGTTGTTGATCTCCACCGCCGGCAGCCTACCGGCGTAATAACGCAGCATCTCGCCGGCCGGCAGGCCTTCAGGGTAGAAGCTCCCCGTCCACCCTTTGTAGCTGAATCCGCTCGTGCCGGCGTAGAGCTTCATCATCGTCGCCGCCCTCACTGGCTGGCCACTCTACCCTGCCGACCCGACCTAAACGATGACCGGCACGCCCGCGTACACATGAATGTAGTTGGTCAAGTCAGGCATTGGTTGCTGCATTCGACCCGCGAGCACGGCCGCCGCGCGGCAGCTTCGCGGCGTCGGGGAAAGGACACCGGCATGGCGCTCCGCCCGGGGACTTGGTGGCTTCCCTGCCTCCTCCTGTCGCTCCTCTCGATCGTACTGTCTTCCCTGCCGGCCCAGGCAGCTGCCGGCGCGGCCGCTGCCGCCATCGTCGATCCGGCGCAGCGGGCGCAGATGAACGACCTCTTTCGTGCATTCATCGCGGCCAAAGGCCCGCAGGGCGCCTTCACGCGCTACCTGTTGCCGCGGCCCGCCGATGCGGCCCTGTCGTGGTACCCACGGCAGTTCCTCGTCCCGCTCGCCAACTCCACGACGCAGTCGGCGCCGTTGCCCGGGTATCCAGTCGGCGCCGATGGTCAGCTCCTGGCGACTCCGGTGACGCTGGGGCTGGCGCAGGCCAGCCAGATCGTGAGCGGAGCCCTGACTCCTTCGGGAAACGCCTGCTACCTGGCCCAGGGTGGGGACTCGGACAGCATCGCCGCCTACACGGTGGATCTGGCAAGCAGCCAGCTCTCCCCGTTCCCCGGGTCGCTGGTTCAAGCGATCCCCCATGAGTGGCAGCAAGGGAGGGTGGCCGTCGGGCCGAGCGGACGCTTCCTCTATGCGGTCGACGGCACGGGCGTCAGCACCTATGCCATCGACCTGGCCAGCACGGCCTTGACCTGGATCGGCGCGGCGCCGACCCCCTTGGATCAGCCAGCGGCAATCGTAGCGACGCGGCAGTGCGTCTTCGTGACCAGCAACCAGGCGGGCTACGACGCCTTCGCCATCGACCGCACCACCGGGGCGCTCGGCCGCGTCCCGGGATCGCCGTTCGGCCTGGACCAGTCGTACTCGGCGGCGGCCACGCCGGACGGCAATTTCGTCTACTTCAGCGTGCCGCCGTATCCCAACTTCGACGGCGGGTTCGATCCGCCCTTCATCGCCGGCTTCTTCGTCGACCCCGCGAGCTGTGCGCTCACCCCGGTGCCCGGCTCACCGTTCGGCGTTCCGGGCGGCTTCCTGGGGATCCACCCGCGGCTGCCCGTCCTCTACGCGGCCGCGTACGAATCGGTGCAGGCTCTCGCGATCGATCCAGGCACCGGGACGCTGTCGCCGCTGGGCACCGCGCTGCATATCGACGCGTTTCCAAACGCCGTCGCCGTCGGCCCCAAGGGCGACGTCCTCTGGCTGTGGGACTACATCAAGAGCAACCTGCTCTCCGTTACTCTCGATCCCGCGACCGGCATCCCCGCCGCGGCCGGCGCGCCGGTCCCCGGGCCCCAAGACGTCCGAGCCTTGCTGGCGGTCGGCGGCGACGGCGGCCAGCTCGTCGGCCTGGGGATCGCACAAGCCCGCGTCCAGCACGTCCTGGGCGGCGCGCCGCCTTACAGGTTCGCCCTCTCCGGCGGCTCGCTGCCAGCCGGGATGACGCTCGATCCCGCGAGCGGCCAGATCATCGGAACGCCGACGACGCCGGGCCAGAGCACCTTCGAGATCCTCGTCACCGACGCCGTGGGGGCCACCTCGTCGTCAGTGCAGGCCCTGAAGGTCCTGGCGCCACCCACGGGTCCCGCGGCTCCCACCAATCTCGCGGCAGTGGCCACCTCGCCGACGACGGCCGCGCTCTCCTGGCAAGACAACGCCGCCCAGAGCGCCGCTTTCCACGTCGACCTCTCCCAGGACGGCGGCCCATTCGTCGAAGTGCAGGCGGTCAAGCCGCAGGCGACGACCGCCGTCGTCGCCGGCCTTTCCCCAGCCACCGCCTACACCTTCCGCGTGCATGCTGCCAACGCCGGCGGCTCCTCGTCGACCGCAACCGCGGTGACGGTGACCACGCCGGCGCTGGCTGCCGTCCCCTGCGCCTCGGGGGCCAACGGCCAGTGTCTGCTGGCCGGGAGGTTCTTCGTCGAGGCGCTGTACCAGGACGCCGTGGGCGACGCCGGCCTCGCGCACGTGGTGCCGATCACCTCGGACACCGCTTATCTATGGTTCTTCAGCGCGGCGAATGCCGAGGTGGTGATCAAGCTTCTCGACGGTTGCAAGCTCGGCAATCACTACTGGGTCTTCGCCGGCGGCCTCACCAACCTGCACGTCATCCTCCGCGTGACCGACACCCGGACCGGAGCGGTGCGTACCTACGAGGTTCCCTATGGGCCGGCGTTCGCGCCCCTCCAGGACACCGCCGCGTTCGGCACCTGCAGCGCCGCCGCCCCCTGATCCGTTTCTTCGCAGATCGCTCCCCGGCGGCGGCGCCAACCAAGTCGGATCTCGCTCTCGGAGGTCGTGCTACTCCGATCCGAGGTCCACGTCGCCGTCGCGGTCCAGGCGGGCGAGCAGCGCACGGTCCTCGCGCCAGCCGGGCTCGAGCCGCACCCGCAGGTCGAGGAAGACACGGCGGCCCAGGAACTCCTCGAGATCGTGGCGGGCGGCGGTGCCGATCGCCTTGATCATCTGTCCCTGGCGGCCGACGAGGATCGCCTTCTGGCCCGGCCGCTCGACGAGGATCGTGGCGTAGAGACGCAGCAGGTCGCGCCCCTCCTCCATTTCCCAGCTCTCGATCAGCACCGCGGTCGTGAACGGCAGCTCCTCGCGGGTGGCGGCGAGCACCTTCTCGCGGATGCGCTCGGCTGCCAGGAAGCGCTCGGGGTGGGTGGTCAGCAGCTCCGGGTCGAAGAGCGGGGGGCCTTCCGGCAGCAGCCGCCAAAGCGCCGCGAGCAGCCGGTCGCAGCCGTCGCCGGTCGCGGCGCTGACCGGCACGATCTCGGCGAAGGTGCCGCTCTGCGCATAGCGGCCGATCATCGGCAGCAGGCGCGGTTTGCGCACCTTGTCGATCTTGTTGAGGGCGAGCAGGCGCGGCCCGCGGGACCGCTCCAAGAGGTCGAGCACGTAGGCGTCGCCGGCGCCCGCGGGCTCGGCGGCGTCGACCAGCAGGCACACCAGGTCGGCGTCGTTGATGGCGTCCAGGGCATGGCGCACCATCTGCTGGTTGAGCCGATGCAGCGGCCGGTGGATGCCCGGCGTGTCGTAGAACACCATCTGGCCGTTGGCGTCCGACAGGATGCCCACCAGGCGGTGGCGGGTGGTCTGGGGCTTGTCGGAGACGATCGCCACCTTCTCGGCGAGCAGGCGGTTCATCAGCGTCGACTTGCCGGCGTTGGGCCGCCCCACCAGCGCCACGGTGCCGGCGCGGCTCATGCCGGATTGCCCTCTCCGGCCGGCTCGTCGGCGGCGGCGGGCGAGACGCGCTCCACCCGCAGGGTCTTGATCCGGCGGTTGGCGACCTCCTCGACGGTGTAGCGCAGCCCCGCCGTCTCGACCACCTCGCCGGCGCGCGGCACGTGGCCCAGGGCGCTGAAGATGAGGCCGGCGACGGTCTCGAACTCGGCGTCCTCGATCTCCACGCCGAACAGCTCGTCGAGCACGTCGAGATGGGCGCGGCCGTCGAGGCGCCAGGCGCCGTCGCCGAGCGGCGTCCTCTCGGCAGGCTGGCCGTCCTCGTGCTCGTCGCTGATCTCGCCGACGATCTCCTCGACCAGGTCCTCGATCGTCACCAGGCCGGCGGTGCCGCCGTACTCGTCGACCACGATGGCCATCTGCTGGGAGCGCGCCTGCAACTCTTCGAGCAGGTCGGCCAGGAGCTTCGTCTCGGGAATGAACAGCGGCGGCTTGAGCAGCTCCCTCTGGGTGGCCGCGGGCGGCGACGGCTCGCGCAACGCCGCGAGCAGGTCCACGATGTGGAGCACGCCGACGATGTGGTCGATCGAGTCCTGGTAGAGCGGGATGCGGGTGTGCCCGGACTCGACGAAGCGGTCGGCGAGCGCGTCGAGGCTCGAATCGACCGGCGCGCATACCATGTCGATGCGCGGCGTCATCACGCTGCGGGCCTGGGTCTCCGGGAAGTCCACGATGTTGGAGAGCCACTCCCCCTGCTCGGGCTCGATGATGCCCTCGCGCGTGCCGACGTCGATGAACGCCTCGATCTCCTCGTGCGAGGCGGCGTCGTCGTCCTCCGGCTCCTCCTCGCGCTCCGGGCGGTGGCCCCGCACCCTGACCGTCAAACCCGCGACCCACGAGACGATCGCGACGAGCGGCAGCAAGCCGATCAGGGCCAGGCGGTACAGGACGGTGCAGGCGCGCAGCGCCCGCTCGCGGTTGCGCCCGACCAGCGCCCGGTTGGTGATCTCGACCGCCGCCAGCACCGCGGCGGTGACCGCCAGCGACCAGACCCGCGGATGCGGCCCGCCGGCGGCCGCAAACAGCGCCGCCGCGGCCACGTACAACAGGATCGCCAGCAGCCGGCTGGCGAGCGACAGCAGCGAGCGGAAGACGCCGAAGCGGAGCGGCTGGTCGTAGAGCGCGCGCAGCCGGCCTCCCGCTTCCTCGGCCCAGTGGCTCAGGCGGATCGGGCCGCTGCGTTCGAGCAGCGCCGAGAGCACCGAGACCAACGCCGCCGCCGGCAGCAGCACCGCCGTCATCCAGGCCAGCGCCTCGATCGACGGGGGCTCACCCCGCACGCCGGGTTGTCCTCATGGGGCTCACTCGGCTCGCGGGGCTCGCCGGGCTCATGGAGCCCGCGGGGCCCGCGGGGCCGATCCACCGGCGCCGCAGCCGCCGCTCGAGGCGCTCCATCTCGCCGCCGTCTACCTCGTGGTCGTGACCCAGGCAATGGAGCACGCCGTGCAGCAGCAGGATCCGGAGCTCGCGCCGCGGGTCGTGGCCGGCCGCCGCCGCCTGCCGCCGAGCCGCCGGCACCGAGATGACGATGTCGCCCAGGTGCCCGCCGGCGTCCGGGCCGCCGGTGTCCGGACCGCCGGCGTCAGGGCCGCCGGCTTGTCCCGGAAACGACAGCACGTCGGTCGTGCTGTCGATGCCCCGGAACTCGCGGTTCAACCGCCGCATGGCGCGGTCACCGGCGAAGCGCACGCCGCAGCTGCGGATGGGCCGCGATCCATGCGGCCCTCCTGGCGCCAGCGGCCCCCGCGCCGACATCGCCTGCATCGTCTGCATCGCCTGCATCGCCTGCAGGAGGGCGTCGAGCCACGGCCGCAGCGACCGCGCCGCCGCGTCCCCGTAGCGATTGGGATTGAGCCACGCGATCTCGATCCCGCCGCCGCCACCGCCCGCGAGTGCCCCGCCCTTCTGCACTAGGAAACCTTGATGGCGCCCGACAGCGGCCGCTTCTCGCGCTTGACGCCCGAGTTGAAGTCGAAGCCCGGATAGTCGACCCGTTGATGGTAGATGGTGGAGAGCACCCGCAGGAACGCTTCGGAGACGGCCTTGAGGTCCGACAGGGTGAGGTCGGTCTTGTCCAGCTGGCCGTCCTGCAGACAGTCGTCGAAGAGCGTGCCGATCAGGCCCCGCAGCTTGGCCGGCGTCGGATCGGTTAAGGTGCGGCTCGCCGCCTCGACGCCGTCGGCCAGCATCAGCACCGCCATCACCTTGTTCCGCGGCCGCGGCCCCGGGTAGCGGTAGTCGGCCTCGCGCACCTCGCCCGACTCGGGGTCGTGGAGCTCCTGCGCGCGGTTGTAGAAGAACCGCATCAGGCGGGTGCCGTGGTGCTGCTCGATGGCGTCGAGGATCACCTGCGGGAGATGGTGCTGGCGCGCCAGCTCGGCGCCCTCCTTGACGTGGTTGACCAGGATCAGCGCGCTCATCGAGGGCAGGAGGCGGTCGTGGCGGTTCTGTCCCGGCCGCTGGTTCTCGATGAAGTACTCGGCGCGGAAGACCTTGCCGACGTCGTGGTACAGGGACCCGGTGTAGGCGAGCACCGCGTCGGCGCCGATCGCCTCGCACCCTTCCTTCGCCAGGTTGGCGACCATCAGCGAGTGCTGGAAGGTGCCGGGAGCCTCGAAGGCCAGGCGCCGGAGCAGGGGCAGGTTGGTGTTGGAGAGCTCGACCAGCTTGATGTCGGTGGTGATGCCCAGCAGCGGCTCCAGGACCGGCACCGCGAAGCTCGCCACCGCCGCCGCGAGGAGGCCGCCGCCGAAGGCGCAGACCAGCTCGAAGGCGGCGGTGAGCAGGTCCGTCTCGCCGGCCAGGGCGGAGACGATGAGCGCCAGCAGCACGTTGACCCCACCCACCACGAGGCCGGCGCGCGGCATCACCAGGCGCTGCCGGAACTGCAACCGATCGACGGCGAAGATCGCCGCGAGCGAGCCGGCGAAGGCGTACAGGGCCACCGCCAGCGGCTCGCCCTCGATCGCCATCCTGCCGACCAGCAGGCTGCACAGCACCGCCAGCACCAGCGCGACGTGACGCCGCAGCAGCAGCGCCGCCGACAGCGGCAGCGCCGCAAACGGCAGCGCCAGCGCGTAGCCGCGCCAGGCATTGAACGGCGGCACCTGCACCGAGGCGCTCAGCGCGCTGGCCAGCAGGAACCCGAGCCGGGCGCCGAGCAGCGCCAGGGTCAGCAGCAGCGCGCTCTCGGCGAACAGCCGCCGGCGGCTGTGGTCGGCAACCCGCTCGCCGGCCAGCCCCAGCCACAGCGCCGCCGCCGTCAGGGCGAGCAGCAGCAGCGTGCCGGCGGCCTCCGGCAGCCGCGAGCGCGCCGAGCCGCGGCCGCGCATGGTCTCGATCAGCCGGGCCTTCGCCTCGTCGATCACGTCGCCCTTGCGAGCGATGACCTGGCCCTTGCGGATCTGGGTGAAGACCTGGCCGGCGGCGGCTTCCGCCAGGTCACGCCGGGCGAGCGTCTCGCTGCGGTTCAAGTGCAGGTTGGGGGACAGGTTGTCGACCAGGAAGGCCACCAGCCGGCGGCGCTCGGCGGCGGTGAAACCGCTCCAGCCGCGCACCTCCGACTCGAGGAAATCGCGCGCCTCCTCCGGGTAACCGAGATGGTCGAAGAGGCTCACCTGCACCCGTTCCGAGCCGTCCGCCAGGTTGCGCAGCACGATGCCGGTCATGCGGTTCTCGAGCAGCAGCGCCTTGTTCTCGACCACGCCGCGCCGCAGGGCGCTGTCCAACGCGCCGCGCAGGCGGTCTTCGTTTTCGGCCGAGAAGCCCTTGCGCAGCAGCGCCTCGACCTGCTCGGGATCGAGCTTGAGCGCCTCCGCCGAGGCGGCGGACCCGCCAGCGGCGGGCCCGCCGGCGGCGGGCGTGGCGCTGGCGGTGCTGGCGGCGCTGGCGGAGCTGCCGGAGGGCACCGCGCCGGCCCCGCCTGCCGCGGTTGGCGCGGCGGTCCCGGCCGGCGCCGGCGCCGTCGCGGCGAGCTCGCGCGCCAACGCCGTGCGCGCCGCCACGCCCGCCTTCGGCGGGACCGCCGCCGGCAGGCGCTGCCGCCCGGCGGCGAACAGCTGCGCCAGCTGCGAGTCGCGCAGCGCCTGGACCCCCGGATCGAAGTCGTAGACCGGCAGCACCTTTGCGCGCGCCTGCTCCTGCTTGGCGCGGCTGGCGGCGGCGTCGAACAGCATCAGGTCGCGGGTGGCCACGTAGTCGCGGCCGGCGACGGTGCCCGGGGCGAGGTGCGACGCCATCAGCGGCGCCAGCAGCCACGCTCCGGGCGTCAGCGCGGCGCCCCCCGCCAGCACCAGCAGCGCCACCCACAGCCAGGGCAGCTCGAGCAGCCGGTTCCAGGCGCGGCGCGGCGCGAGGCGGCGCCAGAACCCGCGCCGGCGAGAAGCCGGCAGCAGGTGGATGCGGGCGGTCGAGGGTTTGGTCCGGGGCATTGGCCCTGAGCGGGGCCCGTCAGGTCGCAGCCGGCGGCTGCGGCGCGGGCCGCGCCTCCTCGCGGTCCTTCTTGAGCCGGTCGAACTGATCGTAGGCAGTGACGATCTGCTGCACGAGAGGATGGCGGACCACGTCGCGCTGGTCGAAGGTGAAGAACTTGATGCCCTCGGTGCCCGCCAGCACCTCCGCCGCCTCGCGCAGGCCCGACTGCCGTCCCTGCGGCAGGTCGACCTGGGTGATGTCGCCGTTGACCACCGCCTTGGAGTTGAAGCCGATGCGGGTCAGGAACATCTTCATCTGCTCGGTGGTGGTGTTCTGTGCCTCGTCCAGGATGATGAAGCTGTCGGAGAGGGTGCGGCCGCGCATGAAAGCGAGCGGCGCCACCTCGATGATGCCGCGCTCCACCATGCGTCCCACCTTGTCGTAGCCGATGATGTCGTGCAGCGCGTCGTGCAGCGGCCGCAGGTAAGGGTTGACCTTCTCGGCGAGGTCGCCGGGCAGGAAGCCGAGCTTCTCGCCGGCTTCGACCGCCGGGCGCGCCAGGATGATGCGCCGCACCCGTTTCTCGAGCAGCGCGGCGGCGGCCATCGCCACCGCTAAGTAGGTCTTCCCGGTGCCGGCCGGACCGATGGAGACCGTCAGGTCGACCTCGGCCATGGCCTTGAGATACAGCTGCTGCTTGATGCTGCGCGGCGTGATCAGCCGCCGCACCGCGGCGAGCAGACCCTCGGGCAGGAAGAACTCGACGAGCGACGTCTCGGGGTCTTCCGACAGCACCCGGATCGCCGTCTGCACGTCGCCGGGGCGGAAGTGGTAACCCTTCTGCGACACCATCGAGAGCCCGGTCAGCAGCCGCTCCACCACCGCCACCCGCTCCGGCTCGCCCAGGATCTGCAGCTCGTTGCCGCGGGCGGCGACGGTGACGTCGAAGGTGCGCTCGATGCGGCGCAGGTTCTCGTCCTGGGTGCCGAAGAGGGTGTCCAGCCCCTCCTCGTCGAGCGTCAGCTGGGCCATCTGTGGCATCGGAGTGATCCCGCCGGCCGCGGCCGGCTCCCGGGGCCGGGCCGGGGCCGAGGAGCCAGGCAGGATCTCGAGCCCTGGTGCGGCGATCTCACGGTGGGTGCGATTCTTTGGCAACGGCATTCCCGCGGCGGGCAGCCGCGGCCGTCGAGAGCGCCTAGTTTAGCAGACCGCCTCACCCCCGCGGCCAAGGAGGCGGCCCCAGGGCCCTAAGGCCCTAGGGGGCGAGGCGGCGAGACGGCGAGGCGGCGAGGCGGAGGGACGCAGCTACTTGCGCGAGTGCTCGTAGAACCCGCGGCCGCTCTTGCGGCCCAGGCGGCCGGCCAGGACCATCTGCTTGAGCAACGGCGGCGGGGCGAAGCGCTTTTCGCGGTACTCCTCGAACATGATGTTGGCGATGTAGTAGGTGGTGTCGAGACCGACGAAGTCGAGCAGCGTGAACGGGCCCATCGGATAGCCGCAGCCGAGCTGCATCGCCTTGTCGATGTCCTCGATCGAGCCCACTCCCTCCTCGTAGGCGCGGACCGCGTCGAGCAGGTAGGGCACCAGCAGGCGGTTGACGATGAACCCCGAGTTGTCGCGCGCCGTCACCGGCTCCTTGCCGAAGGCCCGCACCACCTCGAGAGCGGAGTCGTAGGCCTCCTGCGAGGTGAGCAACGTGCGCACCACCTCGACCAGCTTCATCACCGGCACGGGATTGAAGAAGTGCAGCCCGACGAAGCGCTCGGGGCGCCGGGTCGCCATGGCGATCTGAGTGATGGTGAGCGACGAGGTGTTGCTCGCGAACAGAGCGCCTTCCTTGACCACGGCGTCCAGGGCGGCGAACGTCTTGCGCTTCTCGTCGAGGTTCTCGACGATCGCCTCCACGATCAGGTCGCATTCGGCGAGGGCGGCGAGGTCGACGGCGCCGTGCAGCCGCCCCCACGCCTTGTCGCGCTCCGCGGCCTCGAGCTTGCCGCGCTCGACCGCCTTGTCGAGCGAGCCGCGGAGCTTGGCTAGCCCCTTTTCGACCACCTCCTCGCTCACCTCGCGCACCACCGTCTCGAACCCGGCGCGCGCCGCCACCTCGGCGATGCCGGCGCCCATCAGGCCGCAGCCGAGGACTCCCACCTTGCGAATCTTCATATTCGTTCCTCTCTCCCTTTCGTTGTCTGCAACTCAGCGCTCGTCGGCGCCGCCGCCGCCAGGCCGTCGTCCGGCGCGATCTCGACGATCTCCCGCGCCTCGCCGCCCGCCTCCGGCAGGCGGCGCAGGCGCAACGCGAGCACCGGCGCTGGTGGTGCCGACGGGGTGGCCGGCGTTGTCTGCGCCAGGGGCGGCAGGGGCGCCAGGGCAGTCGCCTGTCGGGGCGGCGCCGGCAGGCGCTCGGCCCACTCCACCACCTTGACGCCGGGGCCGGCCAGCACCTCATCGAGCCCCAGGCCGCCCACCTCCTCCGGCGCGAGCCGGTACAGGTCGACGTGCACCATGGTGCCGGCGCTGCCGCGGTGCTCGCGGATCAGGTTGAAGGTCGGCGACAGCACCTGGCGGGGGTCGATGCCGAGGGCTCCGGCGAGGCCGCGCGCCAGCACCGTCTTGCCGCTCCCCAGCTCGCCGGCCAGCAGCAGCAGCCCGTCCGGGCCGATCTCGGCCGCCAGCTCGGCGCCCAGGCGCTCGGTTTGCGCCGGGCTGCGGGTGACCCAGCGCCGGGCGCTCATGGCGCCTTGCCGTCGGCCAGCTCGGCGAAGGCCGCCGGCAGCGATGCGATCAGGTCCTCTGCCGCCACCGACGGGCCGCGCAGGCGGGCCAGCGCCAGGTCTCCCGCCAGACCGTGCAGGTAGACGGCGAGACAGGCGGCGTCGAGCGGGTCGAGCCGCTGGGCCAGCAGACTGCCGAGGATGCCGGTGAGGACGTCGCCGGTGCCGCCGGAGGCCATCCCCGGGTTGCCGGTCGGGTTGACGTAGACCCCGCCGCCCGGCGCCGCGATCAGCGTCAGGCTCCCTTTGAGCACCACGATCGCGCCGGTCGCCGCCGCCGCCCGCCGCGCCGCCGCGGGCCGGTCGGCCTGCACCTCGGCGGCCGATGTGGCAAGCAGCCGCCCGAGCTCGCCCGGGTGCGGTGTCAGCACGGTCGGCGCGCGCCGCGCGGCGAGCTCCGCGGCGCGGCCGGCGAAGGCGTTGATCCCGTCGGCGTCGAGCACCAGCGGCAGCTGGGCGGCGGCGACCAGGCGGCGGATGGCGGCGACGGTCTCCGCCTCCTGGCCGAGACCGGGGCCGACCGCCAGCGCGCTCTTGCCGGCCAGGGCCGCGAGCACGGCGTCCGCCGCGGCGGCGCCGGCAGGCAGGGGCAGGCCCATCGACTCGACCGAGCCCAGATGGACGATCGGCAGGATCGGGGCCGGCACCGCCGCCGTCACCAGCCCGGCGCCGGCGCGCACCGCGGCGCGCGCCGCCAGCACTGCCGCGCCGGCCTTGCCCAGCGAGCCCGCGACCAGCAGCAAGTGCCCGAAGTCGCCCTTGTGGCTGTCTCTCGCCCTTGGCGGCAGCAGGCCGCTGAGCTCCTCGCCCACCAGCAGGTGAAGATCCCCTTCGGCCTCTTCAACCTCCTCGAGGAGGCGGGCCGGGAAGCCGAGGTCGGTCACCACCAGCTCGCCCACGGCGTCGGCCGCCGGCGGAAAGACGTGCGCCACCTTGGGCGCCGCGAAGGTCACCGTCAGGTCGGCCAGCAGGTGCGGTCCGGGCGGCTCGGCGTGGCTGCCGGAGAGGCCGCTCGGGATGTCCACGGCGACCCGCGGCCGCGGCACTTCGTTGAGGCCCTCGACCAGGCGGGCGAACAGGCCGCCGAGCGGCCGCGCCAGGCCGGTGCCGAACAGCGCGTCGACCACCAGGTCGTGCTCCCGCGCCGCCGCCAGCGCCGCCGCCAGCGCCGGCTCGCCGGCGTCCGGCGGCAGCTGGTGGATGCTCAGGTCGAGCCGGCGGCAGACGGCCAACTGCAGGGCGGCGTCGCCCTGCAGGGGCCGCCCGCCGTCGGCGACGAAGATCTCGACCGCGTAGCCGCGCGTCGCCAGCTGGCGAGCCACCGCCAGGCCGTCGCCGCCGTTGTTGCCCGGGCCGCAGAAGATCGCCGCCGACTCCGCTCGCGGGTACTGCCGCCCGATCGCCTCCACCACCCCAAGGGCGGCGTTCTCCATCAGCACCAGCGCGGGCAAGCCCAGCCGCTCGATCGCCGCCCGGTCGACACTGCGCATCGCCTCCGTGGTGAGGATCCTCATCGCATGCCTCTGTCTGGCGGGGCCGGCGGGGCCGCCGCCGGCAGCCGCCGCCAGCTGGCGAGCAGCGCGCGGGTGCGCGGGCAGCTCTCCGCCGCCGCACCGGCCGGCGCCAGGCTGAATGCCAGCCGCGCCAGGTCGGCAGGCGTGTCGACGTCGGCGGCGACCGGCAACAGCTCGACCGTGAGCCCGAGCTGGCCGCAGCGCTCGAGCGTCGCCGCCAGCACTCCCGGGGTGCTCCAGGGAACTGCCTCGAAGAGGCGCGGCCCGACCGCGCCGGCGGCCAGCGCGATCAGGTAGTAGCCGCCGTCGGCAGCCGGTCCCAGCGCCACGTCCGCGCCGGCCTCGACGGCGGCGAACGCCCGTTCGACCAGCCCGACCTCGACGGTGGGGTGGTCGCTGCCCAGCGCCGCCACCACTGCCGAGCGGCTCGCCGCCGCGGCGAGCGCGCGGTAGAGGCGTTCGCCGAGGTCCGCCCCCTCCTGGCGCCGGCTTGCCACTCCCGGCCAGCAGCTCGCGGGCACGGGTTCTCCCGGGTCGACCGCCCACAGGAGCTCGAGCGCGAAGTCGCCGGCGGCGAGGCGCGGCAGCAGGTCGGCAAGGAAGGCGGCGTGCAGCTCGGCGGCCTGGGCGGCGGTAAGATCGCCGATCAGACGGGTCTTTACCCGTCCTTGCCGGGCCGGCTTGGTGAACAGCAGCAGCCGGCGCCGGCGGCGCTCGTGGAGGTGGTAGCGGTCGGGAGACACCCGGCGATTCTACCGGATGCCCCGGCAGTGTCTCGTGCGGCAAGGTCGCGAGGCGCGAGGCGAGCGGCGAGAGGCGAGGATACGGGTGAATGATCACGGAGACCGCCATGGCGCCACTGTCGCCGCCGCTGCTGACCTTGCTCACCGACTTCGGGCTGGATGACTACTACGTCGCCGCGGTCAAGGGGACGGTGCTGCGCCTGGCGCCCGGGACGCAGCTGGTGGACATCTCGCACCAGGTCGGACCCGGCGACATCGCCGGGGCGTCGTACCTGCTCGCCGCCGCCGCGCCGGCCTTCCCCGCCGGCACGGTGCACCTGGCGGTGGTCGATCCGGGGGTGGGGAGCCGGCGCCGCATCCTGGTGGCGGAGAGCGCCGCCGGCCTGCTGGTGGCCCCGGACAACGGCCTGCTGACGCCGCTTCTGGGCGGCGCCCGCGTGCGCGCCGTCGAGCGCGAAGATCTCTTCCTTCAGGGACCCGGCGCGACTTTCCATGGCCGGGACCGCTTCGGGCCCGTTGCGGCCTTCCTGCTGCGCGGCGGGCCGCCGGCCGATCTCGGGCCCGAGATCGCCGACCCGGTGCAGCTCCCCCCGAAGCCCCCCCGGCGGCAGCCCGGGCTGCTCTCGGGACGGGTGGCGCACATCGACCGCTTCGGCAACCTGGTCACCGACATCCCCGCCGGCTGGCTGCCCGCGCCAACCCCGCAGCTGATCGCGCGCGTCGGCAGCCATACCGCCGCCCAGTTCGCCGGCCACTACGAGGAGATCCCGCGCTATGGGGTTGCCTTCCTGATCGGTTCGCTCGGCACCCTCGAGCTGGCAATGAATGGCGAGGACCTCGCCCGCCGCTGGGGAGTCATCCCCGGCGACGAAGTGCAGGTGCGGTGGCGTTAGAAAGGAATTCCCGCGGCGGGCACAAGGGCCAAAACGGCGCCCACGCCGCCGCCGGCGCGGGCTCGCGATACAATGGCGGGGCCGTGGAGCCCCGAGCCGCGCGGTGACGTAAGGAGGAGCGTGTGGACAGGACCAAGTGGGAGTACAAGATCATCAACATCCGCAGCGAGAACTATCGCCTCGATCCCAATGCGGCCCCGCAACTGAATCAGCTCGGCGAGGATGGGTGGGAGCTCGTTTCGATCACTTCCGTCAACTTCAAGACCGG
>DASZHY010000067.1:0-6657 GCA_035949675.1 Thermoanaerobaculia bacterium
CCGTCCTTGAAGAGGATGAAGGTGGGAATGCTCGAAACCTGGAACTGGAACGCGAGCTGCTGGTTCTCGTCGACGTTGAGCTTGGCGATGCGCACCTTGCCGTCCAGCTCCTCGGCGATCTCCTCGAGGACCGGCGCCACGATCCGGCAGGGACCGCACCAGGGCGCCCAGAAGTCCACCAGCACCGGCGTCTGCGACTTCAGCACGTCGCTCTCGAAGCTCTGCTCGCTGACCGTTACGACCTTATCGCTAGGCATGGGTTGTCGCTCTCCGTTGGTATCCCGCCATCTATAACCTGGCGGGCGGGACCTCTTGTTCCAACCGCCGGCGGCTGAAGTACTCGCGGGTCGCCTCGACGTCGCGGCCGATCTGGGCCGACAGGTCCATCACCGTCGGGAAAATCCGCTCTTCGCGCAAACGCTTGTAGAAAAACAGCTCGACGCGCTGGCCGTAGACGTCGGCCTTGAAGTCGAGGATATGGCTTTCGACCACCCGTTGATAGTTCTCGTAGACCGTCGGCCGCGTGCCGATGTTGGTCGCGCAGTCGAACTTGGTGGGGAAGCCGGCCAGCAGGACCCGGCTGGCGTACACGCCGTCCGCGGGCAGCAGCTTATGGTCGGCAGCCAGGTTGATGGTCGGCCAGCCAAGGCGCTGGCCCATGCGATCGCCGCGCGCCACGGTGCCGGTGATCGAAAACGGGTGGCCCAGCATCTCCGCGGCCTCGTCCGCCTGTCCCTGCGCGATGGCGCGGCGGATGCGGGTGCTCGAGACCCGCTCGCCGTGCAGCATCACCTCCGCCACGCCGTGGGCCGTGAAGCCCAGCTCCTCGCCGAGCCCACGCAGCAGCTCGAGGGTCCCTTCGCGGCGATAGCCGAAGCAGAAGCTCTCGCCGACGTAGACCTCGCGCGCCGCCAGCCTTGCGCCCAAGAATTCGCGCACGAACTGGCGGGCCGGGGTGCGGGCGAACTCGCGGGTGAAGCGCACCACCAGCGCGACCGCGATCCCGGCCGCGGCGAGCAGGCGCTCCTTTTGCTCCGGGGTGGTGATGGGGAGGGGCGCTTGCTCCGGACGCAGCACCGAGAGCGGGTGGGGATCGAAGGTGACCACGACCGCGGCAGCCCGCAGCTCGCGGGCCCGCGCCACGATGGCGTCGAGGATGGCGCGCTGGCCGCGGTGGACGCCGTCGAAGTTGCCGATGGCGACCACGCCGCCCTGCGGCAGGTCGCTGCTCTCGTAGGCGTCGTGAACCACCAGCATGGCGTTCGGCGAGCCGCGGCGATTGCCCCGGTTTGGCGGCCCCCTGAAGCTAGGCGCGAAACGCGGCCGGCGGCACCTGGAGCCCCGCCGACTGCGCCGGCCGGGCCGGGAGCCGTGCCGGCTGCACCGGCTGCGCCGGCGGGGCAACCACCCTGCCCACGAGATCGGAGGCGTAGGCCTCGGTGATCACCACCGTGGCCAGGGTGGGCCGCTCGCCGAGCGGGCCGCCGGCCGCAGGGGCGGCGCCGGGCTCGAGGTCGTTGATCAGCAACTGGCCGTCGATCTCGGGCGCCATGCCCTGGAGGCGGGCGGACAGCAGGTGCTCGGTCTCGGCGCTCGGCCCCTCGATCAGCGCCTCGAGCCGCCGGCCGACCAGCCGCCGGCGGGCCGCGAGGGCAATCGGCCGCTGCGCCGCGAGCAGCTGGCGCAGGCGGCGGCGGGCGACCTGGCGGGGGACGCGGCCGCCGAGGGCCGCCGCCGGCGTGCCCGGCTCGGGGCTGAACGCGAAGGCGCCGAGGTGGTCGAAGCGGGCGCGCTCGACGAAGCCGAGGAGGTCGCGGAAATGCTCCTCCGTCTCTCCGGGGAAGCCGACGATGAACGTCGAGCGCAGAGAGACGTCCGGCACCAGCTCGCGCGCCCGCTCGAGCAGCCGGAGGTAGCGGCCGGCGTCGCCTCCCCGCCGCATCGCCTTGAGCACCTCGCCGTGGCTGTGTTGCAGCGGCATGTCGAGGTAGGAGCAGAAGCGCGGCTCGGCGCCCATCAGCCGCAGGAGATCCTCGTCGAGGGTCGTCGGGTAGGCATAGAGGAAACGGATCCAGGGGATCGAGGTGGCCGCGAGCAGCGCTTCGACGAGTCTTACCATCCCGTGCCGGCGCAGGCCCAGGTCCTCGCCATAGCGGGTGGTGTCCTGGGCGATCAGGTTCAGCTCCAGGATGCCCGCCGCCTCGAGCTGCCGCGCCTCCGCCACCAGGCTTTCGATGCTGCGGCTGCGGAAGCGCCCGCGCCAGAGCGGGATGGCGCAGAAGGTGCACGGATTGTTGCAGCCTTCGGCGACCTTGAGATAGGCGTGGCCGCGGGTGGTGAGCAGGCGGGGCGCGGTGTGGTCGAACACCAGGTGCGACGGCGCGGGGAGCGGCGGGCCGCCTCCCAGCTCCACCAGGCGGCCCACCTCGCGCAGCTGGTCGAGGCCGATGAAGCCGTCGATCTCCGGGATCTCGCGGGCCAGCTCGTCGCCGTAGCGGTTGACCATGCAGCCGGCGACCAGCACCCGCTCGACGCCGCGGCCCTTGCGCCCGACCACCTCCAGGATGGCGTCGATCGATTCCTGCTTGGCCTCGTCGATGAAGGCGCAGGTGTTGACGACCACCGTCTCGGCGCTGGCGAGATCGCTCACCACCTCGTAGCCGCGCCGCGCCAGCTCGCCCAGCATGATCTCGCTGTCGACGAGGTTCTTGGGACAACCGAGGCTGATCATGCCCACGCGCGGGCGGCGGTCGGCTTCGGCCATGAGGGCGAGAGTCTAGCAGATCGGTACCTGGCCGCTTGTTCGGCCTGATGGCCGGTTAGAGCAGTCGATATTGCGCTAGTTGTTGCATTAGCATATTATCTCTCTTCAGGTCATCCCAATCGAAGCCCTACCAGGAGAGAAAAAGACTATGCACAAAACTCATCGAAGGCTAACCCTCACCCGTGAGACCCTCCGGCGGCTTTGCCTCGATGCACGTGGCTTACGAGCGGCTGTGGCAGTCAACACCACCTACACCATCTGTCCTCCCGGTACCTGCGATATTCCTTCAGATGCGGGTTACACATGCCATTCGTGTCCCCCGTGCCAGGAGTAACGACTCTCTTCTCCTCGAGCCATCTGCCAAGCCCTGATCGAACCTGACCCACTACCGATTGGCCGAGCCTCGGCTGGTCGCTGATCTGGGCTTCGGCTGGCCGCTTATCTGCGCCTCGCTGCGCTCGGCTGCGTGGCACGGGCGCCCGAGCCAAACGCGGCTCGGCTGCGCCGGCCGCGGCTGTCGCCGTCAGGGAATCGTCAGCGCCGCTCGAAGCGGCGCTCGAGGTCGGAATCGGTCATCTGCAGCACGATCGGGCGGCCGTGGGGGCAGGCGTAGGGCTGCTCGGCAGCGAACAGCTCGGTCATCAGCGCTTCCATCTCGGGCGGCGACAGCGGATGGTGCATCTTGACCGCGGCCTTGCAGGCGAGGCTGGCGGCCAGGGCGTCGAGCACCCGCGGCGCCAGGTCCCCGTCCGCCGGGCTGTCGGCCAGCGAGCCGCTCGAAAGCGCGGCGAGCAGCCCTTCGGCCTCGCCGGCCGACAGCGGGGCCGGCACGGCGGTGAGCGCCAGGGTCTGGCCGGAGAGGGCGGTGAGGCCGAAACCGCAAGCTTCCAGGGCTGGAGCCAGCTCGAGCAGGCGCAGGCGTTCGGCCGGGCCGAGCTCGAGCAGGCGCGGCGTCAGCAGCGCCTGCGAGGGCGGGGTGGCGGCGGCGAGCGACCGCCGCAGCCGCTCGAACAGGATGCGCTCGTGCGCGACGTGCTGGTCGACTAGGTAAAGGCCGTCCGGCCCCTCGAGCAAGATGAGGGTGCCCTTGTACTGGCCCAGCAGGCGAAAGGGCCGCGCCTCGCCGCGGCGGCCGGAGAGCGGCACCGCGGCGCGCACCGGCGGCGGGTAGGAGGCCGTCGCCAGGCGGCCGGCCGGGAGCCAGACCGCGGGCGAGGCAGCCCCGGGGGCCGCCCCCTCGGCGATGTCTCCATCCAGTCCAGCCAGTCCAGCCGGTCGAGCCGGTCCAGCCAGGCCAGGCAGGCCGGCCAGGCCAGGCAAGCCGCCGAGCCCCTGCCAGGCGAAGGGCACCGCCGGCGCCGCATCGGCGGGCCGGCGCAGCGGCGCCGCCACCTCGCCGCGGGCCCGCGCCAGGGCGAGGCGCAGCGCCGCCGCCACCCGGTCGAGCAGGCGCGGATCGCGGAAACGCACCTCGGCCTTCTGGGGGTGGACGTTGACGTCCACCTCCTGGGGCGGCAGGTCGAGGAATAGGAAGAGGGCCGGGTGGTCGTCGCTCTTCCACTCCTCGCGCACGGCGCGGTAGAAGGTGGCGAGCACCGCCCGGTCGCGCAGCAGGCGGCGGTTGACGAAGACGAACTGGCGGCGGCCGCGCGCCGTCTCCGGCGTGCCCACCAGGCCGCCGATCCGCTCGCGGGCGACCGGCTGCCCTCCCCCGCCGGCCTCGCCCGCCTCGTCGAGATCACCCACCGCCACCAGCCGCCCCGCCAACTCGGCGCCGAACAGCTGGGCGACGCGCTGGCGGGTCCCGTCGCCGTTCGCGCCGTTCCCTGCCGGGCCTGCCAGGTCGGCCGTGCCAGCCGGCCCCGCCGGCAGCAGGTCGAGCAGCGCCCGGCCCTCGTGGAGCACGCGCCAGCGCACGTCGGGGCGCGCCAGGGCGTAACCCTGCACCATCTCGACGGCGCGCCGCAGCTCGGTCTCCGGGGACTTCAGGAACTTGCGCCGGGCCGGCACGTTGAAGAACAGCGAGCGCACGTCCAGGGTGGTGCCGCGCGGCCGCGCCAGCGGCTCGGCCACCCTCACCCGCCCTCCTTCGATCAGCACGCGATGGCCGTCGCCGGGCCGTTCGGCGGTGATCAACTCGACCCGCGCCACCGAGGCGATGGCGGCCAGCGCCTCGCCGCGGAAGCCGAGCGTGCCGACCTGCTCGAGGTCGGCGAAGCTCGCGATCTTGCTGGTGGCGTGCCGGTCGAAGGCGAGCAGCGCGTCGTCGGCGCCCATGCCGCAGCCGTCGTCGGCGACGGCGATGCGGCTCTTGCCGCCGGCCTCGAGCAGCACCTCGACCTCGCGCGCGCCGGCGTCGAGCGCGTTCTCGACCAGCTCCTTGACCACCGAAGCAGGGCGCTCCACCACCTCGCCGGCGGCGATCTGGCTCACCAGCGGATCGGGCAGCAGGTGGATCCTCGCCACCAAGACATTCTAGCCCCCTCCGCCTGCCCGATCCCGGGACGCCCCCTCCCTTTCGCTTCGGACGCCCCCTCCCCTTCGCTTCGATCAGGAGTTGTCTTGGCTGCCGCCACCAACAAGTAACTGCCGGGTAACTGCCGCGTCACCGCTCGGCGGCCGGGCTGTCACCCCCGCTCCTTAGGGTTTCGAGGTACGGGCACTTGCGCCCAAACCACTTCCAAAGGCTCCGGGACTTCCCGGGAAAGGCAGGGGATCATGACGCTGAGAAAAGTGGCAGTGATGGTTGGCCTGTTGGCCGCGACGTTCGCCAGCACCGTCTTCGCCGCCGAAGGGGCTTCCCCGAGGCTGGTACCCCATCTGGACCACGTGTTCTTCATCGCGATGGAGAACCACGCTTACGAACAGATCGTCGACAATCCAACGGCGGTCTTCACCAACAACCTGGCCAAGGCCTCCAACATCGCGACGAACTACTACGCGATCGGCCACCCCAGCCTGACCAATTACCTGGAGGATCGAACTTCGGCGTGCGCTCGGACAACGCGCCGGACTGGCACAACGCGGGCTGCAACCCGAACCTCGCGTCGGGCGCGGTCAACACGGACAACCCGGCGAGCCCGAGCATCTGCCCGATCGCGGGCACCGGCACCGACGCCGCGACGCCGGCCGTCGACACGACCAATGAGACCCAAGGTGCACCCGGCGAGAACGACATCGACGGCGTGACCTCCGTTGCGGCCGCCGCCAACACCTCCGGCAAGACGATCGCGGACCAATTGGTCGCGGCCCATCTCAGCTGGAAGAGCTACCAGGAGAGCCTCCCGCTCAGCGGCGCCGACAAGGTGACCTACAGCGACGGCTTCTTCACCGACAGCACCTTCTTCCCGGGCTTCAACATCACGTCGAACGACTTCGTGAAGCTCTACGCCGCCAAGCACAACCCCTTCGTCTACTTCAAGAACGTACAGGAGCACGGCCTGGCCAACGTGGTCGCCTTCGAAGGTGACAACGGCCTGTATGGCGACCTGCGCAGCGGGCACGTGCCGAGCTTCTCGTTCATCGTGCCGAACCAGTGCAACGATCAGCATGGGCGCGGCAACGCGGGCGGCACCTGCAACTTCGACCCGAGCTCGACCGGCACGCAGACCGGTCTCAACCCGGCCCTCATCTACCGCGGCGACGTCACCCTGCAGCAGATCGTGCAGGCGATCTGGGCCTCTCCGGCGTGGAAACCGGCGACAATGCGATCGTCGTGATGTGGGACGAGAACGACTACAGCGTCGCGCCGAACATCAACAAGGTCCTGGTGATCGTCTACACCAACTACGGCGTGCACGGCGCGCAGAGCTCGACCTTCTACACTCACTTCTCACTGCTGAGGACGCTGGAAGGGGGCTTCGGGCTGCCCTGCCTGAATCACGCGTGCGACA
>DASZHY010000068.1:0-17331 GCA_035949675.1 Thermoanaerobaculia bacterium
TCGGCCAGGGCCTCGGCCTGGTGCTGGCCCTGCGCGGCGCGGCGCCGCTGCGCCCGACGTCGCTCGAGACCCTGCTCCCGCTGGCGGTCGCCTGCCTGGCGGTGACGGGCTTTGTGGCGCGGCCGGCGCGGTTCCGCCCGCGGTCGGCGCCGCCCGGGATCTCGCCGAGCTGGGGGCGGCTCCTTACTCCCTTCTCGCCCTCGTCCGCGGCGAGGGTTGTCTCGCTGGCAAAGACCGTGGCTCTCCTGGCCATCGGGACCCTGTGCGGCCTCTACCTCGCGCCCGCCTTCCCCGATGGGCTCGCGCCGCCGGCGACCCTGGCGGCCACCGCGCCACTGGCACCGCCGCTGACGCCGCCGCTGCTGCCGGCCGCCGCCGGCGGCTTCGCCCTCGGCGCCGCCGCCGCCGAGCTGGCGGTCATGGCGGCGGCCTTCGTCCTGATCGGACTGCCCTTCGGCCACAAGGCCTGGTACCGCGGCCGGGTGGTCGTGCCGGCCTGCTGCCTGATCGCGCTCGTCAGCCTCTATTGGTCGCTGTCCGGCCTGCTGTCTTGAGCGCGGGCCACCCAGCCGCCCCTGGCCACCCGCCGGCGCCCCCCTCCACTATCGCCGCCGCCGCCCTGCCGCCGCCCCCCTGCCAACCTCCCGCCGGTTTGACTTCCGCCGGCCTCCTGCTATCATCCGAGAGAATTAGTACCGTCCCGGTACTGTTTTAACAGATGGCGGGGCGAGGCATGATCAGGATCACCAAGCAGACCGACTACGGGATCGTTCTTCTGACGCACCTGGCGGCCCATCCGGACCGCCAGTACAACGCTCCCGACCTGGCGGCGGAGGCGCACCTGCCGCTGCCGATGGCGAGCAAGATCCTGAAGCTGCTGGCGCGTGAAGGCGTGCTGGTCTCGCACCGCGGGGTGAAGGGCGGCTACGGCCTGTCCCGCCACCCGCAGGAGATCTCGATGGCGGAGATCATCGCCGCCCTCGAGGGGCCGATCGCCATCACCGAGTGCATCGACGAGGCGGGCGATTGCGTGCACGAGCGGCTCTGCCCGGTGCGCAGCAACTGGCATCGCATCAACGAGGCGTTGCTGACCGCCCTGCAGGGCATCACTTTGGCGGAAATGGTCCACCCGCTGCTGCAGGCGCCGCCGGTCTCGCGGCTGGTCACCCTGGGCCGCGGGTCCGCGGGGAACACGCAGCAGCCGCAGCAGCAGCCGCTCTGAAGAGGGCCGGAACCGGCCGCCCGGCTCGCAAACGGTACCCGCCGCGACGGGCCGGCGGCCCCGCGGCGCGAACGGCGGCGAACGACGATGAACGACGGCCCACGACGGGCCCACGACGCGAGAGAGACGAGCGACGACCGAGACCGACAGGATCAGAAGGACGGATCTTAGCCATGCAGACTTCCACGGAAACCCTCGAGCAACTGGCTGCCCAGGACTACAAGTTCGGCTTCGTCACCGACGTCGAGCAGGACGTCTTCCCGCCGGGGCTCGACGAGGACGTCGTCCGCCGGATCTCGGCCAAGAAGGCGGAGCCGGAGTGGCTGCTCGAGTGGCGGCTCAAGGCCTACCGGCACTGGCTCACCATGCAGGAGCCGACCTGGGCCAACATCCACCATGCGCCGATCGACTACCAGTCGATCGTCTACTTCGCGTCGCCCAGGCAGAAGAAGGGGCCGCAGAGCCTCGACGAGGTGGACCCCGAGATCCTGGCCACCTACGAAAAGCTCGGGATCCCGCTGCGCGAGCGGGAGATCCTTGCCGGTGTGGCCGTCGACGCGGTGTTCGACAGCGTGTCGGTGGCCACCACCTTCAAGAGCAAGCTAGCCGAGATGGGGATCATCTTCTCCTCGTTCTCGGAGGCGGTGCACGACCACCCCGAGCTGGTGCGCCAGTACCTGGGATCGGTGGTCCCCTACTCCGACAACTTCTTCGCCACCTTGAACTCGGCGGTCTTCTCCGACGGTTCCTTCGTGTACGTCCCCAAGGGCGTGCGCTGTCCGATGGAGCTGTCCACCTACTTCCGCATCAACGCCAGGAACTCGGGGCAGTTCGAACGCACCCTGATCATCGCCGACGAGGGCGCTTACGTGTCGTACCTCGAGGGCTGCACGGCGCCGATGCGCGACGAGAACCAGCTGCACGCGGCGGTGGTGGAGCTGGTGGCGCTCGAGGGCGCCACCATCAAGTACTCGACGGTGCAGAACTGGTATCCCGGCGACGAGCACGGCAAGGGCGGCATCTACAACTTCGTCACCAAGCGCGGCAAGTGCGAGGGCGCGCGCTCGAAGATCTCGTGGACGCAGGTCGAGACCGGTTCGGCGATCACCTGGAAGTACCCCAGCGTCATCCTCAAGGGCGACCACTCGGTCGGCCAGTTCTACTCGGTGGCGCTGACCAAGGGCTACCAGCAGGCGGACACCGGCACCAAGATGATCCACATCGGCAAGCACACCAGCAGCACCATCGTCTCCAAGGGCATCTCGGCCGGCCACGGCCAGAACACCTATCGCGGCGCGGTGCGCATCCTCAAGGGCGCCGACCACGCCCGCAACTTCTCGCAGTGCGATTCGATGCTGATCGGCGATCAGTGCGGCGCGCACACGTTCCCTTACATCGACGTGCAGAACCCGCTTGCCCGCATGGAGCACGAGGCGACCACCTCGAAGATCGGCGAAGACCAGATCTTCTATTGCAACCAGCGCGGCATAGCGACCGAGGACGCCGTGGCGATGATCGTCAACGGCTTCTGCCGGGAGGTCTTCCGCGAGCTGCCGATGGAGTTCGCGGTGGAGGCCCAGAAGCTGCTGGCGGTCAACCTGGAGGGCAGCGTCGGCTGAGGCCTGGCTGAGGCCGCCGTGCCCCCATCGCCGGCCGCGCCGCCGCCGCGGCGCCGCCTGGCATCGATCATTACCATTTCAGGAGAGGAAGAGCACGAGCGATGCTTCAGATCAAGAACCTACACGCAGCGGTCGAGGGTAACGAGATCCTGCGCGGGATCGACCTCGACGTCAAGGCGGGCGAGGTGCACGCCATCATGGGACCAAACGGCTCCGGCAAGAGCACCCTCGCCCGCGTGCTGGCAGGACAGGAAAGCTACGAGGTGACGGCCGGCGAGGTGCTCTACGACGGCAAGGACCTGCTGGACATGGAACCCGAGGAACGGGCGCGGGAAGGCGTGTTCATGGCGTTCCAGTACCCGGTCGAGATCCCCGGCGTCAGCAACACCTACTTCCTCAAGGCGGCGCTCAACGCGGTGCGCAAGCACCGCGGCCTGCCGGAGCTCGACGCGGTCGAGTTCCTCAAGCTGGTGCGCCAGAAGATGAAGCTGGTGCAGATGGACGAGTCGCTGCTCAGCCGGCCGGTCAACGAGGGCTTCTCGGGCGGCGAGAAGAAGCGCAACGAGATCTTCCACATGGCGGTGCTCGAGCCGCGCCTCGCGGTGCTCGACGAGACCGACTCCGGCCTCGACATCGACGCGCTGCGCATCGTGGCGGCGGGCGTCAACGGCTTGCGCCAGGACGACCGGGCCTTTCTGGTGATCACGCACTACCAGCGGCTGTTGAACTACATCGTCCCCGACCGCGTGCACGTGCTGGTGGACGGCCGCATCGTGCGCTCGGGCGGCAAGGAGTTGGCGCTCGAGCTCGAGGAGAAGGGCTACGCCTGGCTCGAGTCCCTGGCTCGACAGGTCCAGGAAAACGCGGCGGTCCCCGTTCCCGCGGCCGGAGCCTGATGCATGACCACTGAGGCCATCCAGCAGCCGCTCGCACCGGCGGGAGTTTCGGCGATGCCGCCGCCCCGGACGGCTCCGAGCGACCGTGACCTCGCCGCCGCTGCTCCCTATCTCGCCGATTGGGAGTCCTTCCGGCGCGAGCTGTCCGCCGCCGAACCGGCGGCGCTCGCGGCGCTGCGTCGGACGGCGATCCAGCGTTTCGCAGTGCTCGGGTTCCCGACCACGCGCCAGGAGGAGTGGCGCTTCACCAACCTGGCGCCGCTCGCCCGCGCCTCCTTCCAGCGGGCTGCTGCCGGCCCGGCCGACCCAGCTGCCCCGGCGGCGGCTCCGGGTGCCTCGAAGGCAATCAGCGCGAGCGCGCCGCGCATCGCCCTCGCCGATCTCGCGCCGTGGACCTTCGCGGCCGCGGCGCGCCTGGTGTTCGTGGACGGCCGCTTCGCGCCGGAGCTTTCCAGCGTCGACGACGTGCCGCCGGGAGCGCTGGTTCAGAGCCTCGCCGCCGCGCTGGCGCGCACGCCCCAGCGGCTCGAGCCGCATCTCGGCCGGCACACCAGCTTCCAGGACCAGCCGTTCGTCGCCCTCAATACCGCCTTCCTGGGCGACGGCGCGGTGGTGATGCTGCCGCGCGGCGCGGTGCTCGAGCGGCCCATTCACCTGCTCTACCTCTCGACCGCGGGCTCGCCCGGCCGGGCGGCCACCGTCTCCTATCCGCGCAACTTGATCGTGGCCGGCGAGGGCAGCCAGCTGACGGTGGTCGAGACTTACGTCGGTGTCGGCGCCGACGCCGGCGAGGGCGGCGCTTATTTCAGCTGCGGGGTCACCGAGCTCATCGCCGGCCCCCATGCTGTCGTCGACCATTACAAGGTGCAGCGCGAGAGCCGGGACGCCTTTCACCTGGCCACCTTGCAGGTCTACGGCGAGCGCTCGAGCGCCATCTCCTCGCACTCGATCTCGCTCGGCGGCGGCCTGGTGCGCAACGACGTCAACGCCCTGCTCGACGGCGAGGGCATCGACTGCATCCTCAACGGCCTCTACCTCGCCGAGGACCGGCAGGTGATCGACAACCACATGCGCGTGGAGCACGCCAAGCCCCACTGCGCCAGCCACGAGCTTTACAAGGGAATTCTCGACGGCAAGGCGCGGTCCGTGTTCAACGGCCTCATTCACGTGCATCCCGGGGCGCAGAAGACCGACGCCAAGCAGTCCAACCGCAACCTGCTGTTGTCGGCCGATGCCATCGCCAACTCCAACCCGCGCCTGGAGATCTTCGCGGACGACGTCAAGTGCACCCACGGTTCGACCGTCGGGCAGCTCGACGACGACGCCGTGTTCTACCTGCGTTCACGCGGCATCGGCGTGGACGCGGCGCGCAGCCTGCTGACCTATGCCTTCGCCTCCGACATCCTGGCGCGCATCAAGGTCGAGCCGGTGCGCCACGACCTCGAGGAGTTCCTGTTCGCCCGCCTGCCGCAGGGCGAGGTGGTGAGGCAGGCCGTCTAGTGTCCCGCCAGGGCAACCGGCCTGGCTGCCGGAAGTCGATGGAGTCGCAACGGTCATGAGCGGTTCATCCAGTCAAGTCCAGTCGCCGGCCGGCGCCGGCGCCGAGGCCATCGCAGCCGCCGCCTCGACGCCCGCGACGACCTTATCGGCAGCAGCGCCCGCGACGCCTCCGCCGCCCGGCCCGAGCTACGACCTGGCGCGGGTCAGGGCAGACTTTCCGCTGCTCGCACAGACCGTCCACGGACGCCCGCTGGTCTACCTCGACAACGCCTCCACCAGCCAGAAGCCGCGCGCCGTGCTCGAGGCGATCGCCTGCTGCTACCGCGACTATTACGCCAATGTCGGGCGCGGCGTGCATCGGCTGGCGCAGCTGGCCACCGGCGGCCGCGAGCGGGCGCGGGAGACGGTGCGGGCCTTCCTCGGCGCCGCCGCCGCCGAGGAGATCGTCTTCGTGCGCGGCACCACCGAGGCGATCAATCTCGTCGCCCAGAGCTACGGGCGCAGCCGGCGCACCGGCCTGGCGGCCGGCGACGAGGTGCTGATCACCGCCATGGAGCACCACTCCAACCTGGTGCCCTGGCAGCTGCTGTGCGAAGAGCGCGGGGCGGCGCTGCGCGTCGTCCCCATCGACCGCCACGGCGAGCTCGACCTGGCGGCGCTCGGGCGTCTGCTGTCGCCGCGCACCCGCATCGTGGCGGTGACCCACGTCTCCAACGTCCTCGGCACCATCAACCCGGTCGCCGAGATCGCCGACATGGTGCACCGGCGTGGCGCGGTGCTGCTAGTGGACGGCGCCCAGGCGGCGCCCCGCATGACGGTCGACGTCGCCCTGCTGGGCTGCGACTTCTACGCCTTCTCCGGCCACAAGGTCTACGGTCCGAGCGGCATCGGCGTGCTCTACGGGCGCGCCGAGCTGCTGGCCGAGATGCCGCCCTGGCAGGGCGGCGGCGGCATGATCGAGACGGTGCGCTTCGAGGGCACCACCTATGCGCCGCCGCCCCAGCGCTTCGAGGCGGGCACGCCCAACATCGAGGGCGCCGTCGGCCTCGCCGCCGCACTCGACTACCTGACCAACCTGGGGCTGAACGCGGTGGCCCTCTGGGAAGGGCGGCTGCTGCAACGGGCGGCCGAGCTGCTGGGCGCGATCCCCGGAGTGCGCCTGGTGCATCTGGACCTGGATGAGCCGGCGGCGCGCGAGCGCGCCGGCCTGCTGTCCTTCGTCGTCGAAGGGGTCCACCCGCATGACGTCGCCACGGTGCTCGACGGCCTGGGCATCGCGGTGCGCGCCGGCCATCATTGCGCGCAGCCGCTGATGGAGGTGCTCGAGCTGCCGGCCACGACCCGCGCCTCGTTCGGCCTCTACAACACTCTCGACGAGGTGGCGGCCCTGGCGGCGGCGGTGGAACGGGTGCGGGAGGTGTTTGCGTGAGCGGCGGTTACGGCGGGCTGCAGGAGCTCTATGGCGAGGTCATCCTCGACCACAACCGCCGGCCGCGCAACTTCGGCCGCCTGAGCGGGGCCAGCCATAGCGCCGTCGGCCACAACCCGCTCTGCGGCGACCGCGTGGCGGTCTACCTGCGGGTCGCGGAGGGGCGCATCGAGGAGATCGGCTTCGAGGGCGTCGGCTGCGCCATCTCGACCGCGTCGGCGTCGATGATGACCGAGGCGCTGCGCGGCAAGTCGCTGGCCGAGGCGCGGCAGCTGTTCGAGAGCTTTCACGCCCTGGTCACCGGGGCGCCCGCCACCGGCGTCACGGGTGACGCCGCAGGTCACGCCGCCGCCGGCGGCGCGGCGGAGCTTGGCAAGCTAGCGGCGTTCGCCGGGGTGGGCGAGTTCCCGATGCGCGTCAAGTGCGCCACCCTGGCCTGGCACGCCGTGCAATCGGCGCTGGCCGCGTCCGGCGCGGGCTCGGGCTCGGTGCCGCCGGCAGGCGATAGCAGCTAAGGAGGAGATCATGGCAGCAGATCCGAACCAACCCATGGAGAGCGCGGAGAGCGCGCCGCCGGAGTCCACCGCGGCCGCGGCAACGGCCGAGACCGGCAAGAGCGCCGAGACCGCCGCAACCGCGGTGACCGCCGGGACCGCCCAGGGCATCGAGCCCAACATCGAGGACAGCATCGTCGAGGCGCTGAAGACGGTCTACGACCCGGAGATCCCGGTCAACATCTACGAGATGGGCCTGATCTACGACCTCAACATCGAGCCCGGCGGGCAGGTGCAGATCAAGATGACCCTGACCTCGCCCGCCTGTCCGGTCGCCGGCTCGCTGCCCGGCGAGGTGAAGGACAAGGTCGAGAGCGTGCCGGGGGTTGCCGCCGCCGAGGTGGAGGTGGTCTGGGACCCGGTCTGGAACCCGTCCATGATGTCGGAAGCGGCACGCCTTCAGCTCGGAATGTTCTGATTCAGGCACGAGCGTTGCGTATTTCAGTGATAAGATAGCCGGCGCGCGAAAACGGCCCGGCTGTCGCGAGCGCCGGCCTGCCGCGCCGGCCATGACCCGCCTGTCAAGCATCGCCGGAGTCACCGAGCTCGAGCAGCTGGTAGAGAACCTGCGCCCGCGGCTGAAGAGAATCCTCCGCCGCTACGGAGTGCCGCCGCACGACGCCGACGACCTGCTGCAGGAGGCCTTTCTCGCAGTTCTCGGCAAATGGGAGTCGATCGACAACAAGGAAGCCTGGTTGATCGGCACGCTCCGTCACCGCTGCGCGCGTTACTGGCGGCAACGCCGATCGAGCGTGCTCGAGGCCGTCGACTCGGCCCTGCTCGAGGCCCTCTCCCAGCCGCAGCCGGCGCCGCAGGAGCGGGCGGCCCTGGTCTGGGACCTCGAGAGCGTCTTCTTGACCCTGTCGGTGCGGCACCGGGCCGTGCTCTGGCTGCGCTTCGGCCTCGGCCTCAGCACCGAAGAGGTGGCGGACCGCCTCGGTTACTGCCCCGCGAGCATCCGCAAGCTGACCTTGAGATCGCTGGCGCGCCTGCGCCTGGCGGTGGCTCCGCCACAACCGCCGCCGCCCGCCACGCCGGGCTGATCGCCGGGTAGTGGCTCACAGCCACCACCGATCGCCGTGCCGTCAGCTGTCCCGGCAAGCTGTGCCGTGGCATCTGTGGCATAGTTGACTCTCCGGCACCGCACGCACCGCACCGGGCCGGGCATTCCAAGGGCCGTCTGCACGTTATGGGTCTTGATACCCGGCCCGCATCGCGGTGCTCGAGCGAGGCCATCGACTTCTGGGAAGGTGGAGGCGTGGAGGAACGCGGTCGTGGCGATGAAACCTGAAGTGCGCAGACTGACGGGGGCCGCGGGCATCGCCTGCGTCCTGCTTTTCCTTTTGCCGGGCTCGCCCGCGACGGCGCAGACCGCGGACGAGGACTTCCATTATCACTGGCATCTGGGCAATGTGGTGGGCACGGTTCTCGGCCTGTTCTTGCCGCACCAGGGCGACGGCGAGCTGGCATTCAAGATGCAGAAAGATGGACATCTCAGGGGCGAGCTGCTCATCACCTCACCGGATAGCAAGCAGGGCGAGTATTGGCGCTATGGCTCCGAGATCGACCCGCATACCTTGCAGCCGATCCGCGCCTGGACTTCTTTTTTCTGGCGCGGGCGCTCCAAATCGACCAGCGACGAGATCGAGCAGAAAGGGGTGCTCGACATCTCCTGTGCCATCTACACCATCCGCCATGAGCCGTTCCAGAAGCCGCGCGACATGGAGATCTGGTCGGACGGCAAGATCTACCCGGTCACGGTGCTGCCGATGGGCGACGAGGTCCGCACCATCGCGAACCAGAAGATCGAGACTCGCCACTACGCGATTCGCGGCAGGGACCTGCCCGATCGGCGCAAGTGGACGGCAAAGGTGGACTTCTGGCTGGCCAAGGACGCGGCGGCCACGCCAGTGGAGATCCAGATCTCCCGCCGCCTGGCGGACGTGAGGCTGGAGCTGAAGCCCGCCGCCACGGCAAGCTGATTTGGAAATTGCAGTCCTCTCTTGACGAGGAGGATGTCATGAAGCAAGCACGGATCGGTTGGATCGTGATGACCTCAATGGCACTGCTCGTCCTGGCGCTCGCGGCCTGTGAGCCGAAGGGCTCGACCACCACCGACGCCGCTCCCGCCAAGGCGGGTGCGAGGCCGCCGGTCAAGGTGTCCGACGAGCCGATGAAGCCCGAGGAGATCGCCGCGGCCACGGCAGGAACGACGGGTGGCGCGGCGGGCGCGGCGGCATCCGCGGGGGCGGCCGCCCCGACGGCTCCGGCAACCTCGGCAAAGACCGCCCAGGCCGTCTTGCAGCCGGCCAAGGACACCCCTGGCTTCAGCGGCAGGGTGACCTTCACCCGCGCCGGCGACCAGATCCGGGTGGTGGCGGACGTGGCCGGCGTCACCCCGCCCGGCAATCACGGTTTTCACCTGCACGAGAACGGCAAGTGCGAGCGCGACGCCACGGGCGCGGGCAAGGACTTCTCCACCGCCGGCGGCCATTTCAACCCGGCCGGGGCGGCGCATGCCTGCCCTGATGCGGCCGCCCATCACGCCGGCGACCTCGGCAACATCGTGATCAACGCCGACGGCACCGGCCACCTGGACGTCACCACTTCAGCGCTGTCGCTCTCCGGCCCGAGCTCGGTCATCGGCAGGGCCGTGATCCTGCACGCCGCGCCTGACGATTGCACCACTCAGCCTACCGGCAATGCCGGGGGGCGGTTGGCCTGCGGCGTCATCGCCGCCGCGTCTGCCGGCGGCTCGGGTGCGCCGGGCGGCGCGAGCGGCCACTGACCTCGCCAAGGCGCCGGCGTCGCAGCGGGGGCCACAAAGCCACGCCTACCACTCGGGAATCGCGTTCCACGCGATGAAGCGCACGCCATCGTCCAGGGACCTCTGGGCATCCTTGCTGCCGACCGCCGGCGCGGTGCTGGCGCTGGCGGTCGCCGGGCGCTCCCGGGACCTCGCGGACCTCGACCTGCTCGGGGGGTCGTGGACCAGTTTCGGCGGCCCCTGGTGGTTCCTGGCGCTGCTCGCCGCCGGCGCCGCCGGCGCCTTCCACCGGCCCTTCAACCGCACCACCTTGGGTCTCGGCGCCGCCGTGGTGGCCCCGGCCGTGCTGCTGTTCGGGGCCGTCACCGCGGCGGGCCTGGCCGCCGTCTGCCTGCTGACGGCCGAGATCGGCTGGCGGCTGGTGCGTTCGGCCGGCGTGGTGCCGCTGCCGGAGCGGCGCAAGCTGCTGCGCGCCCTCGAAGCGGCCGGCACGGCCGCGTGCGCGGCGTTGGCGGGCGGGGCGGTGTGGGCCTGGCTGCCGCGGCTGCGCGACGGTGTCCAGCTGCCCGTGCGGGTGACCGCCGCGGCCGCCGTGTATCTCCTGGTGTGGTGGGGCCTGCTGCTGGCGGAGCAGAAGATTCGCCGTCCCGAGCAGGGGCTGCGCCCGCGCGTGGCCTTGCCGCTGGTGACCGATCTCGGCGGCTGGCTCGCCGGCGCCGGCCTGGCGCTCGCCGGCGCGCGCGCCGGCTGGGGCACCGCCGCTGTGGTGCTCGCCGCGCTGGTGCTGGCGGCGGTCGAGGCCGGGCGCAACGGCATGCTGCTCGCCAAGGCACGGCGGCGTGCCGGCGACCTCGAGCGCCTGCGCCGCGCCGGCACGCGGATGATCACGCCCGAGCAGGAGATGGTGGGCGTGGCCGAGCGCATCCTCGCCGAGTGCGAGGTGATGAAGTTCCACTGGTTCCAGTTCGAGACCCTCACTCCCGGCAGCGAGTTCAAGAGCTGGTGGGCCGGTCCGGCGCACGAGCTGTGCGAGGGCGTGCCCGAGCCGGACCGCTATCCACCCGCTCTCCCCGGCTTCCACCGCCGCACCAGCTGGCAGGTCGTGGAGCGCCTGCTGCGCGACGAGGGCCGCATCCTCGCCCGCCTGCGGCTCTGGTGCGATCCGCGGCTGGTCGAGGCGCAGGCGGTGGTGATGCTCGACCGGCTGCTGCCGCAGATGACCGCCTCGGTGCGGCGCTGCCTGCTCGACCGCGAGGCTCGCGAGGACCCGCTCACCGGCGTTGCGGTGCGGCGGGTGCTCGAGCAGCGGCTGCACCAGGCCCATGCCCGCTGCCTCGAGGAGGGCGAGGTGATGTCGGTCATCCTTTGCGACCTCGACCACTTCAAGCGCATCAACGACACGCACGGCCACTCCGCCGGCGACGCCGCCCTGGTGGCGGTGGCCGGCGTGCTGCGGGAGGAGCGGCGGGAGACCGACCTCTGCTGCCGCTACGGCGGCGAGGAGTTTGTGCTGCTGCTGGAAGCCACCGCCGGCGAGGCCGCCCTGCTCGCCGCCGAGCGCCTCCGCATCCGGGTCGAGGGGCTCGACTTCCGTGTCGAGGGTCAGCGCGTGCCCCTCACCCTCAGCGCCGGAGTCGCCTGCTTCCCCGAGCTCTACATCAAGACCGCCGCCGAGCTCCTCCTCTTCGCCGACGAGGCTCTCTACGAAGCCAAGCGCAGCGGCCGCAACCGCTGTCTCCTGGATCTGGGGCAGGGGCGATACCTGGACGTCGAAGGCGCCGTTCATGCCAGCGAGGAGGCCCATCCGGCCCTAGAGCCGCCAAGGATCTTCGCCTGAAGCGGCCCGTTCCACCAGGTCTGGCGCGGCCCGTCATTGCGGCCCGTCCTATAATTGACACGGCTCGCGGCGCTGCCTTAGACTGCGTTGCGCGTTTCCGTCGGGGCGTAGCGCAGCCTGGTAGCGCACCTGCCTTGGGCGCAGGGGGTCCCCAGTTCAAATCTGGGCGCCCCGATACCTGACGGCGACCCAAGGAGGTTCCCTGAGGCGGGCCGCGCGAGTCGCTGCCTGTAGCTCAGTGGATAGAGCGGCGGCCTTCTAAGCCGCGGGTCGGGGGTTCGAATCCCTCCAGGCAGGCCAACCCTAGTGTGAAGGTGCCGGTCCGTACCCCACCAAGCGCCCTTAGCTCAGCTGGATAGAGCGACAGCCTCCGGAGCTGTAGGTCAGAGGTTCGAATCCTCTAGGGCGCACCATTAAGCCACGTAGAATCAGCCACTTCGGTGGATGGCTTCCGGATGTCGGATGCGCTTCCTTCGCCCAAGGACTACTCAGGGACTACTCGGCCGGCTGCTAGGCGGTCGCCAAGTCGGCGACCAGGGCGGGCACCGAGAGGCTCTTCGAGCGTGGGTCCAGGGCGAGCGACCGAATCGATTGTGCTGCGAGTGATGACAGCAGCCGATGGCAACAACGCGTGTCTCGCCGAAGGCCAAGCGGAAGCCGCCGGGTTTGACCCTGCTACGGTCGCGCCTCATCGGGACGCCTTCGACTGGCTGGTGCGGTTCAGGTCCAAGGCTGGACGTACTATCGTATCGGTCAAGAATACGACAGCAGAGAGCATGGCGACAGCATAACCATCTATCGGGATCGCGTGCACCGTGCAGCCAAGAGCATCGGCCTTCGCCTTCGTGTAGCCAAGCCGGGCCGCCCTCGCAAAGGGTAGATCACCTCCCTCCATCCAGCCTTCCGGCCTCGGTTGAAATGTTCGCCTTCGCCGCCCTGGCGAATCCGCATCTACCTGGCCAGCCCTCGTTGCTAGCTTGGAGTCTCAACAGGCTCCAACGGCCCAGCGGAGGGCGCATATGCCTCAAGAGACCACAAGAAACATCGGCCCATCGTAAAAGCCATTTCCTTATAGCAATCCCGCGATTTGACCATCCGGACCATACTGTCCTATCCTGTTTTTAGGCCCTCACCCGCGCGCCATTCGAGGTAGATGGCAACCTACTTTGGTCCCTGGAGGTGCGTGCAATGCCCAAGAAGAAAAAGACGGACTATACCGTACCTGTGAAATGTGGGCACTGCAAGAACTTTGGACCGATGATTCGCCTCTTCGGTTATTCTCAAGTCGAGCTTCATGAGGATGAAGGAATGTCTTCGGAGCACGGGTATGTCTACACTCTCCTGGAGTGCACCTCGTGCCACGAGCTAAGCCTCCAGCGATATTTTTGGTATGACTCGATGGAAGGAGAGACCTCGGAAGAGCTGCTCTATCCGGCCCCCTCAAGACCCTTCGCCGGCCTGCCAGATGAAATCCGCCGAGCTTACGAAGCCGCCAGTAAGGTGCGCTCGATAGACCACAACGCATATGCAGTCCTGATTGGGCGCCTCTTGGACCTTGTCTGCGTCGATCGCAAGGCCGAAGGCAACACGCTGGCGAAGAAGCTTGCGGATTTGGCCCACAAAGGAGAAATCCCGACGAACCTTGTCGGAGTGTCAAGCGGTATCCGGCAGTTCCGCAACATCGGCGCCCATGCCGACCTTGGAAGCTTGACCGCGCTCGAGAGTTCGCTCCTTGACTCCTTGTGTCGAGCAATCCTGGAATATGTTTATACTGCGCCGTATCTCGCGGCGCGGGCGCAAATCCGGTTTGATAAGCTGACAAAACCGGGCGCGCCGCTGCCGCTCGGGGACTAGCCGTGGGCTTGTTCGACACCGTGACCGCAGAAGTGCTTTTCCGGCAAGGCGGGCCGCGGCCCGCCTTGAGAGCGCTGCGTAACGGGTCCGTGTCAAGGAACTCCACCCAACTGATCGTCCCAGCTCAGATGGAGGCGCGATGACATGTCCTGGAAGCTTCAGCCTGGGTTCCGGAGGCGCGCATTTGTTTTCACCATTGTGGTATTGGCTGCCGGCCTCGCTATATTCTTGAGCCTTTCCCATCTCGCCCAAGACCTGTGGCTCGCGCTTGGTATCTTGGTAGTCTCGTCGGTTGGCTTTCATATCGTCGCCTTGACGAGTTATGACTGTGCATGGTGTTGGCGCTTCGTAGACTACCCTTGGGTGCTGACAACGTTCATGACAATACTGGTTGCGCTTACCAATATCTACGAGACATCTAGGGCAGCGCCCTTGATGACTGCGTTAGCGGAGCGCAAAGCGGCTTACGAAAATCTCCTATATTCGTTGAAGTCCGTGATCACCAACGATTGTCATCCCAAGCCGTCGCGGGCAGGCATGTGGACGGTTTCGCCCGAACCGTACAAAGGCGCGTGCGATCGGATGGAGCATTTTCTTCCTCAGATTGAGGATGCTGCTATAAAGGAGGCTACGCTACCCGGCTTGAATTCTCACCCTGGATGGGGTCAGGACATCGAGATCCATGACACAAGCCCGGTGGGTTCTTGGGCAGGTCTTGATGAAGAAGCGAGGCGCTTGACGAAGAATGACAGGGACACGCAATCTGTGTTAGAGCGTGTCGCGAAACTGCCGCGTAGCCCGATCGCGTCATGGGCACAGAGCAGCGCCCTTAAGTTCTGGTACTTCGCCCTCGCCTTTTTTCTCGGCCTCCGACTTTCAAAGATTACTGCCGACGTTCTAGCTGCCCGGCCGCCGCGCTTGCCGTCAGCTTCGAACTCTAAAGATGATGACAAGCGCACATCGAGGGAAGTCAACGGCCCGACTGCTCCTCGGCCAGACGGCAAATGTAGAAAGGATCAGCGCATGATACGCAGAAAGCTCGTCAGGCTTTTGTTAGGTGCTTCCTTCGTGATGGCTATCGTGGTGGGTGCAGTGGTGTTGGTTCGGCTTGGACCTGGGGCGCAGACATCTTGGGCGCTCATCGCGAGCGTGCTTGCAGTAGTTACCGCATGCCTCTCAGCGTTGAGCAGCCAGCGCCTCATGGAAGTGGCGGAGGATGAAAGAGAGCCAATCTTGGTCTTGTCGCTTGACATTGCCAGCCGCTACCAGCTGGTCCAATTGCGCCTGAAGAATGTCGGCCGATCGTCGGCTTATGATATCGCGATCAAGTGGAACAGACCCCTGACCACGGTAGATGGTGGCATCGCTGCCTTTGCGGATACAGGGGTTAGTCCAGAGGTCGTGGCGTTGACGCCGGATGAGAGCGTTTCAACTCTGCTGGGGGTGGCTCATCGGTTCGATGAGCTTCACAAGAACGAGGAATTCTCCGGTGAGATCAGGTATCGGACAGCGACTGGAGTAAGACACGCTACCCGCTTCCGCGTCAGTACTCACAACCTTAGCCGTCGGTTGAAGTATGATGAGGAAACACTCAAGACTCATTATGAGCTGCAACATATCCCAGAAGCTTTGGGTAGCATAAGAGACAAGCTGGCGGAGATTCACGCGGCACTTGAGCGTCTCAGTCCGGTAGATGCAATTCAACCAACCGATGAGATGTAGTATCGTGGCCTGAATGACCGGCGGCGGATTACTGCCGATTAGTGGGGTCTACATCAGTGCCCATTCAGGCATAGCCAAGTGTGCATCCGGCGAAAGGTAGTCCCTCGTCGGCTCTTTTCGAACGTTATGGGCGCTTGCGCTTGACGGGCCTATCCTCGTAGCGTAGGATGATTTGCGACTAACCTTAACGACCGCCAGAGCGTCTCAAGGGACGGGGAGTCTGCCATTGAGCTTCGATCGGGTCACCTCCATGCGCAAGTCTGGGCGCGAGCGCTTCCGTGATGGCGCCGCTGACCTTGGCTTCGACCTTCAAAGCTTCTGGCAGTGGAGTGGCTCGGACCTCCTCAGCAACTCCATGCGAGGCGTGCTTGCCGAGTACGTCGTTGCCCGAGCCCTTCGGGCAAATCCAGACGGTGTTCGGACCGAGTGGGCCTCGTACGATCTGACGACTGAAGGTGGCACCAAAGTCGAGGTCAAGTCGGCCGGCTACCTACAGAGCTGGCATCAGGAGCGGCTGTCGCGAATCTCGTTCGTCGTGGCGAAGAGACGCCCATGGGATGCGAGTACGAACAGGACCGGTGAAATGCCGGGCCGGCAAGCTGATGTTTATGTCTTCGCCCTGCTGGCTCACCAGGATAAGGCGACGGTCGATCCGATGGACGTTGGCCAGTGGACTTTCTACGTTCTTCCGACATCGGTTCTCGATGAAAGGACGCGAAGCCAGCACTCCATAACGCTCCCAACACTCGCAAGGCTCTGCGGGAGGGCGGTGGAGTTCAGCGGATTGCGCAATGCCGTTGTCGAAGCGACACAATGCGCCGCCGGCAGGAGGTAGCCTGCCGATGAAGTTCTCCGAGATCACGACACGCCTTACGGGCATCAGCTGCCCTATCTTCGGAGTTCAGTGGAATCCGCCCGAAGCCGATGTAGTAGTCGCTCGCCGTCTCATATCGTATCTGGAGGATCGCCGGGTCCTCTATAACCCGAATACGCTTGAGGTTCCTTCGCACTGCGTCGAATCCGTACTCGACATGCGCCGCGTCCTTACCCACGAGCTTGGCCACGGCAAGCTATCGATCGAGTTCGACGCGAGTCTTCGTGCTATGCGGCTGGCTTGCCGCAAGTTCCTCGACGATGTACAGAGCGATGGCGGACGGATCGTTGACTTCGGCTTTGACCGCGGCCACTATGCCAGCTGGGTATTTCTGCCAGCTTTGGGCGAGCTGCGCGCAGTCTTCGGTATCCACTTGGCGCGGATCGCTTCCCAGCACGGCCTCGATATCGAGGAACCCCTTGCAAGGATTCTCCCGCTCTCGGCGGGAGCAGAAGGGGAGTGACAGAGGCGCCAAGATGGCAAGCTCAGCGCGCCTAGATCGACAGCTCGGAACTACGGAGATGACCAGTCTGACAGTTCTCACGCAGTGAGGATCACCACTAAGAGAGGCACATGGGAGGTCCAGTCGTGATGAAAGCACTACGGCAACTCCTACGGGAGTTCTGGCTTCCACTACTACTGGGGGCTGCTTGGACGGCATTCAACGTCGTTGACAAGCCTGGTGGCCGCTGGCAGATTCGCTCAGTCCTGAACGTGTTTGGGCCGACGTTCTTCTTCATGAGTTGGTTAGTGGCTCAGTGGTATCGCGTTAAGAAGCAGCAAAGGATCGAGGATGAGCTTGATGAGCTTCATGCAGGTGTCCGCGCGATTCAATCCCCCTTGCTTCCTTGTGGCCTTTTCCTCACGCTTAGGATCGAGGCTTCAGATGAGGACCTCCAGCGTGTGTTCGGGGAGCAACAGGGGTTTCGGGCCTATGGACCAGACCGGCCGATGCCTGAGCCGCCCTTTGGGTTACCTCCTGGCATGAGAGAGGGGCGGCTATTTTCGCGGAACAACTACATTGACTATCGTGATGGTGCAATCGAAGCTGCGGGAG
>DASZHY010000069.1:0-11472 GCA_035949675.1 Thermoanaerobaculia bacterium
GGCCGCCGCCGGTGAACAGGATGACCAGGTTCATCACCACGAGCATCAGCTCGTAATGCCAGCCGCCGCTCTTCTCGCCCCAGAAGCCCGTGTGCCAGACGAAGATCTTCTTCTGGATGGCGCCCAGCATGAGGAGGATCAACCCGATGGCGGCGAGCTGGGTGAGGACGCCAAGGGCGACCCCCAGCGCTCCCAGGAGCTCGGCGGCGCCAAGGAAGATGGTGAAGCCCTTGCTCATGCCGATGCTCTGGCCCCTCGCCTGCGGGTCCCTGAGGTCATTCCAGCCGCTGCTCGCGAAGACCAGCGCCACCATCAGCCGCATCAGCAAGAGGCCGAGGTCCGTGAAATCCGCCAGTCCTGGAAACATGGATCCTCCCCTCCCGCTATCCTGCCCGGGCTCCAAGAGCCTGGGGGTCGGGTTGCAGCGACTGCCGAAGATCGATCACAGCCTCGCTTTCAAACGGGATGCCTTGCATGGTGAGGATCACGTCGAACAAGGCCGGGAAGTACGCCTCGCTACGCCGGAAATCCGCGTAGACGCGGCCGCGGAGGAGTGGCGGCAACGCCTCGGCAGGCGAGCCCGCTAGCAACAGCGGGAGGACCGTGCGTTTCTGTTCCTCCGTGCCGGTCATGCGGACATAGATCTGATCAACCTCCGCCGCCAGGACGCTGCCCTCCGGCGCCACCTGATTCTTGTATTTCTTGGTGTAGTCAGGTGAACCTACGGTCAGGATGAAGCGGCTCTCCGCGATGCGGCTCACGAAGCGCCCGACGTTGGCCGAGATCTCGACGTTGTGCCAGCGGTCCAGGATCACCTCGATGCCGGACTTCTTCAGGTCGGTCGCGAGCGACCGTTCGACCCAGCGCTCGTGCTCCTTGACGCCCCACGCATAGCTGATGAAGCAGGTGGGCGCTTGCTCGCCCACCTGCCGCTTGAGCCAGGTGATCGCCTTCTCGAATGCCGTTTGCTGGCGCGCCCGCTGCTGCTCGTCGTCCAGGCGGCGTTCGACGGGCCGGCTGAGGACGACCGCTTCCGTGGCGACAGGCAGGGTGATCTTTTTGCCGCACCCGCCGCAGAAGGCCGAGGGCTTGCCGGACTGGATCTGGCGCACCGCCTCCTCGCGCGCCGGACGATAACCGCAGCGCGGGCAGACGACCGGCGCGAATCGCGTGGCGGCGACCTGCTGCCGCGCGAGGATGCGCTCGAAGAGGCCCTGAAACAGCAGCCGGGTGTGCTCGGGCACGCCGGCGCCGTAGTAGAGCACGAGATCGATCTCGCCCTCGCGCTCGGCTGCCAGCCGAAAGCCGCACACCTCGCCGGTATCGACCTCGTAGCGCGCTTCGTTCTGCCACTGGTTGGTGCGGGTGAAGGTGTTGGTGTAACCAAGGAGGACGACGAGAGCTGCGTAGACGTTCTCGACCGCGCCGGTCACCTTGTAGCTCATGTCCTCTGCCGTCGGCGTCTGATCGAGGATCGGTTTCTTGAGGTTGATCAGCGCGGGAAAGACGAGCAGGGTCCCCTCGCTCACACTCTCGCGGAAGCACAGGTTGTGGTCCAGGAACAGCACCATGGCGGAGTCAAGCAGCGTCTCCTGCTCGTCCGCGGCCAAGCCAGCGAGCTCGGCAAAAGGATAGTCCCCGCGGCGCGCCCGCTCCTCGTCGAGCGCGCCTAGGCCCTTGGGATTGGCCCGCGCCTCGAGAATCAGCGAGGCCGCCAGGTTGTTGAGCAGCTCGGGTGTAAGCAGGACAGACCGCTGGCCCGAGGATCGACGCAGAATGCTGACAAAGCCGTGCTTGGCGAGGTGCCCGATCGCCGTCGCCATCTCGGCGTCGTCGAAGCTCCAGGAAGGCTCGAGGGCGTGCAGCCGCGCGCGGAACTCCGCCAGGCTGATCAGGATGTGGCCGGGACCCTTGCTTTCCTTGAGAGCAAGCACATACTCCTTGATGCGTCTGAACGTTGCCGTGGTTACCGTGGCCGGCATGTCATCCCACGGGATCCCTTGTGCCAATTCGGCAATAAGATCGGCGATGCCATCGCCGCGCTCGGCGCTGGTGGCGACGTAGCGTGCAATCCCATGCTGTCGGCAGAACGCCTCGATCTCCTCAGCTGACAGGGCAGGTACACCGCGGTCGATCTGCGCGGCGACCAGCAGCTTGCGGCACGGGTGGCGCCCGGTGCGCTCTAGCATCTTCAGCCAGTACTGGACGCCCTTCAGCGGTTCGACACGGTTGCTCGAATCGAAGACCAGCAGCACCACGTCCGCATCGTCGAGAAACAGCGCATGGATCAACCTGTAGTCCGGTTGGCCCGCGAGGTCCCACAGCACGACCTCGCATTCGGTGCCATCGGCGCGGCGCGACGCAAGCTCCGTCAGCAGCCAGAACTGATGTCCATGGGTCGATGGCCACACCTTGAACTCGCCGGTGCGCAACCGCCATCCGAGACAGGTCTTGCCAGCCGCGTGGTCGCCCACCAGGGCCAGCTTGGCAGTGACGTAGTGGACTGCCGGGACGGCCGCCAGTGCCAGAGCGAGGCCCGGGTCGATGTCCACGACATGGACCTCACGGTTCCTTTTGGTGGCCAGCGCCAGCCGAAGAAGCTTGGGGTGGAAGGCGACCGGCGGGGGCCAGTAGCTGGTGCTGGTGGAATGGACCACGGCCACCGTGTCCCAGGAGTCAGTTCGCCACAGGCGGACCGTGTTGTCGGTGGACTTGGACGCCAGGATCTTGCCGTCGGCGGAAAAAGAGAGGGCATGGACGGTCCCGGTGTGCCCCTCCAGGATACTCAACAACCGACCATCGGCTGCCGACCAGACACGGATCGAATCATCTTCGGAGCCGGAGGCCAGCCAATCCGCGCTCGGCAAGGAGGCGAGCGTTAGGATCTTGCGCTTGTGGCCGCTCAGGTCGAGGCGCTCTTCGGAGTCGAGGTGGTAGATGGAGAGAACTCCTGTTCCGGGTTCCCCGCTCTCGCCTCCCACGGCCAAGGAGCGGCCGTCCCTCGACCACGCCAACCCACGCTGCCACCTGAGGCCGGTCTCCCAGCTTCTCAGGATTCGATGTTGGCCGTCGAGCAGAACAATGGCATTCTCCGCGCCGGAAACTGCCAGTTCATCGACGCAGCCAGGTTTCCAGGCGACGCGGGTCACGCGGCCGCCCAGGGGCGACGAACTGGTTCGCTTCCAGGTGGCGGTTTCAAAGAGGTATAGCTCGCCGGAGAAACTAGCAGCAGCCAGAGCGCCGCCGTCCGGCGACCAGGCGAGACTCATCGTCCACTCTCCGGGTTTAGCGTCGAGACGCCGAGGCCTGGCGTTATTTCTGATGTCCCAGATGAGGACACACCCCTTCTCGAAACCCGCGGCCAGGCTGTTTCCGTCCTGCGACCAGGCAAGAGAGAAGACTTCCCCGACGTCATCCGGGGGCTGCAAGATTATGGTCGCGCCCTCGATTTCTCTAGGCTTGGTCACGAGAAGCCCTCCCGCTTCGCACAGCCCCTCCCCCCGGATCTTGGCCGGCAACCACGAGCAGGGTGCCGACTGCTACGTCCCGACCAGCGTCCGGCGACTGCCCCGGCATGCCTTGACGCCAGGTTCCCGCTGACAGCGAACCTACCCGGGCATCCCGGAGTTGGGGTACCGCCGCCGCACGTTGGTCTCCACAGCCGCCATGACCGCCGGGATGTAGTTGCCCAGGATGCCGTGGTTGTCGCCGACGTCGTTGCTCTGGAACAAGTAGGACCACTCCGCCCCCGCGCCCCCCACCTGGGCGTACTGGTAGCCGGCGAGCGCTTTCGGCGGCAGGATCGGCACCACGTCGCACAGGTTGACGACGCGGAAGGTGGCGGGGATGAAGAAGTTGTAGGCGTCCGCAAAGATCGGATCTCCCGGCCGCGGGCCGGCGAAGCTGTACATCTGCAACCGGTTCGCGACGCCCGCGCCGAAATAGCCGGGGCTCAGGAAATTGATCGCCGGCGAGGCCAGCGCCGCCAGGGCGCCGCCCAGACTGTGGCCGGTCACGTACAGCGGCAGGTTGGGGTTGGCGAAGGCATTGACCGCGCGCAGGATCTGATCCGCGAGGAAACCAAAGATCACCACGAACCCGAGATTCGCCTTCGCCGTCTGGAACTTACCGTCCTTGTACCAGACCAGCGGAACCGGCACCTGGACCACGACGGCATCCTCGATCCACTCCTGGATGGATTGCGTGCCGCGCAGCGCGACGACGTTGTAGCCGCCGGCCGTGCCGGGCGACGGCTGCAGCGTGAAGCCGAAGAACACCGTGCGCAGCCCTGCCGCCAGAGCCTGGCGGGCCGCCGCGTCGGCGACGTCGAATTGCGGCGCGAGCGCCGCCGCCAGCTGGGGTGACTTCCTGGTGAGGTCGATCTCGGGCGCGCTGAACGACGCGGTCTGCTGGAAGCCGGGCGGCGGCTTGATCGAACCATCGCCTCCCTCGAGGCCCTCCAGATACTGGACATAGGTCAGCTCGCAAAGCTGCGCCAGCTGCGCGGCGAGACCAGGATCGAAGCTCCCGTTGGCCATCTCGGCATCTCCTTAGGCAGGGCATGCCCCTTCTTCGGCGCGCACGCTCCTGGCTGGCTGCCGCCAGCCGGCACCGGGAAGGACGGCACCGGGAGGACGCGGGGTCGACGCGTCAAATATCACAAAACGCCAAACTGCGCATCCGCTCGTTCCTGCCGAGAGGCAAGGGCTGAAACGCCACAGTTGACACCCGGCCGAGGGTTGTGATTTCGGGTCCGGAAACGTCCCTCGCAAAGGCTAAACATCGCTGTCACATGGAGTTAACACAACTCTAACCGGGAATTCACCGGCCGGGCTGTGGAAATCTCGCCGCACTTCCGCCTCGCCCCTCGGGCCGCTTCGAGCCAGATTTTACAAGCCATTTACTATCAACTACTTACGAGAGTTGCACAGGCCGTTGTTCAAAGCGTTCAAACCCGCCAGCGAGGCGGGCTGGCGCGATTTACCAGCCGCTTTTCCGCAGGGTTATCCGCAGCAGCTGTGGAATCCGCGTGTTACCCTTCCGAAACATGGGACGCGAGAAGATCCTGGTCATCGAGGACGAGCCGGATATCGCCGAGGTCCTGCAGTACAACCTCGAGAAGGAGGGCTTCGATGTCGAGACCGCGCGCCGCGGCGACACCGGCTTCGACGCCGTCCGCCGCGACAACCCGGACCTCATCCTGCTCGATCTGATGCTGCCGGGCATCGACGGCCTCGAGCTGACGCGGATGCTGAAGCGCGATCCGCTCACCTCGCGGCTGCCGATCGTCATGCTCACCGCCCGCGGCGAGGAGGTGGACCGCATCGTCGGCCTCGAGCTGGGAGCCGACGACTACATCAGCAAGCCGTTCAGCCCGCGCGAGGTGGTGCTGCGGGTCAAGGCGGTGCTGCGCCGCTTCCAGCAGGAGGAGAGCGCCGCCGAGCTGATCGAGCTCGGCGGCATCGAGCTCGACATCTCCGGCCACCAGCTGCGGGTGCGCGGCAAGGAGGTGCCGCTCACCGCCACCGAGTTCCGCCTGCTGCGGCTGCTGCTCGAGCGCAGCGGCCGGGTGCAGACCCGCGGCCAGCTGCTCTCCGACGTCTGGGGCTACGCCGAGGACATCGACAGCCGCACGGTCGACACCCACATCCGGCGCCTGCGCCGCAAGCTCGGCCCCGAGGCGGAACGCATCGAGACGGTGATCGGGGTCGGCTACCGTCTGCGCCCTTGAGCTCCTCCGGCCTCCGCCCCAGGTTCCGTCTGGCGCCGCTCTGGCCGGCCCTGGCCGCGGTGCTGGGCGCCGGCGCGCTGCTCTGGTTCCTGCTGCCCGGACTCCTCTCCCGGCAGGGCGCCGGCGCGTCGCCGCTGCAGGCGGCGGCTGCCGTCCTGGCCCTGGTCGTCGCCGGGGCCGGCGCCGGCGTCCTGATCTTCTCCTGGTGGATCGACCGCCGCCTCTTCCGTCCGCTCGAGCGGCTGATCGCCGGCGCCGGCGAGCTGGCCAGCGGCAGCGCGCGGCGGGTCGAGGAAGCCGAGGCCGCGGAGCTGGCCGTGCTGTCGCGCGCCTTGAACCGCCTGGCCGAGACCGCCGAGACGCAGTTCGCCGCCGTGCGCAGCGAGCGCGACCACCTGCAGTCGATCCTCGCCAGCATGTCCGAAGGGGTGCTGGTCGTCGACCCCGACGCCCGCGTCTCCTCGGTCAACCCCGCCTTCCGCCGCCTCTTCGATCTGACCGGCGAGGTCTCGGGCAAGCCGTTGCTCGAGATCAGCCGCCAGCCCGAGCTCGGGCGCGTCGTCGCCGAGACGCTGCGCCTGGGCGGCCCCCAGAGCGGCCAGATCGAGCTGCAGGTGCCCGAGCGCCGCACCTTGCTGCTGGCCTCGGCGGCGCTCGCGGGCGGCGAGCGCGGCGCCGTGGTGGTGGCCCGCGACACCACCGAGCTGACGCGGGTCGCCGACATGCGGCGCGACTTCGTGGCCAACGTCTCGCACGAGCTCAAGACGCCGCTGGCGGCGATCCGCGGCTATGCCGAGACGCTGCGCGACGGCGCCATCGAGGAGGTGGAGACGGCACGCCGCTTCACCGACCGGCTGCTCTGGCAATGCCGCCGCCTGCAGGCCCTGCTCGACGACCTGCTCACCCTGTCCCGGCTCGAGAGCATCGGCCAGACCATGGCTCATGGGCGCGAGCCCGTCGACCTTTCGGCGCTCGCCCAGCGCGCCGTCGAGATGCTGGCGTCGGCGGCGCGCGAGAAGCGCATCCGGCTCGAGGTCAGCGAGCAGCCCCTGCCGCGGATCAAGGGCGACGCCGACGGCCTCGAGCGCCTGCTCGTCAACCTGCTCGACAACGCCATCAAGTACAACCGGCCCGGAGGCGAGGTGCAGCTGCGCCTCGCCGTTGCCGACGGCAAGGCGGTGATCTCGGTCAGCGACACCGGCATCGGCATCCCCCCCGAGGCCCTCGGGCGCATCTTCGAGCGCTTCTACCGGGTCGACAAGGGGCGCGCCCGCGAAGAGGGCGGCACCGGTCTGGGCCTGGCGATCGTCAAGCACCTCGCCCAGTCCCACGGCGGTTACGTCGAGGTCGAGAGCCGCATGGGCCGCGGCACCACCTTCCGCGTCTTCCTGCCGCTCGGCCCCCTGGGAGTCGCCGAGCCCCCCGCGCCCGCCGCCGCGTCAGGGGCCGCCGGATGATCGGATCGGCCGGTTGCGATCCGGTGTCGACGGCGACTCCCGTCCTGTACAGGTCATTCTCGTAGTGGCGGTCGCGGTAGTTGCCTTCGGCCCAATCGTCGGCGCCGGCGCGCTGGGGCCACGGCAGCGCAGCGGCCAGCAGGATCACCATGACGGCCCCGCGCCGGAAACTGAAGATCCCTCGGCTCATTGACAAGCCTGGGGCCATTTCTCGGTCCTCCCGCGCTGCATCATGGCGCTGATCAGCGCCACGCGCGCACTCGCGACGCCATGCGCCCTGGTCTCTGCCTGAGCACGAGCCCGTGGGAGATGTGAGCGCCAGGCCCAGGTCGTCGGTGCTTCCTGGCTTCGTGGGCATAAGATAGGGTCGATCGAGGGCGATGACGCCAACGAAGGGGACCTACCGATGACGGAAGCGAAGGCCCAGCCGGGCCTTGATGGTGTTGTCGTCGCGCAGACCGTGCTGTCCGAGGTCGACGGCGAGGCGGGGCGGCTCATCGTGCGCGGCCACCCGATCGAGGAGCTCGCGGGGAGCGCGCCGTTCGAGGAGGTGGCGCGGCTGCTGTGGGAGGGGCTGGCGCCCGCCGCTCCTGACGCTCCGCGGACCGCCGCCGAGGTCCAGGCGGCACTGGGCCGGGCGCGGGCCGTGGCCTTCGCCAGCGTCGCCGCGCTGCGCGGCACCGTCGCCGGAGACCGCGGTGCGGCCGGCGGCGGCGCTGGCTCCGGCGCTGGCTCCGGCGACGGCGACGGCGGCGACGGCGGCGCTCTGCCGGCGGTGCCGGCGCTGCGCCTGGGACTGGCCAGCCTGCGGTCGTCCGCCGGCGCCGGCCCCAACGCCGGCAGCAGCGCCGGCGGCGATCACCTGCTCGCGACCGCCGCCATCCCGGTGTTCGTCGCCGCCTTCGAGCGGACGCGGCGCGGCCTGCCGCCGGTCGCTCCCGATCCCGCGCTCGGCCAGGCCGCCGATTTCCTGCGCATGCTGCGCGGCGAGCCCGCGGCGCCGGCCGAGGAGGCGGCCCTGGACGCCTACCTGGTCACGGTCGCCGAGCATGGGATGAACGCCTCGACCTTCACCGCCCGGGTGGTGGCGTCCACCCGCGCGGGCGTGCTGCCGGCGGTCATCGCCGCCCTCTGCGCACTCGAAGGTCCGCTGCACGGCGGCGCGCCCGGGCCGGTGCTCGACATGCTCGACGCCGTCCGCGGCGGCGCCGACGTCCGCGCCTGGCTTGCCGCCGAGCTCGCCGCCGGGCGGCGCCTGATGGGCTTCGGGCATCGCATCTACCGGGTGCGCGACCCGCGGGCGGACGTGCTCAAGGCGCAGGTGGCCAGGCTGCGCGCAGGCGATGCAAGCGGCCGCCTCGCCCTGGCGGAGGCGGTCGAGCGCGAGGCCCTGGCGGCGCTGGCGGCGCACCGGCCGGGGCGGCGGATCGACACCAACGTCGAGTTCTACACCGCCGTGCTGCTCGATGCGCTGCGCATCGACCGCGGCCTCTTTACCTCCGTCTTCGCCGCCGGCCGCGCCGCCGGCTGGACCGCGCACGTCTTCGAGCAGGAGCGGGCCAACCGCCTGATCCGCCCGCAGTCCGAGTACGTCGGCCCGCGCTAAGCCGCGGCCCACGGAATTGGCGGGGCTGGGGGCATCCCCTTGGCCTCAGGGACATGTCGCATGTCCTGGACATGCGACGCCCCCCGGCGGATCGCGCTATTGGCCGTCGCGGGCAGGGTCGGGCCGGAAGCCCCGCCGCTCGAGGTCGGCGCGCACCGCGTCGCGGCTGGGCGGCGCGGTCACCCCGGGCCACAGGTCGGCCCAGTGCAGGCAGGAACCGAGATTCCCCCTGGCGGACCCGGGTGGCCGCCTGCCCGCGGGCTGGCCGGCGGTGACCTCTTCGCAGAGCCGCGGCCAGTCGTCCGGCTGGGCGATCGCCGGCTCCGCCCTGGCCAGCTCGACATCGCCCTGGGTCACCCGCAACGAGAGCGGTCCGCCGCGCGGGCGCGTCTCGCACCGCAGCTCGACGCGTCCGGCGGCATCGGGCGCGACGTCGAAGGCAAGCGCCGCGGGCGCCACCTTCGCCGCGTGAGTCCAGCCATCGCGGCCGAACTTGCGCAGGTGACGCTCCTCCACCACCCGCAAGACGTGATGGCCCGGCGCCAGGCTGCGATCGAACTCCACCGGCGGATCGAGCAACGAGACGACCGGCGACTTGATCGCGGCGAGGTAGCGCCCGTCGAGATACACGTACAGGTCCCAACGCTCGTCGTCGGCCCCGAAGTTGGGGTGATAGGCAATGCGCCAGTGCATGCTCGCGGCGTGGCCCGGTGCCGCCGCGACAGCGGCCGGGACGGCCGGAGCGGGCGCGACGGGAGCGGTGCCGGCAGCCGGCGGGGCTGCCGCCGCCGCGGCGCCGGACCCTTGCGCCGGCGCGGCAGACGCTGCCGCGGGCCCGGCCGTCGCGGGCGCCGCGGCAGGACCCGGCGCCGCGGGCCTGGCGCCGGCCGCCGGCGGTCCGGTCGGCTGCTCGGCAGCCGCCCGCTCGGCGGCAAGGTCCAGCAGCTTGGTCATCAGCGGGTCCGAAGCGCCGGCGCGCTTCAGCTCGACGATCTCGCGGCTGCCGACGGCGGCCGGGCGCTGCCCCGAGGTGTCCAGCCAGTGCAGGATGACCGGCTCCGACACCTTGGCCTGCAACATCCGCAGCACCTCCTGCACCACCAGATCGACAGCCGTCTCGCTCTTGCCGCCGCTGCCGCCGCCGGTGCCGCTGGCGGCGATGCCAGCGCTGCCAGCGCCGCCCGTGCGGCCACTGGCGCGATCGGCGCCCGCGGCACCGGCAGCCGCCGCCGGCGCCGCCAGCTTCGCGTGGGCGGCCGCCGGCGCCGCCGCGGCAGCGGTCCCGAGCGCCAGCGCCGGCAACAGCGCCAGCACCCTGCGGGCGCGCCTTCCCCATCCCGCACCCCTGATTTTCGGTTCCTTTGCAGCAGTTTCCATGAGATCTCCCGTCGAGCCGTCGAGCGAAGGCAGGAATTCTAGCCGCAAGACCGGCCCGGTGCCGGGCCGTCACCGAGCTGTAACGCCGGGCTTTCCCGCGCCCTCGGCGCGCACCGCCCTCTCCCGCCGCCGGCGCACGCCTCGTCAGGCCCGGCGCCGCTTGCTCCGCAGCGGGAGCTTGCCGCTGCTTCGCGCCCGCGTCTCCCGGGGTGCGCCGCGGCCGTCTGTGACGCGGGGGTGACAGATGCGCGGGGGGGTGACGGAGGCGACACGACGAAGGCGGCGGCGAGGCCGTTGCGTCGAGGCTGTAGCGCAGTTGTCTTATGGTATTCTTCCGCAAATTTGCCTGTGTCTGCGATGAGGAGGGTGCGATGCCGCTTACCTGGAACCAGGTCTACACGCCGGTAGCAGGTAACCTGCTCCTGTCGGCGCTGGTGGCTGCACTGCCCGTGGTCGTGCTCCTCGGGCTCCTGGCTTTCGCTCACGTCCGCGCCCATTGGGCTGCCCTGCTCGGCCTGGCGACGTCGCTCGCCATCGCCATCTTCGTCTATGGCATGCCGGCGCAGCTGGCGATCGCCGCCGCCGGCAACGGCGCCGCCTTCGGCCTGCTGCCGATCGGCTGGATCATCCTGGGCGCCATCTTCGTCTACGACATCACCGTCGAGTCGGGCGATTTCGAGGTCATGAAGCACACCATCGCCGGCATCGCCAGCGACCGGCGCATCCAGCTGCTGCTGGTCGGCTTCAGCTTCGGCGCCTTCATCGAAGGCGCCTCCGGCTTCGGCACGCCGGTGGCGATCTGCGGCGCAATGCTGATCGGGCTCGGGTTCCGGCCGCTGCAGGCCGCCGGCCTTGCCCTCCTCGGCAACACCGCGCCGGTCGCCTTCGGCGCGCTCGGCACCCCGATCATCACCCTCGCCAAGGTCACCGGGCTGCCGGAGCGCGAGCTCAGCGCCATGGTCGGACGGCAGCTGCCGTTCTTCTCGGTCATCGTTCCCTTCTGGCTGATCTGGGCGATGTCCGGGCGCAAGGCGATGCGCGAGGTCTGGCCGGCCTGCCTGACGTGCGGCCTCAGCTTCGCCATCACCCAGTTCCTGGTCAGCAACTACTTCGGTCCCACGCTGGTGGACATCGTGGGCTCGATCGTCTCGATGGCGGCGCTGGTGGTGCTGCTCAAATTCTGGCAACCGAAGACCATCTGGAAGTTCGAGCACGAGTCGGACGACGAGCGCGCGGCCGAGGCGGCGGCGCGGCCCGTGCACGCCCCGACCACGGCGTTCAAGGCCTTCGTGCCCTGGATC
>DASZHY010000070.1:0-5955 GCA_035949675.1 Thermoanaerobaculia bacterium
GGGCCCCCCCATTCCTGATCGGACAGCTGCCAGCCGCCGCCGAGGGCCTTGTAGAGCTGGACGAGACTGGCGAGGCGGTTGAAATGCGTCTGCGCCAGGGCGTTCTCGGCCGCGAACTGCGCCTGCTGGGCCTGCAGCACCTCGAGGTAGTCGGAGCGGCCGCCGAGATAGCGCTGGTTCGACAGGCGGACGGCGTCGCGGTTGACGGCGACGGCGCGGGCCTGCTCGCTCTCGACGTCGGCGAGCTTCTGATAGGCGACGAGGGCGGTGGCGACCTCGGAGAAGGCGTTGTTGACGCTGCGCTCGTATTGCACCTTGGCCTCCTCCCACTGGGCGATGGCGACGCGGTGCTGGGACTCGAGGCGCCGCCCCTGGAGCACCGGGCTGAGCAGGCCGCCGCCCAGCGACCAGGCCCTGCCGCCGGTGAAGAGACCGGAGAGCTCTGGCGCCACGCCGCCGAAGGCCGCGGTCAAGCTGACGGTGGGGAAGAAGTTGGCGACGGCGATGCCGACGTTGGCGTTGGCCGCCACCAGCTGCTGCTCGGCCTGGCGCAGGTCGGGCCGGCGCCGCAGCAGGTCCGCAGGCAGACCCGCCGGGACCTCGGGCGGCAGGGCCTGATCGGCGAGCGCCGCGCCGCGCGGGACGGTGCCGGGGACGCGCCCGAGCAGCAGGCTCAAACGGTTCTCCTGCGCCTCGATCTGCCGCTCGAGATCGGGGATGGCGGCGGTGGCCGAGGCGAGCGACACCTCGGCGCTGGCGGTGTCGAGGGCCGAGGCGGCTCCCGCATCGAGGCGCCGCTTGAACAGGTCGTAGCTGCCCTGAAACGCGGCGGCGGTGCGCCTGGCGATGGCCAGCTGCTCGTCGAGCTCGCGCAGCTGGAAGTAGGCGGCGGCGACGTCCGAGACGAGGGAGAGCAGCACGCCGCGGCGCGCCTCCTCGCTGGCCAAGGTTTGCGCCAGCGCCGCCTCGTTGGTGCGCCGGATGCGCCCCCAGAGGTCGAGCTCCCAGCTGAGGCCGGCGTTGACGTCGTAGAGGTTGAGCGGCGGCGAGGCGGCGCCGCCGGCTCCGCTGGCTCCGGCAACGCCGGAGATGAGGGGGGACTGTCTGCTCCTCGTCCACTGCCCTTGGACCTGGACCTGGGGCCAGTACCCGGCGCTGGCGATGCCGGCGGCGGCGCGCGCCTCCTCGACCCGCCAGACGGCGAGCCGCAGGTCGTAGGCGTTGCGCAGCGCCTCGTCGAGGAGGCCCTGCAGGGCGTCGTCCTTGAACAGCTGCCACCAGGCCTGGTCGGCGAGCGAGGCCGCCTGGGCCGGGGCCGCCTGGCCGCGCAGCTGCTCGGGCACGGCGACCGCCGGCCGGCGATAGTTGGGGCCGGCGGCGCACCCCGTGAGGAGCGCGCCGGCGACGGCGAAGATGGCGATGGCGGAAACGATCTGCCTGTGCCTGGTCATGATGAGTGGGTCTCCTCGGAGAATGCGAGCCCGGCGGGGGCCAGGATACGGCCGTCGCCGGCGCCCGCACCCGGCCCGCCGCCTGCCGCCCCGGTGCGATCGCCGCGATCGGCGCGCCCGGAGCGGAAGAACGAGGTACGGTCGAGCACCTTCTCCTGGAACTGCTCGAGGTAGAGATAGATCACCGGCGTGACGTAGAGGGTGATCAGCTGCGAGACCACGAGGCCGCCGACCACGATCAGCCCGAGCGGCCGGCGCGACGCCCCGTCGCCGCCGTAGCCGACGGCGATCGGCAGCGCGCCGAACACGGCGGCCAGGGTGGTCATCAGGATGGGGCGGAAGCGGTCCATGCTGGCATCGTGGATCGCCCGCTCGGCGGGCTCGCCGGCGGCGACGCGCTGGCTGGCGAAGTCGACGATCATGATGCCGTTCTTCTTGACGATGCCCATCAGCATGAACATGCCGATGAAGGCGTAGAGCGACGCCTCGCCGCCGAACAGCAGCAGCGTCAGCAGGCCGCCGACCAGCGCCGTGGGCAGCGTCGAGAGGACGGTCACCGGATGCAGGTAGCTCTCGTAGAGGATGGCGAGGATGACGTACATGACGAACACCGCGAGCACCATGAGGATGGTCAGGTTCGAGACCGTGCTGCGGAAGGTGAGGGCCTCGCCCTGCAAGCTGGCGCGGATGCTCGTCGGCACCACCTGGGCGGCGGTCTTGGCGATGTAGTCGGTGGCGTCGCCGATCGCCACGCCGGGCTTCAAGTTGAAGAACAGCGTGACGCTGGTGAACTGGTTGATGTGGTTCACCGCCTGGGGGCCCAGCGAGGTCTTGGCGGTGACCAGCGCGGAGAGCGGCACCATGTTCCTGCCGTCGTCGGACTTGATGTAGAGCAGCGAGAGGTCGCCGGGGCCGGCGCGCTCGGCGTCCTTGACCTCCAGGATGACCTGGTACTGGTCGGTGGGCTTCTTGATCAGGTAGAGGTAGTTCTGCGAGTAGGCGTTGCGCAGCAGGGCCAGGATGCGCGCCTCGGACACGCCGTAGGTCCTCGCCTGGTCGCGCCGCAGCTCGATGTCGAGGCTCGGCGTGTGGGCGAAGTGATCCGAGGAGAGGGTGGCGAAGCCAGGGTAGCCCCTGAGCCGGGCCATGAGCTTGTCGGCGGTTTCATACACCTGGTCCGGATTGACGCCCGAGAGCGAGTAGGCGTACTGCCCCTGGTTCTGGTTGGTGGCGCCGGTCGAGATCTCGAGCACCGGGTAGGGGCGCAGGAACGGGAACACCCCGGGGATGCCGGCGAGCCTGCCCATGAGCTGGCCCGCCACCTGCTGGATCGGCGGCCTACCTTTGGGCGGATTGAGGAAGATGAAGAAGAGCCCCTGGTTGGAGGCGATGAACTGGCTGTTTCCGGTCACCGAGACGGCCGCGCGGACGTTGGGGTCCTGCCGCAGGACCTCGTTCGCCCGCGCCTGCAGCGCCTTCATCTCGGCGGGCGAGGAGCCCTCGCGGCCGATGATGACGCCGGCGACGACGCTGCTGTCGCCGGGCGGCAGGAAGGCCTTGGGCACGATCAGCAACAGCCACACCGTGCCGGCGAGGCAGACGATCCAGGTCAGCGCGGCGACCCAGCGGTGGCGCAGGAACCACCAGAGCGACTTGCCGTAGCCGGCGAGCACCCGCCGCTCGACGCCGCCGACGACCCGCTCCATCCAGGTGCGGGCCGTGCCCTCGCCGCGGTGGGCCAGGAGGCGCGCGCTCATCAGCGGCGTGAGCGTCAGCGACACCAGGCCCGAGGCGAGGATCGAGACCACGATGGTGATGGCGAACTCGCGGAAGATGCGGCCGACCAGCCCGGACATGAAGACCATCGGCAGGAACACCGCGGCAAGCGAGATGGTCATGGCGAGGATGGTGAAGCTGATCTCGCGGGCGCTGTGCAGCGCCGCCTCGAGCGGCCGCTCGCCGCCCTCGAGGCGCCGCACCGTGTTCTCGAGGAAGACGATGGCGTCGTCGACCAGGAAGCCGATGGCCAGGGTGAGCGCCATCAGCGAGAGGTTGTCGAGGCTGTAGCCGAGCACCCGCATCACCACGAAGGTGAGGAGAAGCGACAGCGGCAGGGCGACCGCCGGGATGAGCGTGTCCCGCGCCCGTCCCAGGAAGAGGAAGATCACCGCCACGACCAGCACGAAGGCGATGACGAGCGTCTGCTGCACGTCGCCGATCGAGCGGACGATGGACCACGAGCGATCGTAGATGGTCGTCAACTGCACCGACGCCGGGAGCTCGGCGTTGACCACCGGCAGCAGCGCGCGGACGCTGTTGGCCACCTCGACGGCGTTGGCGCCGGCGCGGCGGAAGACGGCGATGACGACGGTGGCCGACGGCACCGTGTGGTCGCGCACCCAGAAGTGCAGGTTGACGCGCTCGTCCTGGACGCCGTCCCTGGCCTCGGCGACGTCGCGGAGATAGATCGGGGCGCCGCCCTTGCTGCCGACGATCAGGTTGTTGTAGGCCTGGGCGCTGTCGAGCTGGCCCTGCGGATGGAGCAGCAGGGTGCCGGCGGCGCCGTCGAGCTGGCCGGCGCCGGCGTAGCTGGTGCCGTTGCGGATCGCCGCCGACAGGTCGTCGATCGAGATCTGCCGCGCCCACATCGCCGCGGGATCGGCCTTGATGCGCACCGCGGACTTGGTGCCGAACACGCTGACGCGGCTGACGCCGGGCAGGATGCTGATGCGCTGGCCGACCTGGGTGCTGGCGTAGTCGTAGAGCTGGCCGGAGGTCACCGAGTCGCTGGTCAGCGCGATGTACATGAGCGGCTGATCGTTGGGGTTGGTCTTGGAGTAGGTGGGCGGCGACGGCAGGTCGACCGGCAGGCTGCCGGTGGCCTGGGTGATCGCCGTCTGCACGTCGGTGGCGGCGGCGTCGACGCTCTTGTTAAGGGCGAACTGCAGGGTGAGGTTCAGGTGGCCCTGGGTGCTCTGGGAGGTCACCAGCTCGAGGCCGTTGATCTGCATGAACTGCCGCTCGAGCGGGGTGGCGATGTTGGCGGCCACCGTCTCGGGGCTGGCGCCCGGGTAGTCGGCCTGCACCTGGATGACCGGGTAATCCACGGCCGGCAGGTCGTTGACCGCGAGCTGCCGGTAGGCGACCACGCCGAAGAGGATCACGGCCAGGGTCAAGACCGCGGTCATGACCGGCCGGCGAATGAACGGTTCCGAAAAGCTCATGACTTTCCTCCCTGGCCGGACTGGCTGCTGATGGTGCCCGTGCCGCGCCTGGCTCCCATGGTTGCCGTGCCGAGGGCACTGCCCGCCGGCACGGGCGCCATCGCGTCAGCGGCCCGCGGGGCCGGCTCGTCGACGTGGACCTTGGCGCCCGGCATGACGCCGATGTGGCCGGCGACCACCACGCGCTCGCCGGACTGCACGCCGCGGTCGATCACCACCAGCTCGCCGTGCCGCTGGCCGGTCGCAACTGGCCGCATCTCGGCGGTCGAGTCCGGCTTGACGACGAACACGAACGGACCCTGCGCCGAGAGCTGGGGCGCCGCCGCGGGCACCAGGACGGCCCCCGGCAGGGTGTCGAGCAGCAGCCGCACCTTGACGAAACGGCCGGGCCACAGGCGGTGCTCGCGGTTGTGCACCGTGGCGCGCAGCTTCACGGTGCCGGTCGATTCCTGGACCGCGTTGTCGAGGAAGGTGAGCTCGCCGGCGAGCGGCCGGTCGGGCTCCTCGGGGAGGCGCACCTCGACCCGCAGCGCCGCCCGCGACATGTTGCGCTGCACCGCGGTCAGGTCGCCCTCGGTGACGGTGAAGTCGGCGTAGATCGGATCGAGCCGCTGGATGAGCAGCAGCGAGCCGCTGTTGGCGGTCACCACGTTGCCGGGGTCGACCAGGCGCTGGCCGGCGCGGCCGTCGATCGGCGAGCGGATGGAGCAGTACTCGAGGTTGAGCCGCGCGGTCGCGACCGCCGCCTCGGCCTGCTGCACCTCGGCCTCGGCGACGTCGACGGCGTTGCGGCGCGTGTCGTACTCCTCCTGCGCGATGGAGCGGGTGGCGATGAGCTCCTGGGCGCGCGCCAGCTCGATCCGGGCCAGGGACAGCGCCGCCTGCTTCTGGGCGAAGCTGCCCAGGGCGTTGTCGAGCTGCGCCTGGAAGGGCCGCGGGTCGATGGTGAAGAGAGGAGCGCCGGCCCTGAGGTCGGCGCCGTCGACGAAATGCAGCCGCGTGATGCGCCCGGAGACCTGGGGCTGGACCGAGACCGCCTCGCGGGCGATGGTCTTGCCGATCGCGTCGAGGTAGACAGGAACGTCCTGCTTGACGGCCACGGCGACGGCGACCTGCGCCGGCGGCCGCCCGGCCTGCTGCGGCGCCGCGGCCTGCCGCTGGCAGGCGGCGAGGATGACGAGGGCGGCGGCGGGCGCAAGGCGGACGACGAGGCCGAGGAAGCGGGCGAGAAGCCGGAGCGGAAGCGGGAAAGCCGCGAGGTCGGCGCCGCGGGAGCGCGG
>DASZHY010000071.1:0-4348 GCA_035949675.1 Thermoanaerobaculia bacterium
CGCGGCTACCAGCGGTAGTGCGCGAATGCCTTGTTCGCCTCCGCCATGCGGTGCGTGTCTTCCTTCTTCTTGATGGCGCCGCCGCGGCTCTCGGCCGCGTCCATCAGCTCGCCGGCGAGCCGCGCCCGCATCGTCTTCTCGCCGCGCGCCTGCGCGGTGGTGATGATCCAGCGCATCGACAAGGCCAGCTTGCGGCTGGGCCGCACCTCGACCGGAACCTGGTAGGTCGAACCGCCGACGCGGCGCGACTTCACCTCCACCGCCGGCTTGACGTTCTCGATCGCCTTCTTGAACACCTTCATCGGATCGTCGCTGGTGCGCTGGCGGATGGCTTCCAGGGCGTCGTACAGGATGCGCTCGGCCACCGACTTCTTGCCGTCGCGCATGACCACGTTGACGAACTTGGTCACCAGCTGCGAGTTGTAGATCGGGTCCGGCAAGACCTCGCGCTTGGGGATCTCTCTGCGCCTTGGCATCTCTTCATCTCTCCGATTTCAGGATCGCGGCCGGCATCACTTGGCGGGCGGTTCCGCTCAACCCTTGGGCCGCTTAGCGCCGTACTTGGAGCGTCCCTGGCGGCGGTTCTGCACGCCGACCGCGTCCAGCGTGCCGCGGATCACGTGGTAGCGCACTCCGGGAAGGTCCTTCACGCGGCCGCCGCGGATCAGCACGATCGAGTGCTCCTGCAGGTTGTGGCCGACGCCCGGAATATAGGTCGTCACCTCGATGCCGTTGGTCAGCCGCACGCGGGCCACCTTGCGCAGCGCCGAGTTCGGCTTCTTGGGCGTCTGGGTGTAGACCCGCACGCAAACCCCGCGCTTCTGCGGCGACGACTGCAGCGCCGGGCTCTTGGTCTTGGCCACGACGCGGGCGCGACCCTTGCGCACCAGCTGATGAATCGTAGGCATGCTCCCCAGTTCTCCTTGTCCCTTCTGCAGCCGCACCCCTTGCGACTGCCTGGTACCGCCATACGACAGCGGCGCCACGGCCGGCGGCCGATTCCCGTATGGCTCACACGGAGGTACGGCGGCTCCGGCGTGCCCCGCCCCATCGAACCCCACAAGAGGTCACCGGCGGGGGCGCCGGCCCACAATCTCTCGGCCGCGAGCGCATCGAGGATCGCGCTTCCTGCCGGAAGACACACCCTCACGCCTCCTCCTTGTAGCAGGACGAGGCTTCGAGCCCGCGTACCGTTCCGAACGGCGTTCAGGATCAGGTCTTCCGGCGGAAGACCTTCCGCCCCGGTCCCTGGCGAGACCCTCGGCGGCGAAACCCGCAGATCCTAGCAGTACCCGGCAAGCGGCGTCAAGCCCTGGGAAGGGCCGCCATCCCTCGCCATCCCGAGGCCCGTCAGCCCTCTGGTGGGGCGGTGCGTGGGTGCTGGCGCACCCAGCGGACGTACGACGCTAGGGCGTCGAGCTCCTCCGGCTTGATGCGGTCGCCGAAGGCCGGCATCTGGATCGCCTCGGTGTCGAGGAAATGACGAGCGGCCGGGTTGGCCCGCAGGCGGTCGGCTGCGCCTTTCTGGACCCATTGCCTTAGCTCCGCGTCGTCATGCACCAGGTCGGCGTAGTCGGCGCCGTCCCAGGCCGGTATGTAACCCTTGAGGGAGCCGGGATCGGAGATCAGGCCGCGCCCCTCAGGGCCGTGGCAGCCCAAGCAGCCGAACCGCAGGGCCACGTCGCGGCCGGCGACGGCCTTGGCGTCCGCGGGATCGCCGAACTGCGAGACGGTGAGAACGTAGACCGTCAGGTCGGCCAGCTCCGCGGCGCTCATCCGGCCGCGAAATGCCGGCATCTTGATCAGCGCCCCGGCGTCGGGCCGCTGTCCGGCTGGGTGGCCGTCGCGGATCCAGTCCCGCACGTCGCCGGGCGCATGGTTGTACATCATCCAAGAACCGCCTACCCAGGTCGGCACGTCGCCGGCGCGCGAGCCGGGATCGGGTATGCCGCCGGCACCGCCTGGGCCGTGGCAGCCGAAGCACCCCATGCGCTGCGCGACCCGCTCGCCGCGCTGCACCGGGCCGGCCTCGGCGGCAGCCTGCCAGCGCTCCCGCACCGCCGTCACGGCCAGCGCCGCCGCCTCCGCCAGCGCCACTGCCGCCAACACCCACAGCACCATGGAGCGCCGCATGCGCGATCCTCCTCGGCTTCCGCCCTGACCTACCCAAACATCTTGACACGGTGCGCGTACCTGATTGCGACGCCAAGAGTGTCGACTGGATCGAAGGATAGCAATAAGACTTGCCGCAGGTCATGGCGTGAGGAGCGATCGCCGCAAGGTGCCAAAGTTCGCTACAATTCACCCAGTGCTCGATCCAACCCGGGAGCTGCCGCAGGAAGGCCGCCCGCCTGGGGGCGCTTTCAAGGCGCCTGGGGAAGGCTCTGTGGAGCAACTCTTCCTCGAACAGAAGGCGACGATCGAGAGGGCGGCAGCATGCCTCTGCCGCCGTTATGGCTTCAGCCGCGAAGAGATCGAGGACTTCACCCAGCACGTCCTGGCCAAGATCTGGGCCGACGACTGCGCGGTGCTGCGCAAGTATCAGGGCCGCAGCAGCCTGACGACCTACCTGGCGACCGTGGTCCAGCGGGCCCTCCAAGACTACGTCAACAGCCTCTGGGGCAAGTGGCGCCCATCGGCGGAGGCCCGCCGTCTGGGGCAGCTGGCCGTGGACCTCGAGACGCTCCTGATGCGCGACCGCATGGGCTTCGGCGAGGCTTGCCAGACCCTTCGCTCCCGCGGCGTGACGGCAACCGACGCCGAGCTGAGCGCCATCGCCGCCCGGCTGCCGCAGCGCTCCCCGCGCCGGATGGACGGGACGTACGAGATCGAACGGGGCGGCGCCTGGGCCGCGGGCGGCGCTCGCCGGCTCGCCGCGGGGTCGGCGCCGCGCGCCGAGCCGGCCGCGGCCGGGAGCGCGGACGAGCTGCTCCGCGGCAAGGAGATAGAGCGCCGGAGGCAGGCGGCAATGCAGGCCCTGAAGGCCGCGCTCGGGGAGTTGCCTGTCCAGGACCGCCTGATCGTCAAGATGTTCGGCGAGGTTTCGATCGCCGAGATTGCACGCATGTTCGAGCTCGACCAGAAAGCCCTGTACAAAAGGAAGGACAAGATCCTGAGGAGGCTGCGCGAGGCGCTCGAGAGCGCCGGCGTCAGCGCCGAGGACGTGGCGGACATCCTGGGTCATGTGGACACCTGAGCGGCAAGGGGACCAAACGGCCCCAAGCTGGAAAGCCCGCGCCGGGTCCGTCCCAAGCAATGGAGCCGCCAGGCTAGATTGGAGGCGACACCATAGATAAATCCACGATGGCGGCTGCCGAATGCCTGACTGATGAGGACATCGCCGCGATGCGCGAGGGCAAGCTCACAGCCGAGGAGCGGGAGCGCGTTGCCGGCCACCTGGTTAGCTGCGAGAGCTGCTACCAGACCCTCGTCGGCGTCGCCCACCTCCCGGTCGCCCACCTCCCGGAGGACAGCCGGGAGGGTGGCGAGGAACCGGAGTCCGTGCCCTCGCCGCTCCTGCCCGAGGAGATCTGGGAGGAGGAATCCCAGCCACCGGCCTCTCTGCCATCGGCGCCGCGGCGCCCTTTTGAGGTTCGCAGGAAGGCGCGGTCCCCACGGTCGCGCGGCTGGTGGGCCGCCGCGGCCGCGGCCGCATTGGTCGTGGTGACCGCCGGGCTGCTGCTGCTCCGTTGGTGGGGCGCCGCGGAGATGTCGACCGAGCGGCTCGCCAGCCTGGCCGGCAGTCAGGCCGCGGCAGAGTTGGTTCCCTGGCCAGGCAGAGTGACGCGCGGCGAGGAGGAGCGCAAGGAGCTACCGCCCGAGAAGGAGGCGTTTCGGCTGGGTGTCTACCTCCTGGACCTCCGCGTGGCGCTCGCCAGCGGCAATCGGGACCGCGTCGACAATACTCTGCGCCGTCTCGACAACCTGCTCAAGGACGCCGAGATCGGAGCTTCCGAGACACGTCCCACCGTTGAAGCCATGTGGCAGAAGTTGCGGCAGGGCGCCCCGCCCCGCTCCTTCCTCCCGGCCACCGCGGCCTTGGAGAAGAAGGCGATCGAGGAGCTGGCGCTCGCGCCGCACCTGGTCGAGCTCGGCAGCTGGACCGAGGCGTGCCGCCTCGCCGGCGCCGGCGGCCGGCCGGACCTTTTCCGCGAGCGCGCCACGCGGCCGCTGCTCGACCGGGTGATCGCCGCCGGCCCCCAGGACGAGGGAGCCCTCGGAACCGGCGACGCCGTCGAGGTTCTGCGCGGCATCCGCCAGCAGATCGACGCCGGCCGCATCGATCCCGCCGCTCTCGGGCAGCGCTGCGAGAGCCTGCTCCGGGTGCTCGACTACGACTAGGCCCAGG
>DASZHY010000072.1:0-3409 GCA_035949675.1 Thermoanaerobaculia bacterium
CCGAGGTCACCGCCGCGGCGGTGCTCGCCGACGTCATGCGCCTGGTGCAGGGGGTCTATCCCTGAGCGGGGGCCGGGACAGGCAGGTGCCAGTCGTCCTACCAGCAGGGAGTATGTTGCCGCGCACGGCCCTCGACCATAATCCGCGGCACAAGGAGGAAGACCATGAAAAAGCATGCGACTCGCCGTAAGGTCACGCTGAGCCGTGAGACCCTGCACCACCTGGAGGACCGCCCGCTGAGCGACGCCGTGGGAGGGGTGACCCTCACCTGCCCCGGGGTGACCTGCAAGCCGACCCAGCGCGGCATCACCGGCTGCTCCGTGCAGTTCCACTGCTGAGGAGCCGACGAGAGGCGCACAGCGCCGCCGGGCACCTCCTCGTCGCAGAGTCGGAAGGCGTCCGGAAGATACTGAGTTTCTTCGACGTGCTCTCCCCAGAGAGGGGGCAACAATGGGTGGTGCCAGACGACGCCAAGGCCAAGTTCAATCTCGGGCTCGGAGCACCATTCCGATGCCGGCCATCGCCCGACCCTGCTGGCACTCATTTTCCTCCAGGGGTGGCAACCCAGGGGTCATGAGGAGTTCAATCCCGATCGTCGGCTCCAATAGAATCAGCAAGTTGTGAGATCGAGATGCAAGGGCTAGACCATTCAGGGAAGCATGGGGGAAGCAGTCGGCAAAGAGCGGCAGCGAGCTCCAACGTGCAGGAGGCAGGTAAGCGTTCTCCCAACCGCCCGGGGGGGCGCCCGGGGCGGGAACGGTCGGTTGCCGGGTCAGCGGGGAGTCGGATGAGCCGCCGCCCAGGCCACGGGCGTGAGCTCGAAGAGGCGATCGACGGGATGGCTCGGCAGGCGCGCAAAGAGCGAGCGCAGGTAGGCGTAGGGCTCGAGCCCGTGCCGCTTGCAGCTCGCAATGAGGCTATAGAGCCGGGCAGCCCGCACACCGCCCGCATCGCTGCCGGCAAAGAGCCAGTTCTTGCGGCCGATGGCCACCGCACGCAGGGCGCGCTCCGAAGCCGAGTTGTCGGGCAAGAGCTCGCCGTCGCCGAGGTAGCGCTCCAGAGCCGACCACTGCCGCTGGGTGTAGCCGATGGCGGCGGCCAACGCGCTCTTGGGCAGCACCTGTGGCGCCAGGTCCTCGAGCCAGAGCGTGAAGGCATCGAGGGTCTTGCGTGACGCCTCTTGGCGTCGCGCCTGACGCTGCTCGAAACTCAACTGTTGGTCGGTGGCCGCCCGCTCGACAGCAAAGAGCTGATGAATGAACGCTAAGGCAGCATGCCCGCGCGTGTCCCCGGCGCCGAAAGCCGCTTCGTGGAAGTAGCGCCGGGCATGAGCCCAACAGCCAACCTCGATGACCGCACCCGAGGCGTAGAGTGCGTCATACCCCGAGTACGCGTCGGCCTGTAGATAGCCGCGAAATCCATCGAGAAACTGCGTCGGTCCGCGAGCTTCTCGGGTCGGCGTGTAGTCGTAGACCACCTGCGGATGACCCCGGTCGCCGAGGTACACCCAAAGTCGGCCCTTGTGCGTTCCGCCCTGATCGTCGAGCACCGTCACCGGCGTGTCATCGGTCTGCACAATGCGAGACCGCAAGAGGTCGCATCGCATCCATTCGACGAGCGGACCCACCAGTTCGGCCGCGTCTGCCACCCAGCCGCAGAGCGTCGAGCGCGACAGGATGACGCCGTGCCGGGCGTAGATCTGCGCCTGCCGATACAGCGGCTGATGATCACTGTACTTGCTGACCGTGACCTGCGCCAGCAGACCCGGACCTGGGAGGCCCTTGGCGATGGGTTGCGGCGCCTTGGGAGCACGAGTGATCGTCTCCTCGCATCCCTTGCAGGCGAACACGCCGCGCACGTGCTCGATGATCTTGAACGACGCCGGCGTGTAGTCGAGTTGCTCGGTGACCTCTTCACGGATCCTCGTCAGCTCCAAGCCGCACGCCTTGCAGCACCGCTCGCTCTCTGGCAGCGCGTGCTCCACGCGCTCACGCGGCAAGTCTTTGGCCAGCGGCTGGCGCGTGGGTGCTCCACGCCGCTGCCGCGGCGGCACCGTGACCTCCAGCTCGAGCTGCTCGAGCTGGTGCTGAGAGATCCCCAGATCCCTCATCGCCTCGAACACCAACTCGAGCTGCCGGGGGTCGAGCTTTTCCGAGCGCTTCCGGAACAGCTTGCGGAAAAGCGCCTCAACCTCGGCCTGCAACCAGGCGTTCTTCCGCTCCAGCCGCTCCATCGCGCCCAACAGCTGCGAGATCACGCCGCGCAGCAGCGTCGGATCGTCGGGAAGCTGGTTCGGATCGAGGTTCATGGAATGACCCGTTTCTAGCACAAAAACCTTTTGTTTGTCTAGCCTCTCGACGCCAGATGCGTCGCCTGCGGACGCTCGACAGCTCAATGCCCTCAAGCACCAGCAGCAGCTCCGCCGAAGAGATCTCCGGACTGTCCCCAGCTCTCCCTGGCAGCTCGAACCGGCCTCGCTCGAGCCGCTTGTACCAGATCCACAGTCCTGTGCCGTCAAACGACAAGATCTTCAGACGGTCGCGACGCCGGTTCCAGAACACAAACCAGGCTCCCGACAGAGGATCCTCGGCGAGTCGCTCACGAACCGCCGCCTCCAGACCATCGAACGAGCGCCGCATGTCGAGCGGCTCTCGAGACACCAGCACCCGCGTCGCGCCAGGCAGCATCAACATCCCACGACCTCCAGCGCCGCCAGCAGGCGACACAAGGCCTCGCGGTCGAATGTCTGCGGAATCACCAGCGTCAGCCCGTCGCGCCAGCGCAGCTCGAAGTGCGCCACGGCCGAGTCCGGCCGGCCGGGCGCCGACACCACTCGCAGCTCGGTGAACTCCGGGCCAGATGGAATGACCAACTCGGTTGTCGCGGATCGCGGCTGCTCCGGGCTTCGGCCCTGGCCCTTCAGCCGCCACTGCCACCAGCGCAGCGTCGGTGGGTAGATTCCCTGCCGGCGACAGAACTGGTCGACGTCTTCGCCACTCTCGGCCAGCTTCCACAGCACCGCCTGCCATTCGCCTGCACTACGCCGCCTCGCGCTCAGCCTCTTCTCTGCCATGTCCCACCTCCTGGCAGATCAGGCTGGCAAATCCAACGCCCTTGTGGAAGGTGCGGTTCCGGGAACGCTTACCCTGGAAGCGCCGCGACAGGAAGCTCGTGCCGTTGTCCGTCACCAGGGTGGGTCGCCGCAGCAGCGGCCCGTGAAGGCGTTCGGCTTCCGCCTTTGCCTGCTCGATGCCGACGATCAACGCCGCCGCGTCGAAGCCCGCCGACAGGTGCAGCGCCAGCAGGTAGCGGCTGTAGTAGTCGATCACCGTCACCGCCTACCACCAGCCCGCCTCTGAGATCGGCGGCGATCTCGGCGCGGCAGCCTGCTGGCGCCGCCGCTGCCGCT
>DASZHY010000073.1:0-1594 GCA_035949675.1 Thermoanaerobaculia bacterium
GTCGAGGTCGCAGGGCAGCCCGGCGAAGTGCACCGGGATGACCAGGCGGGTCCGCGGGCCGAGCCTCGCGCCGAGCGCCGCCGGGTCGAGGTTCCAGGTCGAGGGGTCGATGTCGGCGAACACCGGCACGCCGCCGCACGCCACCACCATGTTAGCGGTCGACGGCCAGGTGAGCGCCGGCACCACCACCTCGTCGCCGGCCTGCAGGTCCAGCGCGAGCAGCGTGGCATGGAGCGCCCCGGTGCCGGAGGAGAACGCCAGGGCATGCCGCGCGCCGACCGCCGCGGCGAACTCCTGCTCGAGCCGCGCCGCCCGCGGCCCGGTGGTGATCCAGCCCGAGCGCAGGCAGGCCACCACCTCCGCAATCTCCTCCTCGCCGATCTCCGGCCTGGAGAAGGGCAGAATGGGCTCGCGCGGCAACACGGCGCGCTAGTAGATCACCTCTCCCGGAAGCCCGCAACTCGCGCGGGATCAGTACTCGGACAGGTAGCGCTCCTGCTCCCAGGGGTGGACGTGCGAGATGTAGTCGGCCCACTCCTGGCGCTTGGCGCGCAGGTAGTGCTCGAGGATGTGGGCGCCGAGCGCGTCGCGGACGACGGCGTCCTGCTCGAGCTCGTCGAGCGCCTCCTTGAGGTTGGCAGGCAGCTGCGCGATGCGCAGGCGCCGCTTCTCGCGGCCGCTCATGGTGAAGATGTTCTTGTTCACCGGCGGGCCCGGGTCGAGGTTGCGCTCGAGGCCGTCGAGGCCGGCCGCCAGCATCACCGCCAACGCCAGGTAGGGGTTGCACGACGGGTCCGGCATGCGCACCTCGCAGCGGGTCGACATGTGACGCTTGGCTGGCACCCGGACCAACGGGCTGCGGTTCTTCTCCGACCAGGCGACGTTGATCGGCGCCTCGTAGCCGGGGACAAGCCGCTTGTAGGAGTTGACCAGCGGGTTGGTGACCGCCGAAAACGCCACCGCGTGATCCAGGATGCCGCCGATGTAGCTGAGCGCCACCTTGGAGAGCTGCCACTGCGCCTGCGGATCGAAGAAGGCGTTTTCGCCTGCCTTGGTGAGCAGGCTCTGGTGGACGTGCATGCCCGAGCCGTTCACCCCAAAGATCGGCTTGGGCATGAAGGTGGCGTGCAGGCCGTGGTCCTGCGCCACCTTCTTGACCACGAAGCGGAAGGTGGTGACGTTGTCGGCGGTGGCCAGCGCGTCCGCGTACTTGAAGTCGATCTCGTGCTGCCCGGGAGCCACCTCGTGATGCGCCGCCTCGACCTCGAAGCCCATCGCCTCGAGCACGATCACGATGTCGCGGCGGCACTGCTCGCCGCGGTCCACCGGCGTCAGGTCGAAATAGCCGCCGACGTCGTGGGTCTCGAGGAGCACCTCGCCCTTGTCGTCCTTCTGGAAGAGGAAGAACTCGGCCTCGGGCCCCGCCACCATGGTGTAGCCATGCTTGCTGGCACGCTCGACCTGGCGCTTGAGGGTCATCCGCGGGCAGCCCGCGAACGGCGAGCCGTCGGGCATGTAGATGTCGCAGATCATTCGCGCCACCTTCGAGCCGTCGGGATTGGACCAGGGGTTGACCCGGAAGGTGCTCAGGTCC
>DASZHY010000074.1:0-6187 GCA_035949675.1 Thermoanaerobaculia bacterium
ACGGTCTCGACCAGCCAGGGGCGGCAGGTGCTGAAGGCATGATCGGCGTCCGGGTGGCGGACCCAGTCGGCGCCGGGAAGCGCCGCGGCGAAGGCAGTGTAATGAGCGGGCGGAAAGAGCTCGTCGCGGTCCCCCGTGACGAGCAGGATCGGCCGGGCCGCGAGCGCGCGGAGTTGTCCGTCGAGGGCCTCCAGGCGCGGCCACTCCGCGAGGAGATCCGCGCCGGAAACGCCGCGCAACATGCTCGCGAACTCAGCCGCCATGTCCGCGGGAAAAGTGAAAGCCCCGGCATCGATGACCGGGCAGAGCGCCGCCAGGGCGCGGACGCGCGGATCGGCGGCCGTGTAGAGGAGCATGGTGTGGCCCCCGAGGCTCGCGCCGATCAGGGCCAGCCGGTCGGGATCGACGGCGGCCTGCGCCAGCGTCCAGGCGACGGCCGCGCGGGTGTCGTCGACCAGGCCGGCGTACGAGTACGTCCCCCCGGATCCCCAGGAGCCGCGGGGGTGGAAGCAGAGGCAGTTCCAGCCGCGGTCGCGCAGGCGGTAGGCGAGATCCAGATGCTTCTCGACGCCGGGCAGACCATGGAGCAGGACCGCCGTGGGACGGGGCGTCTCGCCCGCGCCCCGGTAGAAGGCGCCGAGCAGCCGGGCGCCGGACGACTCGAAGGTTACGCCATCCACACCGGCAGTGAATCTCGTCATGCGGTCGCTCCTTTCCATCCCTCCGGTCAACGATCGATGTGGACCATGGCCGCCGCCGGATAGCGCTCGCCGGCCGCCAGCCCCGCCGGCAGCTCGTGGTCGATGCGAGCGACGTCGTCCGCCGAGAGCGCCACGGTAGTCGCGGCGAGGTTTTCGGCGAGCCGCGCAACGCTCCTCGTCCCCGGGATGGGGACGACGTCCCGACCCTGCGCCAGAAGCCAGGCAAGCGCGAGCTGGGCCGGCGTCGCCCCCTTGGCGGCCGCCAGCGCGGTGAGCCTCGCGACGAGCTGCTGGTTGCGGTCGAGATTCTCGCCCTGGAAGCGCGGGCTGCCCCGGCGGTAGTCGTTCGGGGCGAGATGGTCGAGGGTCTGGATCCGTCCGGAGAGGAAGCCGCGCCCAAGAGGGCTGTAGGCGACGAAGCCGATACCCAGGACCCGGCAAGTGGGGAGGATCTCGGCCTCGACGTCGCGGGTCCATAGCGAGTATTCCGATTGCAGCGCGGCGATGGGATGGACCGCCGCGGCGCGCCGGAGCGTTGTCGCGCCGGCCTCGGAGAGGCCCAGATGGCGCACCTTGCCGGCGGCTACCAGATCGGCCATGGCGCCCACCGTCTCTTCGATCGGCACCTTGGCATCGACCCGGTGCTGGTAGTAGAGGTCGATGTGGTCGACCCCGAGCCGCGCCAGGCTGCCGTCGCAGGCCGCCCGCACGTATTCAGGCCGCCCATCGAAGCCGGTGAAGGAACCGTCTGCGCCGCGCAGGACGCCGAACTTCGTGGCGAGCACCACCTCGTCCCGGCGGCCGGCGAGCGCGCGGCCCACGAGCCTCTCGTTGTGCCCCTGGCCGTACATGTCCGACGTGTCCCAGAACGTGGCGCCGAGGTCGAGGGCACGATGGAGGGTCGCGATCGAGGCGGCCTCGTCGCTCGGACCATAGAACTCCGACATCCCCATGCAGCCCAGGCCCACGGCAGAGACCTCGAGGCCACCCCTTCCCAGCTTCCGTGTATGCATCGGTCAGCTCCTTCGTCGAATGACTGCGTCCATGGCTGCCAGAGTATGGGGCAGCGACCGCGGCGGGAAGACCCAAAGCTGCACCGGACTTGCCTGATCCTGCCGATTCGCGGCCCAGCCCGGCGCGACGAGGCCCGAGGCTGGCATAATCCTACCGAGATGAGCGAGCCGAGCACGGTCACGACCCAGGCGCGGCAGTCTCCTCCGGGACCAGCGTTGCTGGCGGCCGGGGAGCGCCGCCGGCTGGTGGCGCTGGTCGCAGGCCTTGCTCCGGCCGAAGGGGCGAATCCGACCGCGGTGCCGGGAGTCGAGGTGAACCGCGCGACACGTCCGAGCCCGCGCCGGCCGGTCATCACCCAGCCCAGCATCTGCATCGTGGCACAGGGGAGCAAGCGGGCCTACCACGGCGACATGGTGTATGCCTACGATCCCCTGCACTACCTCGTGCTGTCGGTGCCGTTGCCGATCGAAGGGGAGATCGTCGAGGCGAGCCCCGAGGCGCCCTACCTCGCGCTCAAGCTCGGCGTCGACGCCGTGATGCTCGGCGAGCTGCTCTTCGACATGGGCGAGCGCGGCGACGGCTCGCTCCGCCAGCGCGCGCGGCGCGGCATCTCCGTCTCGCGCCTGGACGAGCGGCTGCTCGGGTCGGTCATGCGGCTGTTGCGCGTCCTTCAACATCCGCTCGATGCCCGCATCCTGGGGCGCGAGGCGTTGCGCGAGATCCTCTATCACGTCTTGACCGGCGAGCAGGGAGACCTGCTGCGGGCGGTTGCACTTGCCGACAGCCGGATCCAGCGCCTCGCCGGCGTGCTGCGGCGCCTGCAGACGCACTACGAGGAGCCGCTCGACGTCGCGACGCTCGCCCGCCAGGCCGGCATGAGCCCGACGACGCTCCATCACCAGTTCCGCGCGGTGACGGCCACGTCGCCCCTGCAGTACCTGAAAACGGTCAGGCTGCACCAGGCCCTGCGCCTGATGCTCCACGACGGCCTCGGCGCCGCCCAGGCCGCCTACCGCGTGGGCTACGGCAGCGCCTCACAGTTCAGCCGCGAGTTCAAGCGCCTGTTCGGCGCCTCTCCCCGCAGCGAGGTGGCGAAGCTCAACGCCGGGGTCGCGCCAGTCATTGGGCGTTGACCCCCTGGAATGGACGCTATAGGCTTATGTGGGAGGTCCAGCATATGCCGCTGGAGATAGAGATCAACGGGTCCGCGACGCCGGAGGCACGCTACATCGCCTATGCGCCCTCACCGTGCCGGATCCGCCAGACGCCCGCCGCCGGCCCGTTGCCGGTCACTCTGGCCAGCCAGCCTGCGCAACCCGGTGGCGGGCAGGCAGTGTTCTACTCCAACCCTGCAGCACCTTCCAGCGCGACACTCCAGTTGACGCTCCCGGCGGACGGCAGCTGGGTGGATTTTGGACTGGGCGGAAAATGGCAGGCTCCCAGCGTCGACGATCGCGATTGCCTGCTGATCGCGACCGGCAACGGCGACACCCTCACGGTGCCGCTGATGGTTCGCCTGCGCAAGGATGCGAACACGTTGCTGCCGCGCGAACGGGATCGTTTTCTCGAAGCCCTGGCGAAGCTCAACGCGGGCGGTAGCGGGCGATATCAGGATTTCCGCGACATCCATGTCGCTGCGGCCAATGCGGAGGAGCATGCCGGGCCGCACTTCCTGCCATGGCACAGGACGCTGCTGCTCGACTTCGAGCGCGGCTTGCAAGCCATCGATTCCGCGGTGTCGCTCCATTACTGGCGCTTCGATCAACCGGCGTCCTCCGTATTCCAGAGCAACTTCATGGGCGCCACCGCGCAGGTGACGTTGGACGATCCTCCGAGCGACGTCGCTTTCGATTCGGGGCACCCGCTCAGCGGGTGGATCACGGACGGCGTGCCGGGGATCAGCCGCAGCGCACTCTTCGACACCCAGACGAGCCAGGCTCCCGGCCCGCCAGGATTTGACCTGCTCTCCGAGGCCGCGACCCTCGCGCTCGGCGACGTCTACACCGATTTCGCGCAGATGGAAGGAACGCCGCACGGCGCTGCGCACGTTTCCTTCGTCGGCTCGCTCTCGCAGATTCCCACCGCCGCGAAGGATCCGCTGTTCTTCATGCTGCATGCGAACGTGGATCGACTCTGGGCGCTCTGGCAATGGCTGAAACGCCGTACGGATCCCAACGACGTGAACGTCTACCAGGGTCAGAACCGAGACGGCCGCCGCCTCGACGATTCCACCTGGCCTTGGAACGGCGTTACGACCTCTCCCCGCCCGGACTTCGCCCCGGGCGGCCCCCTGAAACCGTCGCCCACCACGGCTGCACCCGGGGCAACGCCGACGATCCGTGGCGTAATCGACTACCAGGGTAACTCTTCAGCCGCAGCCCGCATCGGCTATGGATACGACGCCGTTCCGTTCGAGCTCAGCTGATGAACGAGGACACTCCATGAGCATCAGGGACTACCGGCAGCAGCTCGAACAAGAGGTTGCCCAGGAGCGCGCGCGGACCGCGGAAGCATCCGGGGGCCCGCAGGCCAAGCTCGAGAGTGCAGGAGACGCCGGCCAACTCCTCAGCTCGACGACCCACGCCGAGGCCGCGCCGGAGTTGCGCGCTGCGGCGCTGGGCCGGGTCGTCCGCCAGAAGGACCAGGGCAGCGCACACGCGGCACCGCTCGAGCGGCTCGCCGATCCCAACGAGGCGCCGGCGGTGCGGCTGGCGGCGCTGTCGCTCCTCAAGCTGCTCGCTATTTCGAGCCCTACCTTCCCCGAGTGGCGTCCCATGTTCCTCGAGGCCCTGCGGCGTGCCGTGGACGAGCCCGCCTTGCGGACGGCGGCGCTCGAGACGCTCACCCAGGAAGGGGACCGGCCCACCCAGGAGAAGCTGCTCGCGGGCCTCAAAGACCCGGGGCAGGCTCTCGTCCCGGTCGATCACGCGCTCCGGCTGTTGAGCAGCGATCCACACGCCGACGTGCGCGAGGTGGCGCGGTCGGTCGCCGGCAACCCTCCCGACGAGGCGGCTCTGCTGCAAGCGATGAAAGTCCTCGCCGGTGATCCTGGATCGGTCGAAGCATTCAGGTCGCTGCTCGCGGACAGGTCGCAGAGCAGTTCCGTCCGCAAGCTGGCGGCGACGGCGCTCAACAACCTTGCCCCGGAGCTGCTGCAGCCCGCCCCGGAGCCGCGGCTGAAGGCGGCCGCGGATCTCGAATCGGCACCGGCCCTGACGGCTGATGAATCCGCGCTGGCAAAGCACATCGGGGCGCTCATCCGAGTGCGTCGTGAGCCTGCCCCCCGCTAGGAATTGCTGCGGCGGCGGCGCGGTCGAGACCGTGCCTGCCTCTCCCATCCTGCGCTCCGAGGCAGATGTGATCCGACTCGTCGAGGCGGGCCGTGGTGACAGCGCCTACACCCAGTCCTTTCTCGAGCTGCTCGACGAACGTCATCCGGTCTACAGCGGCGTGGGGACGGCCGCGGTCGTTCGCATGCGCGGGGCATTGCTGCTCGCGCTGGGGCACTACGTGCTCCCGACGGCCGCCCTGCCGTTCGTCCTCGAGGAGCTGGAGAGCCCGCATGAAGCGTGGCTGACCGCCGTCGCGGCGCGCGTGCTGAGGAATCATCCCGAGCCTTCCGCCGACTTCGTGGCGCCGCTGTTGTCGGCATTGTTCTACATCCGGCAGCGCGACGACATCGTCCGCCTCGAGAGTTACGGCGGCTACGGTTCAATTGGCGAGCCGACCACGGCAGTGGCGGAGGTGATCCGGACGCTGGGCTGGTTGGGCAAGGCGGGGGAGGGGGCACTGCCGCGCTTGCAGGAGCTGCGAGCGCGGGAGCCTGGTCCGCGCACGGCAGCCCGGCTCGACGAAGCCATGGCGGCGATCCGTGACGGCGCGCGGACAGCGGCTGCTGAGCGCCGCGGGCATGCGCGTCGGTTGGTCGATGCGCCCAGGTCCGCGCCGGCGGATGTGACCGAGCTCGTCTTGCAGGACCAGTCCGGCGAGTTGCTGACCTTCCGCGATTTCTTCATCGGGCGGCCGTCCATCGTCGTGTTCTTCTACACGCGATGCGACAATCCGACCAAGTGTCCGCTGACGATCGCCAAGCTCGGCCGGTTGCAGCAGCGCCTGCATGCCGCGGGCCTCGGCGACGCGATCCGGACGGCAGCGATCACCTACGATCCCGCGTACGACTTGCCAGCGCGGCTGGTCCAGTACGCGCGCAGCTGGGGGACGAGCACCGGCGAGCACCACCGCCTGCTGCGGACGGTAGGAGACCTGGCGCCCCTGGGGGCTTTCTTCGAGCTCGGAGTCAACTACGGCGAGTCCGGGTTGGTCAACCGCCACCGGATCGAAGCCTTCGTGCTCGACTCCGCCGGCAGGATCGTCCAGGTCGAGGCTCGGCAGCGGTGGGAGGAGTCACAGCTGATTGCAGCAGCCGTAGCCGTCGATGGGCCCTGACGGCGGCACGAAGGCTCAGAGTTTCT
>DASZHY010000075.1:0-14354 GCA_035949675.1 Thermoanaerobaculia bacterium
GGTGAGTCCGCGGCCGTCGAGCTGCTCGATCGCCACGCCGTCCACGACGACGGTGCCGGAGTCGGGCTTGAGCAGGCCGATGATGTGCTTCAAGGTGACGCTCTTGCCCGTGCCCGACCCGCCGATGACCACCATCGACTGTCCGGCGGCGACGCTCAGGTCCAGGCCCTCGAGCACCCGCTTGCGGCCGAAGAACTTGACGACGCGGCGCAGCTGGATCCGGGGTTCCGGCGCGGCGGGAACGGGCTGTTCCGCCGGGGCCGCCGGGTAGGTACTGGGGGTGGCCATCCGTGGGTCCGATCGTTTCAGAAGAGCAGCTTGGTGAGGAAGAAGTCCGCCGCCAGGATGGCGATGCTGGCGAGCACCACCGCCGAGGTGGTGGAGCGCCCGACGCCTTCGGCGCCCCCCGAGGTGTAGAAGCCCTGCTGGCAGCCGATGGTCGCGAGCAGCAGGCCGAAGACCGCGGCCTTGATCAGGCCCGACATCAGGTCGTTGAGGTTCATGTACTGGAACGAGGTGCTCAGATAGCTGACCGGGTTGGAGCCCATCAGCACCACCGACACCAGGTAACCGCCGAAGATGCCGATGCCGTCGGAGAGCACGACCAGCAGCGGCATCATCAGGACGGTGGCCCAGACCCGCGGCACCACCAGGTAGTGGACCGGGTCGGTCGCCATCACCTCGAGGGCGTCGATCTGTTCGGTGACCCGCATGGTGCCGAGCTCGGCGCCCATCGCGGAGCCGGCGCGGCCGGCCACGATCAGGCTGGAGAGCACCGCGGCCAGCTCCCGCACCATCGACAGGGCCACCAGCGAGCCGACGTAGCTCTCGGCATTGAAGCGCTTGAGGACGGTGAAGGTTTGCAGCGCCAGGACCATGCCGGTGAAGAGCGCGGTCAGCAGCACCACCGGGGTCGAGCTGACTCCCACCTTGACCATCTGGCGCGTCAGCTCCCGCCAGTCATAGGGCGGCCGCGGCGTCCAGGCGAAGACGCGCCCCAGCATGTCGAAGAACCTGCCCATCTGGAGCAGGAAGCGCTCCACGGGCGCCGGCACGAGCGATCCCATGCTGCGATTGCCGCGATCGGTGCCCGTCCCGCCCTCGCCGCCTTCGGCCGTCGAGGGGGGAGTCGCCCGGGTCCCGCTCTTGGTCATCGTCCGGGCTTCCACGGTCCTGGCGGCCTCCTCCGGGCGCCCGGCAAGGCACCCGCAACCCCTCCGGTCGGCCCGCCGAGCCCGACCTCACAGACTGCTGCACAGACTACTTCACCCGTAAACAGTTTCCAAGGTCACGATCGTCCTGGCCGTCGTCTTGCCGCCAGCTGGGATGCCGTGCCGGAGGGGCGCGGCGGAGGGCTCAGAAAGGCGCCGCCGGCGGTCCGCCATGGCGGTCGAGGTTGCGGAAGCTGGTGGTGTCGCCGAGGAAGACCAGCTCCACCGTCCCGGTCTCGCCGTTGCGGTGCTTGGCGATGATCAGCTCCGCCAGCCCCTTGTTCTCGTCGCTGGGGTTGTAGATCTCGTCGCGGTAGATGAAAGCCACCAGGTCCGCGTCCTGCTCGATGGAGTTATGGACGAAGACATCCTCGGCGACGAAGTTCTCGGCGCCAGGGACCGTGAGGTCGAAGACCTCTTCTACTCCGTCGGCCTCGATCCCGACCACCTGGTCCCAGTAGATGTCGCTCTCCGCGAGGAGGCGCAGCGCCTCGCTTCCCACCGCCGCCGCGACCCTGAGTGCCCGCTCCCGGCTCAGGTTCTGCTTGAAGAGCGTCGTGCCGCCATAGGCGTTGCCGATCCGTGCATAGAGCAGCCGCTGGCTCACGCCAGTTGCTACCTGTGCCGACCGCGTCAGTCCCGCGAGGCTCTGCTGTCCGCCGGCAGGCAGGTGGCGCGGTAGGGCGATGTGCCGGCCTGGCGCCAGCTCGTCGAGCCTCTTCCAGCCCTGGCCGGTCAGGAAGCGGTGGTTGGCCGTGGCACGCAGACTGCGACCCAGCCGGGTCGTGAGGCGAAAAACGGCCTTACGGCCGGTGGCAAACGCGTGGGAGACGACCGCGGACCGGACCTTGAGCGTCGCCGGGTCGAGCGCCCAGACCGCGAAGCCCTGGCGGCCGGCGAGCTCGCCGATTGGAACCCTGGCACCCGTGTCCGCGAGGGTGACCCGCGTATCGCCCGTGAGACAACCGCTCTCGCGCAGGTCGGCGAGCTGCGGGCGGTGGTCGCTGCCGCGGCGCTCGGGCTGGCGGGAGAGCTGCGAGAGGGCGATCACCGGGATGTCGAGCTCCTTGGCGAGCTGCTTGAGGCCGCGGCTGATGGCGGCGATCTCGAGCTGGCGGTTCTCGTACCTGCCGCCGGCCTGCATCAGCTGCAGGTAGTCGAGGACGAGGAGGGCCAGGCCCTTCTCCGCCTTGAGGCGCCGTGCCTTGGAGGCCACCTCGAGCAGGGACGGGTTGGCCGAATCGTCGATGTAGAGGGGAGAGTCGCTGTTGGCGCGCACCGTCTGGATGATGCGCGTCCACTCCTTCTGCGACACCCGGCCGGCGCGCAGCCGGCTGAAGGAGATGTCGGCCTCCGAGCAGAGGATGCGCAGGGCGAGCTCCTGCTGCCCCATCTCGAGCGAGAAGATGCCGACCGTGCGCCGCTCGCGGATGGCCACGTGCTGCGCGACGTTCAGGGCAAAGCTGGTCTTCCCCATCCCGGGGCGGCCGGCGATGATGATCAGGTTGCCGCGGTTGAGGCCGTGGCTGATGCGGTCGAGGTCGATGAAGCCGGTGGGGACGCCGGTGAGCAGGCTGCCCGGCCGCTCCTCGAGCTCTTCGAGGGTCTCGTGGAAGACGTTGGCGAGGGGCACGAAGCCCCGCTGCACCGCCTCCTCGCCCAGCCCCAGGATGGCCTGCTCGGCGTGGCCGAGCGCCTCCCGCGCGTCGACGCCGCCGTCCAGGCAGTCGCGGACGATCTGGCCGGCGGCCACGATCAACCGCCGGCGGACCGAGCGCTCTTTCACGATCTCGACGTAGGCGTCGATGCGGCCGATGTCGGGCAGGTCGAGGTCGAGCCCCGCCAGGTAGGCGAGCCCCCCCACGCCGTCGAACTTCAGCTGCTGCTCGAGCTTGGCCTGGACGGTGCGCAGATCGATGCCGACCCGGGCCTCCTGCAGGTCGAGCATCGCCTCGTACAGCACCCGGTGCCGATCGAGGTAGAAGTCGTCGGGCCGCAGGCGCCCGGCGATCGTCGGCAGCACCGCCGGGTCGAGCAGGATGCCCCCCAGCACCGCCCGCTCCGACTCCTCGCTGTGAGGCAGGGTCTTTTGCTGAGGAAGGGTGTCGAGCATGCCGCGGTGCCGTTACGACAGAAGAGTAACGGCATTCTCCTCCACGGCTCGGAGAGGTGCAAGCCGCTGGCGGGGGCGGCGGGGTCGGTGGGGCACGCCCGGCTCCCCGGGTTCGCGGGCTCGCCTGCCGCGCCGGCCGCGGTGCTGCTCAGCGGGTGCCGAAGCGGATCGCCAGAACGAGGAGAAGGTTGACGACGAACAGGATGTGGAAACAGAGGTGCAGGAGATTGGGACGGGGATTGTCGCCGCGCGGAGGAAGAACCTGATTGACTCGAAGTGCTCGGCCCCCCTACTCTCTACGCCAGCCAATGTCGAGCGAGCTGCCTGGCCCCTTGCAGGTCATCGGCGCCGGCCCCGCGGGGCTGGCGGCCGCCATTCTCGGCCGCAAGGCCGGCCGCAGGGTTGTCGTCTTCGAGCGCCACCGCGACGTCGGCTGCAGGTTTCATGGCGATTTCCAGGGGCTCGAGAACTGGTCGGGCGCCGGCGACGTCCTCGAGGAGCTCGCCGGTCTCGGCATCGAGCCGACGTTCAAGGCCATTCCCTTGACGGAGCAGGTTTGCTACGGCCCCGACGGGCGGGAGCACGTCTTTCGGTCTGCACAACCTTTTTACTATTTGATCACTCGGGGGCCAGCGCCGGGGACCCTGGACCATTCCCTCAAGCAGCAGGCGCTCGCCGCCGGCGCCGAGATCCGCTTTGGCGAACCGGTTCGCGAGCCTCCCGCCGGCGCCGTCGTCGCCAGCGGTCCGCACCGTGCCGACGTCCTCGCCGTCGGATATCTTTTCGAAACCGACCTGGCGGATGGCAGTTTCGCCGTGCTGGACGACCGGCTGGCGCCCCGCGGCTATGGCTATCTACTGGTCCATGGCGGACGAGCCACTCTCGCCACCTGTCTGTTTCGAGACTTTGCCAATCATGCCGCCTACCTGGAGCGGACCGCCGAGTTCTTTTACCAGAGGCTTCGTTTCTCGATGCACAACTCGCGGCGATTTGGCGGCGTTGGCATGGTCAGGTGGCAGCCGCGCGCCGCCTCGGAGCCAGCCCTCCATGCAGGGGAGGCGGCCGGCGTTCAAGACGCCCTCTGGGGTTTCGGCATCCGCTATGCAATCCTCTCCGGGCAGCACGCCGCCCGCCTCGCTCTCGACGCCGCACGGCGTGCCGTCCACCGGCGATGGGAGGAGACCATCGGCAATCAGCTGCGCACCAGCTTGGTAAATCGTTTTTTCTTCGATCGTCTGGGAAGGCTCGGCTACCGTTTGCTGCTGCGGCGTCTGTCGCGGTCGCAGGATCCCCTGCGAAGCCTCAGGCGTCTCTATGGGTTCGCCGCCTGGAAGCAGGCGCTGTTCCCGTTGATCCACGGTTCGCGCCGCAGAGCCGAAGCTCACGAATCATACGGAACGCTCTGCTCCTCAGCTCCCCGCACGCCTGACGTCCGCGCGGGCGGCGCCTGACCCCGAGAAGGTGCGGAAGAGGTAAGCCAGCGCGGGAATCACCAGCAACGAGCCGCCGGCGAGGCCGCCGAGCAGCAGCTGCAAGGTGATGCGGGGCGCGGCGGCCTCGCAGATGGTGAGGGTGAAGGGCACCAGATAGGGATACTGCGCCAGGGCCCAATCCCATAGGATCAAGGACACCAGCGCCGCCGCCGCGATGCGGGCGGCGCACCACCATTCCGACCGCAATGCGAGCAGCGCCGCGAGGCCGGCCACGGCAATGGCGGCCCGGAGCGCCAGCGCCGCGGCCGTAGAAGCCAGTCCGGCGCCGAGCCGTGAGGCCTCGCCCGGGGCAAGCAGCAGCCCTCCAAGGGCGGCGCCGAAGGCGACGACGGCGGCGCCGTACGCGTACCGTCGGAAGTCATGGCGGAGCGCAGCGGTGGGCGCCGCGAGCGTGAGATAGACCGCGGCAAGGAACGCGAAGAGCGCCAGCGCGAGGATGCCGACGACCATCGGGAAGAGCGCCAGCCACGGCGCGACGAAGACCTGCACGAAGGACGGTATGGCGCGAGCGCCGGGGCCCGCGGGCAGAAGGGCGGCGGCGCGTCCCACGGCCCCTCCTGCCACCGCGCCGACGCAGACGCCGAGCAGCACCGGCGTGATCAGGCTGGCGCTCGCGAACATGCGGCCCCAGTGCCGCTCCCAGCGGCGAACGGTCCCATACTTGCGGAAGACGAAGGCGCAGCCGCGCAGCACGATGCCGACCAGCATCGCGGTGAGCGGGATGTGGAGGACGATCCCGAGGAGTGAAAACACGGGAGGGAAGGCCCCGAACAGCATCACCACGACCACGACAAGCCAGACGTGGTTGGCCTCCCAGATCGGGCCGATGGCTTCCGCGATGAGCTGCCGCTGCTCGCCGCGGCGGGGCCCGCGCGCGAACAGGTCCCAGACGCCGCCGCCGAAATCGGCGCCGCCGGTGAGCACGTAGGCATTGAGCATCAGCAACGTGACGACGGCTGTCACCTCGGGGAGCCCGAAATCCAGGATCGCGCTCATGACGGCTTAGTGTCCCGCTCGGTTAATTCGCATACCACTCGCTTGCCCTCCGCGTCCCTGGCTGCGTTGCGACCTGCCGGGAGTGCCGCCATGGCTGGTGGCGGCGGCCGCCTCCTCGACATAAGTTCAACTATGCCTGCGTCGGCGGCGCCTTGCCAGGAACGCGGATTGCGGCGCGATTGGCATGCGAATTAACCGAGCGGGCCACTAGTGGCCCCTTCCCGCACCAGGCCGGCGATCAGCACCGCGACGACCGCGGCCAGTCCGAGGTAGAGCAGCCCGAAGACGCTGAACGGCGCCCACAGGTGCGGCATGACGGTCACGGCGTCGGCGGTGCGCAGCAGCCCCTGCACGACCCACGGCTGGCGGCCGACTTCGGTTACCGCCCACCCGGCCTGCGTCGCCACGAACCCGAACGGCGTGACGACGGCAAGCGCCAGGAGCAGCGAGCGATGGCCGGCCAGGGTGTGCCGCCGCCAGGCGACCCATCCCGCCCACGCGCTCACTGCCGCCATCGCCGAGCCCAGGACGATCATCAACTGGAAGGCGACGTGGACCACCGCGACCGGGGGCCAATCCTTCTCGGGGAAGGCATCGAGCCCCATGACCTCGGCGTCGGGGTCGTGGAAGGCGAGCAGGGACAGTCCCCGCGGGATCTCGATCGCCCACCTGGTCTCGCGCGCCGTCGCGTCCGGCAAGCCGCCGATGCGCAAGGGCGCCCCGCGCGTGGTTTGGAACTGCCCTTCCAGCGCCGCCAGCTTCACCGGCTGCGTGCGCGCGACCAGCCGCGCACTGAGGTCACCCGACAGCGGTTGCAACAGGGCCGCCGGCGCCCCGACGCAGAGCGCCACCGCCAGCGCGTAGCGGTGGAAGCGCGATCGGGCATCCCGGCGCAGCAACCAGGCATGCATGCCGGCGACCGCCAGGCCGGTGGATGCGTAGGCCGCGAGGAGCATGTGCAACGCCTGCGGCAAGGCGGCCGCGCTCCCCATCGCTCGGATCGGATCGATCGCGATCAGCTTGCCGTTCGCGACCGTGAATCCGAGCGGCGTGTTCATCCAGGCGTTGACCATGATGACGAACACGGTTCCGGCGGCGGCGCTGATCGCCACCGCTGCTCCGGCGATCAGGTGCATGCGAGGGGAGATGCGCTCCCAACCGTAGAGGTAGACGCCGAGGAAGATCGCCTCGGTGAAGAAGCCGAGGCCTTCGAGTGAGAACGGCACTCCGATGAGCGGGCCGGCGAGCGCCATGAAGCGAGGCCAGAGCAGCCCCAGCTCGAACGAAAGCGCGGTGCCCGAGACCGCACCCACGGCAAACAGGATCGCCGAGCCCTTCGCCCACCGCTTGGCGAGCTCGAGGAACACCGGGTCGCGGGTGCGCTGCCACCGCCACTCGGCGATCACCATCATCACCGGCAGTGCGACGCCGATCGCCGCGAAGACGATGTGGAACCCCAGCGACCATGCCATCTGCAGGCGGGCGGCGAGGAGATCGGACATCACTGCCCGCCGACTCTATCGCTTTGCCTGAGGCTGCTCGCGCTCGCCGCGCAGGTGCAGATGGAGAATGCGCCGCAGCTCGAGAATGGCCGCTGGCGTCTTTTGCACGGCGTGGCGGGAGCGCAAGGTCAGCTCGGAGGCGGCGCCGTCGAGATGGGCGCTGGTATAAGGCACGAGACCGTCGGTGCAGTCGCGCAGCGACGGCGTGGGCCGGGCGCAGGCGATGATCGAGTGGTACTCCACCCAGCTCGCGATGGGTCGCGTCTCCGTCGCCGCGAGGTAGGTGTCCCGGCCGTTGAGGACCTCGATCGCGCCCGGCGCGGTGCGCACCATGGCGGCGCCCGCGGGCGCCAAGGGCTCGAGCAGATCGGCGATCTCCTTGGCCTTGGCGACCAGCGACGGCGGCGACTTGATGAATGGCGACGTGAGCCGCCCGAGCAAGCCGCGGGCCCGCGGCGAGCCATGGTGCGGGCTGGCGAGGAACACGGCGCGGCCGACTTCCGGCATCGGCACCAGATCGAGGTAGGGCGCTGCGACCGCCAACCGCTGCCGCTCCTCGGCGCTCGGCGCGTGCCCGAGCAGCATGCGCCACAGGGCGTCGCCGCCGTCGAGCACCAGCAGGCGCGCGATGACGCCGCCAACGCTGTGGCCGACGAGCACCATGCGGCGGCTCGCCCGCGCCGTCCGTCCGGGGTCGAAGAGGTCCAGGGTCTGCGCCAGCGCGGCGCGGATGGTGCGTGTGTTGTACGGGAGCGACAAGCCGGAGCGGTAGAAGACCTGCCACACCTGGTAGTTGCGGCGGATCTCCTCGTCGCCTGTCAGCTCGTTGGCGAGGTTGATCCAGGCGTCCGGACTGCTCGCCAGGCCGTGGATCAGGACCACCGTCACCCGGTTGGGATCGTAAGGCTGCATGAGGAAGACCCGCGGCTCGAACAGCTCCTCGCTCGATCGCGTGAGCACGCGGGCCACCTGGCGCCGGAAGCCCGAGTGGTTCAGCCAGAGCGCGTAGGGAGCGGTGAAGTCGGCGGCGAGGCGCACCTCCGTACCGTACAGCGAGATGCTCTCGTGCGACGCCGAGCCATAGGCCTCGATGGTCGCCTCGCGTGCCGCCATCACCTCGTCGAGCGAGGAGCCGGGGAAGCGCAGCACGGCCGAGACGGCGACGTAGCCGATCTCCTTGCTGGCGAGGGTCTCCTCCGCGGCTCCGGGCGGTCGCTCCGCCGCCACGGCGACGAGCTCGGCCCCGAAGCCGTCGCGGCGGTAGACGTTGCGGATGCCGGCGAAGCTGAGCCGCGGGGCGGCGACCAGGTCGACCAGCGGCCGGCCGGCTGGCAGCGGCACGTCGACCAGGCCGCGGTGAATGGCCCACGCGTCGGTGAGGACCGTGAGCCCCGCGTGCGCCTCGTCCAGCGTTCCCCGCTGCTTCGCTTCCGCGAAGAGGAGGGTGGCGACCCGCTCGGTGGCGTGGTTGAAGAAATCCCGCACCTGATCCTGGCGGTCCTCGAGCGCGCGCTCGCCGACGCTGCGGCGAGTGAAAAAGAGATAGGCGTAACTCGCCCGCGCCGACTCGAGATACGCATCCAGGGTGGAGTTGCGCTCGCCCGCTCGGGGCGGGTCGTGCGCCAGCGCCTCGCCCAGCCAGAGCTCCGCGATGGCCGACAGGCGCCGCTCGTCGTCGAGGCCTTGGCCGGCCCCGATTCTCTCCAGACAGGGCCGCGGCTCGAGCCAGCAGGCTGTCTCGGGAAGGCCGAGGATGCGCAGCGACTCGCGCGTGGCGCTGCTCGCGCCGCCGCCGCGCAGCGCGTCGGCGTGGCGCTGCCGCGCCAGCTGCAGCGGGTCGTACGGCCGCACCTTCACCGCCGTGCAGCCGGCGAGGAGCAGCGCCCCGATCAGCGGGCACCCTGCCGCGGCGAAACCACGAGCGTACACGGTCCTTGGGGCCTCCACGGTTTCGGTTGCCGTCACGCGGCGGGGAGCGCGGCGGGCGCGCATCCCGCGATGTCGTGGTTCTAGCCTACCTCGACTCGGTCATTGCCAGCGCGACCTGAGCCCGCGCGCGCGCCGCCGGCCGGGTCTTCAGGGCGTTGCCGCCGTCGAGTGCCGCTCCTTGGCGCCCATGATCACGAGCCACAGCATGGTCGCCACCTCTCCCAACGCCACGGGTTGACCCATGGTCAAGGCCTGCTCCTCGTGCCCCGGGAACAGGAAGCCGGTGAGGCTGAACGCCAACCAGGCGAAGCACCCCAGCATCAGCCAGACGCCGAGGAGGCGAGGCAGGAAGCGCGATCGGTACAGCAGTAGGCCGAATGGGAGGAGCCACAGGCCCCAGAAGATCGCGTTGGCCAGGTCGAGCTGGTGATGCAGGTTGAGAGACAGCATGGTGAAGGCCTCGCGCTGCGCCTTGTCGAACACCGATAGGAAATCGGCGCCGCGAGCGAACAGCAGGGCGGCCGCGTCGGTCGCCGAGTTGATGAAGAATATGGGCACTTGCATCAGGCTGCCCAGAATCACCATCAGCACGGCGAGCTCCTGGTCAACCGCGTTGAGCAGCCGGTAAAGAGCCAGCGGGACCAAGATCCAGAGAGCGCTGCCGAGCAGGTAGCAGACGATGCCCACGCGGAAGAGCAACTCGTGCGAGGCGATATTGCCGGCCGTCGCCGCCGCGTTCCCGTGCACGATCAAGGCGCTGGGGATGTAGATGAAGCGCACGAGGCTAAACACCGAGGCCAGGATGTAGAGCAGCCCTGCGACTCTGGCGTTCTTGCTGAGCGAGGTCATGGGTCCTCCACCGTGGGGAGTCTGCCTCCTATTACGCAAAAGCACGCGAAGTATTTCACCGGGCAGGCCCGGGCCGGCCCGGACCTCGCCGGAGCTTGGCCTGGCGCTCGCGTCAATGAGCTGCGACTCTTGCGTCTGCTTCCACGTCGATTTCGATCTCGACGTCCGGTGCCGGCGACACGGCGACTTCTCCCTTATCGCGCGCTCCCATGCCGAAATCGGCGCGCTTCGCCCCCGCGGACCCATGGAACGCCACGCGGGCCGGCTTGCCGGGCTTGACATCGGAAAAAGACCCGTTGTAGGTGAAGGTCAGCGGCACGACCCTCGTCACACCGTGAATGGTCAGGGAGCCGTCCATCGTCCAGGAAGTTCCGGACACACGGCGGATGCCGCGGCCGTGGTACGTCATGGTCGGGAAACTCTTCACCTCGAAGTAGGCGGGCCCGCGAAGGTCCTCGTCGCGCTCTCTGACCTGCGTGCTGACGCTGGCAGGGTCGATCGTCACGTCGACATTGCAGGCGGCCAGGTCCGGCGATACGGTGATGGTTCCCGTAACCTTGTCGAACCTGCCGCGCACCAGCCCGACCACATGGTGACGAGCGCCGAAGTACGCGAAGCTGTGGTCCGGATCGATCTCGTATGTCCCCGCAGCAGGAAGCGCCTGGGCCGCCGCCGTCTTCTGCATGGATTTAGCGGGATCATCCGCCGCGGCGGCATTGATCGAAGGTGCCGCGCAAAGCGCGACCAACAGCACAACTGCCACTTTATTGACGATCATACCTCCTCCATTCTTGCCAGCGGTTCTTTGGGGCGGCGCGAGACCAATGCCAACCAGCTGACGCCGGCAGTCGTGGCCTGCCGCTGCGCCTGCATCGCGCTTGCGTCGCTCGCCTCAGCTCGCAGCTGCCAGCTCCACCATCCAGCGGCGAACCACCAGCGGCTCCCTGCCGCACCAGCCCGACCAGCCAGGCAACCTGCACCACGGCATGCCCCAGCTACTGGTTGTACGTGGCAACGGCTGCGAGGTTCTGCCGTAGCCCTGCTCCAAGCACCGCGGCGGTCGACCGGGAGGTGGCGGCGGAGCTCGGGTTCCCGGTGCATTGCGTCATGCGGCGGCGCGTCGGCCGTCGACCGCGAGCTAGAGTTCTCGGCTTGAACGAGGGGCCGATTGTCTGCAACGCCGCGCGAGGCGGCGAGCGTGGACCCGCTGGCGTCGATGAAGGCGGAGTAGCGCCGGAGCCACCGCCGGCGCCACGCGCTCGATGCACGTGGTTTGAAGCCGCATCCGTTCGGTTATGATGCCGCCGGTGCCAGCAACCACCGTACACGAGATACTCCTCGTCCCGCAGCAGTTTCCCACGATTCAAGCGGCGCTTGACGCGGCCAGCGGTCCCGCCACGATCCTGGTCGCGCCGGAGTTGTATGCCGAGACCCTGCGCATCATCGACAAACCATACGTCGTACTTCAGAGCACCCGCTTGTCCAGGCGAGGCGTCACCATCAGCGGCGACGGCGGCAGCGGGGCGGAGGTGCTGCGCATCGAGCGGTCAACGCTACATCTGAGCGGCATCGAGGTCCGTTCCAATGCTTGTAGACGCGGCCTCCTGGTGGTGAATTCGTCTCTCAGCCTGCAGGAGTGCGTGGTCGCCGGCAATCACGTCGGCGAGAGTGCCGACGAACCCTGCGGCGCCGGCATGCTGTGTCGAGGCTCCAGGGTGCGAATCCAGAAGTCCACCATCACTGGGAACATCGTGAACAGCGGCACTGTCGCAATGACCGCCGGTGGCGGCGGCCTCTACTTTCAGGATTGCCGCATCGAAATCGCCGGCGGCAATGTTCAGGCGAATGCGGTGTACGCGATGGGCAGCGCCCATGGCGGCGGCATCTGGTGCGAGCGCAGCACGCTGCGCATGTGGCGCAGCCGCGTCACCGACAACGCTCTCTACGCGACGGTGTGCGCCGGCGCCGGAATTTACTTCCACGCACCTCTCGGTTGCCAGCTTGGCGGAAGTGTCATCATGGGCAATGGCAGCCCGCGGGGGCACGGCGGCGGAATCTTTGTCGATGGCGATCCTGGCCGCGTGTCCATTCATCGGAATACGGTCGTGCGCCAGAACCATCCGACCGATATCGACCGCGGGTAATTCGAGCCGGCGCGGGGCGCGCGCTCCCGCCATTGCCGGCACTCCCCGCAGGTCGCTCCCGCCGGGCCGGCGCGCCCGCAGGTCGCTCCTGCCATCGCTTGCACGCTCGCAGGTCGTTCCCGCCATCGCCGGCACGCCTCCCGCCGCCTTGTCCACGCCGATACGGCAAGCAGCACAGACTAGTGTTGTGCGCGGAATCGTACGCCCACGATCGAAAAGACACGGAGACTCCCGATGAAGACCCGCCTCCACCTAATCCTTGGCGTTCTGGCTCTGCTCTGCATCGCCCCCAGCCTCCACGGCGCCGCTGTCCCCGCCGCCGCGACGTGCGCTGATGCCACGGTGCAAGCGAGCCTTGCCACCCTGAGCGATCCAGCCAACCAGATCTCGCCGAACCTCGCTCCCCAGCTGCTACCCCAGCCGCAGCCGTTGACCTGCGCAGGGACCTGCAACACCGCCTTGACGGCCTGCAATAAGGGGTGCAACGGCAATCAGGATTGCCTCAGCAACTGCGTCGACGTCTGGGAGGCCTGCCTGTGCAACAACTGCCATACCTGTCGCTGACCCCCCGCAGGATCTGGCGATGAAAAAGGACAAGCGAAACACTCTCGGCAACGAGACCCTGCGGCTTCCAGGGCTACTGCCAGGCGGCAACCAGCGCTCCCGGGCGCGACACTCGCAGCGCTCCCGGCGCTCCTGAGCGGACAGCGAGCAGCGCTCCCGAGCGGACCCTTCGCGCGCCCCGCGGTCTCGCGGCCTGCCGTTACGTCGGCAGCACCGAGCCCAGCGCTCAGTGACTCCGCTCGGGTGCGAGCTCCAACGATCGCGGGAGGGGCGCCGAAGAGCGAGGTCTCGTGGCACGTGAAACTGTCGGCCTCGGCCGGCTCGCCCCGAGCCGGTGCGCCGCCCTCCTGCCCTATCCTCCGGTCTGGTCGAGCGGCATGCGCTGGTAGGGGTGGCCGTTGAGGTAGCTGCAATCGAACTCGACGACGGGGGTCGAGCGCGGATCGAACGGGTCCTGCCCCGGCGAGAAGATGCGGCCGCTGCAGCTCGCGGCGATGGTGCGGCGGTCGGCCGAGAACTGGTACGTGTAGTCGACGACCGCGGTGCCCGAGAAGGTCGCCGCCGGCTGCGTCACGTCGAAGTTGAGGTTGAGGAAGCGCGCCGTCAGCCGCAGCGGCCCGGCGACCTTCCAGGAGCCGAAGCTGTCGCTGAAGGTAAACCCCCCGGCGCCCTGCGTGACCTCGTCCGAGAGGGTGATCGACGCCGTGCCGTCGGCGTGGAGCTGGAGGATTTCCGCGCGCGTCGGCAGCGACGCGAGATAGGTGCCGGCGAAACCGCCACCGGCGGGCGGCGGGTCGGCCGCCGCCGGCGGAACGCTAACTCCGAGAGCGAGCAGCGCCAATGTCGCGATGCGGGTCCGGTGCAGGGTCGTCATGGGGTCTCTCCTTTCCGTTTGTCGAGAGCCGGGGCCGGCTCCATACCCTCAAAGGTGAGCGCCGGACCGGTAAGGACGACCGCCGTTCGAGCACGACCGGCGGGACCGGTGGGAGCGGACAGGCGCTTCCCGCCCCGTCTGCCGCCGAGCCACGCACCTATTAGTGTTAGGGCGCCGCCACGCGCCGCCGCGCGGTGATGCGGTCGTGCGTGACGGTATGAGGCCCACGACCGGCGCTCCCGCCGGGGTGGGGAATGAGGAGGTCGCCATGCGAAAGAAGACGCTTCCCCGGCTTCGCCTCTCCAAGGAGACCCTGTCTTCCTTGGCCAGGCACGAGATGGGGGCGGTCGCCGCCGCGCTCACCACGCTGCCGTGCTCGAAGGCGGCGTGCACGAACCCATGCAACACGAACACGGGCACGGCCAGAGTCGGCCAGTGCTGCTGCTAACCGCCCTGGCGCTGGCGGAAATCGAGTGCTGAGTCCTCGGGTAGGCTTCCTGCACGAGATCCGCCGCCCCGCCTGCTGAGTGGCTTTTCAAACAGGGCGCCACCGCCCGTCCGGCGGCGGCGCTATCAGCTCTCCCGCGCGCACCGCGCGGGAGGGGGTTCGCCACGGGCTTCGGCTTCAGCTCCCGAAGGTCGCGTGGCAGACACTCTGCTGCGAGTGGTTGCAGGCGGC
>DASZHY010000076.1:0-5581 GCA_035949675.1 Thermoanaerobaculia bacterium
TCGAGGTAGCGGCGGTACTCGGTCTTGACGGCGTCGATGTAGACCAGATCGAACGGCCCCTCGAGGCGCGGCAGCAGCTCGAGCGCCGCCCCTTCCAGCAGCTCGACGCGGCCGGCGACGCCTGCCCGCTCGAGGTAGGCCCGAGCGCTGGCGAGCCGCCGCGGATCGTTGTCGATCGACACCACCCGCGCCTGCGGCGCGGCGCGGGCCAGGCACAGCGTCACGTAGCCGATCGCCGTGCCGATCTCGAGCATCAGGCGCGCGCCGGTGGCGCGGGCCAGGATGGTGAGCAAGCGGGCCACCTCGGGGTCCGAGATGGGGACGTCCTCGCGCGCCGCCAGCTCCTCCATCTCGCGCAGCAGCGGCTCGCGGGGAGGCAGCAGCCTCTCGAGGTAAGCCTCCTGCTCGCCCCTTAGGATGCTGCCGAAGCCGTGCTTCATGGCGCGTGCGGCGGCGGCGTAGCCGGAGGGGCGGCAGTCCCGGCCGATTCTGGAGCACCAGCGGGCGCACCGGCGGGCGAGGGGCCGCGGGCGGCGCCTTCGCTGAAGGACGCGTTCTCGAGCGACACCGAGCGGATCGGCGGCTGCCCTGGCGACAGGATGTGGAAGTTCGGGACCAGCGAGATCCGGCAGACGGCATCGGTTCCCGCGGCCTCGATGGGCATCTCGACCTCGTGCGGACCGGGGCCCGAGATCCCCGTCTCGACCGCGCCGCAGGTGCCGCGGACGACGACGGATGGGGTGTTGGTGGCGGCGTCGTGATAGACCAGCTTCTCGGTGCTGCCGTCTCCCGGCGGGATGCGGAAGCTCAGCCACAGCGTCCCGGGTCCGGGAATGGCCTCTACCCGGATCTCACCCGGCTGGTCCGCCAACCAGCGGCGCGCCACCACCTGCTTGTCGGAGCCGGCCGCGAGCGCCAACCAGGATGGGGAGAACTCGAGGCGGGGGCCTGCCGCCTGCGGCGGCACCTGGACCTCGGCCGCCAGGTACTCCTGGCGCGCGATCGGCTCGCCCAGCCCTTCGAGCGCCCAGCGCCTGCCGCCTTGGTCGTAGAGGCCGACGGTGAGCCGGTACTTGCCGGGGTCGAGCGGCGGCGCCAGCGCGGATTGGTACAGCTTCACGTCATAGCTGACTGGCGTGCCCGCGACCCAATGCTGAGGAAACGGATGATCGAAGGTCCGCAGCACCTGGCCCTTGGGGCCCAGCAGATGGAGGAAGACCTGCGGCTCGGACGGGCTGTCCTCGCCGCCCGCGCTCGCGGCCGGCGTCCAGGACAGGCGTACGGTCACCAGGCGGGGATAGGGCAGCGTGATGGATCGCGGCTGCACCTCGAGGCCCCCGGCGTTCGGGGCCTTGCGATGACATCCCACCGCGCACCACGACAGAGCTGCAACGAGCGCGAGCAAGTAGGTTTTTTTCATGGCGTGGACAGACGTTAGTGAGGGCGCGGGCCGCTGTCAAGCCGGACCGGGACGATAGGACGCCGAGCAGTCCGGGCCCTCCCAGACCGTGACCTCGACCAGGGTTGCCGGCGCCTCGGGCAGGCGCTCTTGCAAGCGGGCGAAGAACCACGCGGCGATGCGCTCGGTGGTCGGGCTGAGCCGATCGAACGGCGGGATGCCGTTGATGTCGCGGTGGTCGAGCCCGGCTGCGACCTCGCGCAGAGCGGCCTGCACCGCGACGAAATCGGCGGCCATCCCTTCGCCGTCCAGGTCGCCGGCGGCGAGCACCGCCTCGACCTGCCACGAATGGCCATGGACCGGCTCGGCGGCGCCCCGATAGGAGGTGAGGTGATGCGCCGCCTCGAAACGGGCGCGCACCCGCAGCAGGTACGTGGGCAGCACTAGCGGCGCGGCCACCAGATCTCCGCGTCCCGTGGTTCCGGCGCGCTCAGTTCACCGCCCATGGAGCAGCTTCTCCACGCGCGCCACCACCATCTCGAGCGCCACCCGGTTCTCGCCGCCTTCGGGGATGATGACGTCGGCCCAGCGCTTGGAGGGTTCCACGAACTCGAGGTGCATCGGGCGGACGGTCTCGAGGTATTGCCGCAGGACGTCGGCGACGCTGCGCCCGCGCTCGGACATGTCGCGGCCAAGACGGCGGATCAGCCGCAGGTCGGCGTCGGTGTCGACGTAGATCTTGAAGTCGAGCAACTCACGCAGGCTGGGCTCGACGAAGATCAGGATGCCCTCGACCAGGATGACCGGCAGCGGCATCACCCGGCGGGTGCGGGCGGTGCGGCGGTGGCGGACGAAGTCGTAGATCGGCACCTCCACCGGGTGGCCGGCCTTGAGCGCGGCGAGATGGGCGACGAGGAGATCGTTGTCGAGCGCCTGAGGGTGGTCGAAGTTGTGGGCGAGCAGATCGGCCTCGCTGCGCCAATCGACGTCACGGTAATAGCTGTCCTGCTCGATGAGGGCGATGCGGTCCTCGCCGGCGGCATCGAGGATCGAGCGCACGACCGTGGTCTTGCCGGACCCCGTCCCGCCCGCGACGCCCAGGACGAACGGCTTGGGGCCAGGGAGCGCACGCAATGGATCGATCTCGGGCTGAGGCTCTGCCACGCCGCGGAGAGGACCGACGGATGGCGCGCGCATCCGGCGATTGTACAGTCAGCGCTGACAGTGGGGGCAGTAGAAGGTGCTGCGGCCTGCCTGCACCAGACGGCGGATCGGATGGTGGCACCTGGGGCACGGCTCGCCCTGGCGGCCATAGGCGGCCAGCGACACCTGGAACTCGCCGCTGCGGCCCTCGCCGTCGGCGAAGTCGTTGAGGGTGGTGCCGCCCTCGGCAATGGCGCGCCGCAGCACGGCCACCGCGGACCGCGCCAGGCGCTCCCAGCTGGCGGGGGCGATCCGGCCCACCGAGCGGGCGGGATGGACGCGGGCGGCAAAGAGCGTCTCGCTGGCGTAGATGTTGCCGAGGCCGACGACGACCCGCGCGTCCATCAGGAAGGCCTTCACCGGCCCGCGGCGCCCGGCGGCGGCGCGGCGCAGCGAGGCGCCGGAAAAGCCGCGGCCGAGAGGCTCGACGCCAAGATGGGCGAAGTGGGGATCCTCGGCGAGACCGGCGGTCGGCAGGGCGAGGACCAGGCCGAAGCGCCGGGGGTCGCGCAGGCGCAGCCGCCGGCCGGAGCGGAGCTGAAAGGACACGTGCTCGTGAAGCTCAGGAGGCGTGGCCGCCGGCACCAGGGTCAGGCGCCCGCTCATGCCGAGGTGGATGGCGATCGTCGAGCCGGCGCTGAGATCGATCAGCAGGTACTTGGAACGCCGGCGCAGCCTCTCGATGCGTCCGCCCGCCAGCCGCACCAGCTCCCGCGTGCGCACGCGCTCGCGCAGCGCAGCGTTGCGCACTTTCACTGCTTCGATCACGTCCCCCGGCAGGAGCGGCTCCAGGCTCCGGCGGAGCACCTCGATCTCCGGCAGCTCGGGCATCGCGTGATTGTACCCGGGTACCCGCTCATCTTGCCGTCCTGCCACCAGCCCCGGCCCCGGCCCCTGTTCCAGCCCTGGCCCCGGCCCCGGTTCCGGTCCTGGCCCCGGCCCCGGTTTCGGTCCTGGCCCCGGCCCCGGTTTCGGTCCCGGCCGGCGGCGGCGCCGGCGCAAGCTCTCGCGTGGCCTCGGCTCGCCGCCGCACGAAGCGCGCCAGGCGCGCGACACCCTCCTCGATCTGCTCCGGACTCACGTAGCTGAACGACAGCCGGATCTGGCGCTCCCGCCCGGGTCCCAGGGCGAAGAAGGTCATCGGACAGCAGATGACCCCGTCGTCACGGGCGCAGCTCTCCAGGCAGTCCACGTCGAAGACGAAGGGCAGATCGACGGCCACGAAGAACCCGCCTTGCGGGCGGTTCCAGGTGGCGATCCCGGAAAGCTCCGCCGCCAGCCGCTCGAGCATGACGTCCCGGTTGCGGCGATAGAAAGGCAGCCGTTGGCGCATCGAGCTGGCGAGCGAGCCCTGGTTTTCGAGCAGGATGCCGCCGGCCACGGCTTGCAGCAGCGGCGAGGTGTTGACCGTGGTCAGGCTCTTGACCTTGGAGAGCTCCGCCGCGAGCAGCGTCCGCCGGCCGCCGGCAAGCGCCACCTCCTGGTCTGCCACCAGGAAACCCAGGCGCAGGCCAGGGAAGATCGTCTTCGAGAAGCTTCCCATGTAGATCACGACACCGTTGCCATCGAGGGCCTTGAGCGTCGGCAGAGGCTCGCCGTCGTAGGCGAACATGCCGTAAGGATCGTCCTCGAAGATCAACGCCCGCCGGCGGTGGGCCAGCTCGAGCAGCGCGTGCCGCGCCCCGAGCGGCATCCGGGTGCCCATCGGGTTGTTGAAATCGGGGATGTCGTAGATGGCGCGGACCCGCCGCCCTGACTGCTCGACCGCATCGATCGCCGCGGCGACGGCGGCCGCCTCGAGGCCCCGGGGACCGCTGGGGACGGCCACAACGGAAATGCCGAGGATGCGCGCCAGGCCGGTGATGCCGATGTAAGTGGGATCGCTCACCAGCAGCACATCGCGCGGCGGTTCGAAGAGACCGGCGAGCAGGATGGCCATGCCCTCCTGGCATCCCGACGTCACGAGGATGGCCTGCGGAGCGGCGTGGATGCCCAGGTCGATCTCGAGCTGGCGCGCGAGCAGGTCGTTGATGACGCCGTTGGTGCGGTTGTACTGGCCGAGGTCGGCGTAGACGGCTTCGGCCGTGGAGCCGCTCGCGGCTGCCCGGTGCGCGACGAAGCGCTCCACCTTGCCCAGGCTGGCCGCGACGTCGAAATGGACCTCCGCCGGGCGGCCCGGCGCGAACGACACGGCCCCCGGATAACGCAGCACCACCTCGTTGAGGAAGTGCATGACTTCCAGCAACGGATCGACGAAGCAGCTCTTGAGCTCTACTTCCATGGAGGTGGCCACGGCCGGCGCTGGCCCGGAAGCGTCTCCTGCGGGTGCAACCTGAGCAGTGCCTGCCGGTCACCCCGGCGGGACAGTGCCGGTCACTACCTGCCCCGCGCTACCTGCCTTCCGCGCCCCTCCCTAGCCGCGCCCGGGGAGGACGCGAGGGAAGCCGCGCTCGAGGCGGAGGCGACGGAAAAGGGCGAGGAGCTGCTGCGATTCCGCCGCGGTGGGGCGGATGGAGGGGTGAATGGGGGCGGGCCGGACGTCGAAGGCCCCTGCCTGGTGCGCGCGGTCGAAAAGCTCTCGCAGGACGGCGGTGCTGCTGTTCTCGCCGGGTCGAATGGGCGTGCACAGGACCTCGGTGGCGATGCCCTGAGCGGCAAGGGCGCGGACCAGCTCGAAGCGGTCGTCTGGAGTCGGCGGAGTCGGTGGAGTCGGCAGAGTCGGTGGAGACGGCAGAGTTCGTGGAGTCGGTGGAGCGGTCGGAGACGCTGGAGCGCTCGCAAGGACCTTGGCACCGGACCGCCGCTCGAGGCGCCTGGCCAGCCTGGGATCGGCGGCAGGAATGAGGACCCCCACGGTCACGACGTGGCGCTGATCGAGATCGACGAGCAGGTCGAGGTCGCGCAGCAGAAGCGGCGAGCGCGTCAGGATCGAGATCTCGAGGCCGATGGTTTCCGGGAGATGCTCGAGCAGGCGGCGCG
>DASZHY010000077.1:0-20557 GCA_035949675.1 Thermoanaerobaculia bacterium
CGCGCCGAAAGGGGCAAAGTCAGGCGCCGCGCCGGCCGCCGGCGACCCGGTGGTGGGCCAGGTGCTGCAGCTGCTGCGGGACGGGGTCACCGAACCGGTCATCGTGCTCTGGCTGCAGAAGTCTGGCGAGCGGCCGGCCACCGTGACCAGCGGCGACCTGGTGGCGCTGCACCAGGCCGGCGCCTCCGAGGACCTCATGAAGCTGCTCCTCACGCCCGCCGCGCCCGCCGGCAGCTCCGCGCCTGCCGCGTCGCCCGCGGCCGCACCCGCCGGCGGCTCCGCGCCCCCCGCACCGCCACGTGCCGGGCCAGGACCGCCCGCCGCCGCGCCCGGGCCGCCCGCCGCCGCAGGACCGCCCGCCGCCGCAGGATCGCCCGCCGCCGCTCCAGCACCGCCCGCCGCCGCCGCACCCGGGCCGCCCGCCGCCGTGCCCGGCCCCGGGCCTGGCGTCGCCGCACCGGTCCCTGACGCGACGGGCGGGGCGGTCAAGGTGCACTTCGCCGTCAGCTACCGGCCGCTGTTCGTCGACGATGATCCGACCGCGGTGCCATGGCAGTTGTGCCTTTACGTCGACGGCCGCTTCGTGGCCTCGATCCAACCCGAGCGGGCCCCGCTGCCGCTGCCGGCGCGTACCTTCGAGCGCGAGTTCGCGCCCGGCCAGCACCTGCTGCGTGTCACCCAGGAGCGCCATCCCCGCCCCAGCCGCATCCGTGGCTACCTCAACCCCGCGCGCGTCGATCCGAACGACTTCCCCTTCGAGGTGCAGCGCGGCGCCGCCACCAGCGTCAGCATCCGCCTGGGCGAGCGGAGCTTCAGGCATCACGGCCCCGTCGAGGTCCGCCTCGCCCGGGATGGCAAGGAGGTCGCGCGGCTCGAGCCGGCCACCGCCGACCCCGAGACCTGGCCGGCGCTTTGCGAGGACATTCCCGCCGCCGTCCTGCCCGGCGCCAAGATGCCCACACAAGCCCGCCGCGATCTCGCGAGCTGCGTGCACTGGGCCGCGCTCTGGCCCGGCGTCGCCGCGGCGCCGTCGCGCGACGAGGTGCGCGCGGAGATCGCGCGCCAGGGCGGCCCGCAATGAAGATTCCTAAGGCACGGCCGGCAGCGTGAAGACGGTCAACGTGTTGGCAGCGTCATCCACGTAGGCGAACCTGGCGACGCCGTCGCTCGTCGCCACGGCCAACCCGAACGAGCCGCCCTGCGCCGGGTCCACCGACAGCTGCTTGACGAACTTGCCGTCGATCGTAAACTCCACGATCTCGCTCGGCTGGTTGGGATCCGAGTTGATGACGTCGGAGTTGGCGACCAGCAGGTCGCCGTTGGGCGCCAGGGCCATGCCCAGCGGCCCGTGCAGGTGGGTCGAATCCTCGTAGACCACCCGGCCGGTGCCCCCGTCACGGGTGGTCTCGGCGGCGTGCCGGACCGCGAAGACCTTGTTGTCTTCGGTCGCGGCGACATAGAGGACGTCCTTCGCCGGATCGTATACCAGACCGGTAGGACCGACGACCAGCGCCATGGGGTCGCAGCGGTGCATGTAGCCGGAGGCGATCTGGGTGTGGCTCGCGATCGTCAGGCCGCCGGGGACCACCCTGGCGTCGAGGCGGACCACGGTGCCGGCAAGGACGTTGGCGACGAAGATCAGGAGCTTGCCCCGCCCCTGCTCGAAGACCGTCATGTCCCACGGGCCATCGATCTCGGACCCGGTCAGCGTGGACACCAGCTGGCCGGCACTGTTGATCACCAGCAGCGATCCTGCCTGGGCCGTGGCACAGCTGCCGTCAGACGTCGGCAGGTTGCCCACCACCACCAGGCCCTCCTTCAGGACCGCCAGGGCTGTCGACAAGCCGAGCCCAGCCTGCCCCTGGAAGAAGACGGTCGGCGCGCCGCCGCCGGCCGGCACGTCGACGATGGTGGTGCCGGTCCCTTGCTGGTTTGCCTTGTCGTTGAAGTTCGAGACCAGAATGTCGCCGGGAGCCAGGGTCCCGCCCTTGGGGAAGCCGCCGGGCACGAAGGCGACCCCGTATGGGTTCACGTCGCCGTTGGCAGGCACCGTCGATACCACCACCGGCGGGGTGGGAAGAAACGCCGGATGCGGATCGCCGCCCTCCGGCGTGGCCTGCGCCAGCAGTGAGGCGGCAGGCAGTAGCATCAGCGCGGCAGCGAATGCGGCGAGCTTGCTCTTCATGTCTCTCCTCCTTCTCGAGGTGGCCTCGATGCAGCGCCGGCGCCGGCTGCGACGCCGCGCCACACCAGCTGAGCGGTGCAGAGCCGGCACGGCGGCGGTGCCTGCCCGAGGTTACGAATTGGCGACAGTTCGCGCGCTTTGCAATGACGGCAACGCGGCCCGCTCGGCCGCATTGCCCCACCATCTCGTGGGTCCCCCCACCCATGCCATCGGTTCAGCGGCCGAAGTGGGCGATAATCGAGCAATTCTGATGACGCGGAGACGCGATTGGGCAACGCCGAGCCAGAGACCGCGACACTGACCTTCACCGGCCAGGAGGGCCTGTCGGTTGCGCCCGCGCCGATCTTCCTGCCGAGCGAGCTCGCCGCCAACCGCTTCCGCGTGGTCCGCTTCCTCGGCCAGGGAGGCATGGCGCAGGTCTTCGAGGCCGAGGACCTGGAGCTGGGGCAGAACGTCGCGATCAAGGTCATCCGGCCCGAGCTCGCCGCGAGCCTCCGCGCCCGGGAGCTGCTGCGGCGCGAAGTGCTGCTGGCACGCCGGGTCACGCATCCCAACGTCTGCCGGATCTTCGACGTCTTTCATCACCACCCGGGTCTGGCGGCCGATCCCACGGACCCGGACCGGCCGGCGAGCGATCGCGAGCCTGCTCCGGCCAACCTCGTGCTGGTCATGGAGCTGCTGGCTGGACCGACGCTGGCGCAGCGTCTGGCCACCGGCGGGCCGCTGCCTCCGAGCGCGGCTCTGCCGGTGGTGCGCCAGCTGGCCGAGGCGCTCGACGCCGCCCACCGCTCCGCGGTCGTGCACGGCGACTTCAAGAGCGGCAACGTCATCCTGGAGTCTGGCGCCGCGGGTCCGCGGGCGGTGGTGACCGACTTCGGTCTGGCGCAACATGCCCAACATGCAGCGACGGCCGGCGGCTGCGCCGGCGGCACCACGGCCTACATGGCGCCCGAGCAGCGCTGGCAGGGTGAGGTCACGCCGGCGAGCGACATCTACGCACTGGGCGTGGTGATCTACGAGATGGTGCTGGGGCGCCGTCCGTCGCCTGGCCCGGGCGATGCCGCCGGCGCTGCCCAGTTCTTTCCGCGGCCCGCCGGCGAACCGGACCCCGGCCAGCTGCCGCCGGGATGGCGGGAGGTGCTCGCGCGCTGCCTCGCGCCGAAGCCCGCCGACCGTCCCGCGACCGCGCTCGAGGTCGCGCGCGCGCTGGCGGCGGCCCTGCCTCCGGCGCCGGTCCTGGCCCCGGCGCCGGCCCCTCCGGCCGCGGGCCTCCGGCGTTTTCTGCCGTCGTGGTCCCAAGCGATGGCGGTGCTGCTGCTGGCCTGCCTCGGCCTGCTGACGCATGGGCGTGCCCGGTCCGAGCGAGCTCCGGCTGCCTCGTCCGCGGCGCCGGCTGCGGTCGGCGCGCTGGCCGTGCTGGCTCCAGCCAGCGCGCCGGCCGCGCCCGGCTCCTCCCCTGACTCGGCGCGGACCGTGCCGGTGCGGCTCGCCATCGCCGTCGGCAGCCTGGTCGAGCAGCCGCCCGGGTCAGGCGCCCCCTGGCTGGGGGCAGCCCTCGGCCACATGGTGCTGTCGGAGATCGGCGCCGGCGAGCAGGTCGAAGCCTTCCAGGCTGTTGCCGCGCCCGCCGCTCCAATCGCCGCCGGTGTTTCACCGCCTGCCGCCGGTCTCCCCTCCGCGACCGGGCAAGGGCGCGCGCGGCTCGACGCCGATCTCCTGGTCTCCGGGTCCTTCACGCTCGTGCGCCGCGCCGGCGCCACCGCCGATCCCGCGATCCGCATCGAGCTGCGGATGACGCGTCTCCCCGAGGGCGCCGTCCTCGCGTCTTGCGGCGATGCCGGGCAGCTCGCGGACGTCGCCGCCGTCGTCGCCCGCCTGGGAGCCCGCCTGCGCCGGGCGATCGGCGTCGCCGAGCCCTCGCCGGAGGACCGCCTCGCGGCGCTCGCCCGGCGGCCTGCGACCCTGCAAGCCGAGGGCCATTACGCGCAGGGCGTGTCGCTGCTGCAGCGGGGCGAGCCGCTGGCTGCCGCCAGCGCCCTCGACCTGGCGCTCGCCGCCGACCCCGCCTTTTCGCTCTCTCATGCCGCGCAGGCCCGGGCGTTCGCCGAGCTCGGCTATCACGACCGGGCCAAGCAGGAGGCGCTGCGCGCCGCCCAGCCCGTCGAGCGGCTGCCGGAGCAACAGAAGCTCGAGATCGCCGCCATTTCCCGCCGCGCCAACGATGACCTGTCCGGAGCTGCAGGACTGTACCGGACGCTCTGGCGCTTCGCGCCCCATGACGCCGACTACGGGCTGCAGCTGGCGGAGTCGCAGCTCGCGTCCGGAGAGGCGAGCGGCGCGCTCGAGACCCTGCATCTCATCCGCGGCCACGGGGCGCCGGCGGCGCTGGCACCCAGGGTCGAGCTCCTCGAGGCGCGGGCCCGCTACGCCATCTCCGACTTCCCCGCGGCGCTGGCCTCGGCGCTCGCCGCCGAGGACGCGGCGAAGCGGGAGGGCAACGCTGCCGTGCTGGCCGCCGCCCAGCTCGCCGAGGCCGACACGCGCACCGAGGACGGCGACGCCGACAACGCCGGCAGGGCGCTCGCGGCGGCGCGGGACTTTTATCGCCGGATCGGGCACCGCGGCGGCGAGGCCGAGGCCGTCCAGCGCCTGGCGGTGCTGGCGCACCGGGCCGGACGGCTGTCCGAAGCCGAGGCCCTGAACCGGCAAGCGCTGGCGGTCTTCGAGGAGATCGGCTCCACCCGCGGCGCCGCACGGGCGCTCGCCGCGATGGGCCGCGACAAGCTTGGCCTGGACACCGGGGCAGCGCGCTCGCTGCTCGAGCGGGCCCTTGCCGGGTACCGCACCGTCGCCGACCGGGCGGGCGCCGCCCACGCCCTCGACGACCTCTCGCTGGCGGCATCCGACGGCGGCGACCCCGAGCGGGCGGAGAGGCTGGTGGAGGAGGCGGTGAGCTTGTACGCGGAGACCGGCGATCGCATGGGGCTCACCCGCGCGCTCACCAACCTCTCGAGCTACGAGGCGCCGCGCGGCGAGCTCCACGCCGCGCGGCAGCACGTCGAGGAGGCGCTGCGCATCTCCGAGGAGCTGGGGTGGAAGACCGGGCAGGCCATCGGGCACATCAACCTCGGCGACCTGCAGTTCATGGAGGGCAACCTGCACGGCGCGGGACCCGAGTTCATGAATGGCCGCCGGCTGGCGCGCGAAGCCAACTCGCCCGAAAACGAGCGGCTGGCGCTCATCAGCCTCAGCGCGGCCCTGGTGCAGGAGGGGAAGCTGAGCCTGGCCGAGAGCGCCCTCGGCATGGCGCTGGAGTTGACCCGCGGCAAATCGAACCCGATAGACGGGGAGGCGCTCTGGGAGCTGGCGCGGGTGCGGCTCTGGGAGGGCAGGTACCGCGACGCCGAGGACTCGCTGCGCCGCTACGCCAAGGTGCCGCTGGCCGCCGCCGCCAACTCGCGGGAGCTGGCCGTCTTCGCGGTGGCGGAGGCGGGACAAGGCAGGTTGGCCGCGGCGCGGCTCGCCATCGAACGGGCGCTGCGTTCCGCCGGCCCGGACCCCGAGACCAACGTGCTGGTGGCCATCGCGGCGGCGCGGGTGGAGCTGGCCAGCGGACAGCCGGCGGCGGCAGCGGCACGCCTCGAGAGCGTGCTGAAGCGCTTCGCCGCCTATCCGTTCCCGCAGTATTTCTTCGAAGCACGGCTGCTGCTGGCGCGGTCGCGTCTCGACCAGGGCCTCGCCGCGGCGGCCTGTCCCGATCTCCGCGCCCTTGCCGAGCAGACGCATCGCCAGCGTTTCGAGCTGGTGGCGCGCCAGGCGGACCGCCTCCTCGGCAGCCCATCCACCGGCTGCCGGCCGGTGACGCTGCAGCATGGTTGAGCGCGGGCGGCCGCGCTACTGCCTGCGCGGCCAGGTGAACGGCCGCGAGCGGCGCTTCCTGTTGCAGCCCGGCGTCAATCAGATCGGCAGCCTGCCGGCCGGCGACATCGTGCTGCCGGTCAAAGGCATCTCGCGGCGCCATGCGGTGATCGCGGTCGACGCCGAAGGCGTCAAGCTGCGGGACCTGGGAAGCAAGAACGGCACCTTTCACAATGGCATCCGCACCGGGGAGGCCCGGCTGAGCGCCGGTGACGTCATCCGGTTGGGCGGAGTGCAGCTGACGCTCGAGCAGATGAGCGCCCGCGAAGGCGAGATCGCCATCCACCTACGCCCGCCGCTCGGGCCGCGGGCCGAGGCTCTGGGAGAGGAGACCTCGCTGCTCGAGCGCGAGGGCCGCGAGCTGCTCAGCGTCGTCGAGAGGCTGGCCGAGCAACTGGCGCCGACGCAATTGGCGCGCTCCCCGCGCTCGCCGCGCTCGCCGCGGGCGGCGGAGATCGGCCAAGCGCTGCGCATCCTGGCCGCGGCCTGCGGCGCCGACGGCGCCATCGCCGGCGCCTGGGACGGCGAGCGGGAGCCGGTGGTGCTCGCGACGCACGGCGACGTCGGCGCCTGGAGCGCCGTCGCCACGGACCTGCTGGCGCTGTTGCCGGCGGCCCGTGGCGAGCATGCCGCGGCCGCGGCGTACCGGACGGAGCGGCGGCTGCTCGACCAGCTCTATGTCTGCGGCGGGCTGCCGCGGCCGGGCCAGGACATGCTCTACCTGGCGGTGTGGGGCGGCGGTGACGAGGGCGGATACGCGGCGGGCCTGATTCACGTCTTCCTCCGCCTCCTCGACCGGTCCGAGCTGTCGCGGCGCGGTCCGGACCCCGCGGCCACGCCGGCGCCCGGGCCGGACCTGGTGCTGCCCGCCGGCTACGTGCGGGGCAGCTCCCGTGCCATGGAGGCCGTCTACTCGGCGCTCGCCGAGCTCGCCAGGACCGACCTGAGCGTCGTCTTCCAGGGCGAGACAGGGGTCGGCAAGGAGTGCCTGGTGCGCATGCTGCACGCCTCGTCACCGCGGGCCGGCTCGCCGTTCGTGGCGATCAATTGCGCCGCCATTCCCGCCGACCTGCTGGAGGCGGAGCTGTTCGGCATCCGCAAGGGGGTGGCCACCGGGGTCGACGAGCGCAAGGGGCGTTTCCAGCAGGCCGGGGGCGGCACGCTGCTGCTCGACGAGATCGCCGACCTGCCCCCGAGCCTCCAGGCAAAGCTCCTCCGGGTGCTGCAAGAGCGGGAGGTCCAGCCGGTGGGAGGGCCTGCCTACCCGCTGGCCGCCAGGATCGTCGCCGCGAGCAACCGCAGCCTGGAGCACGAGGCGGCGGAGGGCCGGTTCCGGGCCGACCTCTACTACCGGCTCGCCGGCTACGTGCTGCACGTGCCGCCCTTGCGCCAGCGCCGCGAGGACATCCCTCTGCTCGTCGAGAGCCTGGCGCAGCGGGCCGCCGAGGAGTCGGCCAAGTGGATCCGCGGCATCACCTTCCAGGCGCTCGAGGCCCTGGTCGCCTACCCGTGGCCGGGCAACGTGCGTCAGCTCGACAACGAGGTCCGGCGCCTGGTGCAGCGTTGCCCGCATGGCAGCGCCATCGACTCGTCGATGCTCTCCGAAGCTCTCGGGCGCGCCGGCGCGGCGGCCCTGGCGGCGGCCGGAGCCGGCGCCGGCGGCGCTGCCGGCGGGGCAGGCGCGGCAGGCGCCGACGACCCTGGCGCCGCGCCGGTGGCCGAGGACGGCGCCGGGCCGCTCGGCCTGCAGCCGGCGATCGAGCGCCTGGAGCGCCGGCTGATCGGGCGCGCCCTGGAGCGCACGGCCGGCAACCGCTCGCAGGCCGCCAGGCTGCTGGGCATCTCGAGAAACGGGCTGGCCGAGAAGATGGAGCGCCTCGGGATCGTGCTGCAGCTGGTGCCCGGCCGCGAAGATGGCGAAGGCGGTGAAGACCCGTGACCGGGCGCCGCCGCCGGGCCTCCGGTTGGTGCCTGTTGCTCGGGCTGCTGGCGAGCACGCTCGTGCCATTCGCCGGCACCGCCGCCGCCGCCGGTCAGGCGGGCGGGCCGCCGCCGCTGCTCGCCGCGGCCGCGGTGCGCGCGCTGGCGGCGGAGCTCTCGGGGACGGCGGCCCGGCACACGGTCCAGGACCTCACCCTGTATCACCGCATGCGCGGCTCGCGCGGCTTCAAGGCCGCTGCCGAGCACATCGCCGAGCGCGCCCGCTCCTACGGCCTCGGCGTCGACGTGATCTCGCTCCCGGCGGACGGGAAGGTCTTCTATGGCACCCAGCGCTCGCGCCCCGCCTGGGACGCCGACTTCGCAGAGCTCTGGGAGCAGAGGCAGGAGGCGGCCGGGTCGCCGAGGTGGGTGGACGGCGAGCGCATCGCTTCCTGGGAGGCCCGCCCGATCGTCCTGGCGGAGGACAGCGCCGGCGGCGAGGCCGCGGCCGACCTGGTGGACGTCGGCGACGGCACCGCCGAGAAGGACTACCAGGGCAAGGACGTGCGCGGCAACCTGGTGCTCGCCGCCGCCCAGCCCGGCGCGGTCGCCGCCCTGGCCGCCGGCCGCTTCGGCGCCGCCGGCATTGTCTCCTACGCCCAGAACCAGGTCACCGCCTGGTGGCGGGAAGACGAGAACCTGGTGCGGTGGGGCCATCTCGCCACCTTCCCGCCGCCCCGGACCTTTGCCTTCATGGTTTCGCTCAAGCAGGCCCGCGCCTGGCAGCAGCGCCTGGCCGGCGGCGGCACCGTCCACCTGCGGGCAAGAGTCGCGGCAGGGCAGCATCCGGGACGCTACGACGTCGTCACCGCCGTCATCTCGGGCAGCGATCCAGACCCGGCGGTCGCGGGCGAGGAGATCGTCCTCTCCTGCCATCTCGATCACCAACGCCCCGGCGCCAACGACAACGCCAGCGGCTGCGCCGCCATTCTGGAAGCGGCGCGGACCCTGGGCAAGCTGATCCATGAAGGCAAGCTCGCTCCGCCGCGCCGCACCTTGCGCTTCGTCTGGCCGCCGGAGGTCGAAGGCACGATCGCGCTGCTGAACGGCCGGCCCGAGATCGCCGCGCGAGCCCGCGCCGTGATCCACATGGACATGGTGGGAGGCGACGCCGCGTCGACCGGCGCCGTCTTCCACGTCACCCGCTCGCCGCGCAGCCTGCCGAGCTTCGTCAACGACGTCGGCGAGGCCTTCGGGCGCTTCGTCAACGTTCAGTCGGACGCCTTTGCCGGCACCGGCAGCGCCATCTATCCACTGGTCGATCCCGAGGGGACCAAGCGGGCCTTGCAAGCCGAGGCGGTCGAATTCACGCCGGGAAGCGATCACGAGGTCTGGTCGGAAGGCTCCTTCCGGGTGCCGGCGATCTACCTCAACGACTGGCCGGATCGCTACATTCACACCCATGCCGACGCTCTGGCCAACATCGACGCCACCAAGCTCCTACGCGCCGCCTTCATCGGCGCCGCCAGCGCCTACTACCTGGCACAGCTCGACGCCGCCCAGGTGCCCGCGCTCTGGGAGGTGGTGCGCCGTCAGGCCCTCGGGCGCACCGCGACCGCGCTGGCCCGCCGCGCCGAGCTGCGGGCACTGGGCGGCACCGGCGACGACGGCGAGGCCTTGCTGCGCTTCCATCTCGCTTACGAGCAGGGGGTGGTCGACTCGATCGCCGCCTTCGCGCCCATTCCCGCCGCCACGCGCGGGGCCGCCGCGGAATTCCTGGAAGGCCTGGGAAAGCTCGCCGGAGTCGCTCCCGCGCGCGCGCCGGCGACCTCCCCGCAGGACCAGGCAGCGCTGCGGATCTACCGCCGCAATCCCAGCCCCAAGGGCCCGATGACCGGCTTCGGTTACAGCTATTTCGACGATCAGGCGGAACGCCGGCACCTCCCCGCCCCGGCCCTCCTCGCCCGCCAGGGGCTCTGGGGCTCCGACTACGCCTACGAGGCCCTCAACCTCGTGGACGGCCGCCGCACCGTAACCGAGGTCCGCGACGCCCTCACCGCGATCTACGGTCCGGTGCCCCTCGCCGAGGTGGCGGAGTACCTGGACGACCTCGGCAGCATCGGGGTCCTGACGATCGCGACCGCCGGCCGCTGAACCGCCCGACGAAATCCGCTCAGGCCCCTTGGCCACTGGTGGTACAGGGGCTGCGCTCGCGCATATCCGCGATCTCGCCGCCTGTCTCCGGCGGCGGCGCCCTCAGCTGTCGCCGCGTGCACCGTGCCGGCCCTTGCCGGCAGCGAAGCGGGAGGCTCCCGCGACGCCTTCGTGCCGCAGGGCTTCGAGGCCGCCTGCGAGCTCCTGCCGCAGCGCGTCCCGCAGCGGCAGGCCGGCTTGACGGAGGACCGCGGCACGGTCGGCCCGCAGGCAGGCCTGGGGGAATCGCGCGAGCTCCCGCGCCAGCTCCTCCGCCGCCTGGCGCGCCGTGCCGTCGGGCACCACGCGCTCGCACAGGCCGATGGCCAGTGCTTCGGCGGACGGCACCTGGCGGCCGGTCAAGATGATATCCAGCGCGCGGCCCTGGCCCACCAGGCGGGGCAGGCGCACGGTGCCGCCGTCGATGAGCGGGACGCCCCAGCGCCGGCAGTAGACGCCGAAGTAGGCGCTCTCCTCCATGATCCGGAGATCGCACCAGAGCGCCAGCTCCATGCCGCCGGCGACCGCCGGGCCGGCGATCGCGGCGATGACCGGTTTGGACAGCTCTAGCCGGGTCGGGCCGAGCGGTCCGGGCGGCAGCTCGCCGGCACCGGCAGCGGCGCCAAGCTGGTCGAGCCACCGGTCGCCGCTCGCCGCCGCGAGGTGTTTGAGATCGGCGCCGGCGCAGAACGCACCGCCGGCGCCCCACAGCACCGCGGCACCGGCCAACAGGTCGCCGTCGAAGGCGAGGAAGGCGCCGTGCAGCGCGGCGGCGGCCGCCGGAGCGATGGCGTTCCGCGCCTCCGGGCGGTCGACGATCACGGTGGTGACGGGTCCCGACTTCTCGACGCGCACGGCGGCAGACATGGCGCAGGCACCTCCCGGCAACGGCGACAGGTGTGGATCGTACCGTAGGGCCGCTTTGCCGCGCTGCACGATCCGTGGGGCAACCCCACTACTCCCGCGCCCCCGCGCCCCCGCGCCCGCGACGGTTGACCTCCGAGACGAAAGCGGCTAGCTTCTCCTCGCCCCCGGCCCAGGTTTCGCCATGGTTGCGCAGCAGTATCCCGCTCGGTCCATGCCCATGCCACTCACCGCCCCGAGCCACCGACCGCTCCAGGCGCCGCGGCGAACCCGATGATCGATCAGCCTCGCGCCGCTCTGGTCATTGCCCACCCCGGCCACGAGCTGCGGGTTCACGGTTGGCTCGAGCTGGCCCACCCCCTGGTCTTCATCCTCACCGACGGGTCCGGAAGGACAGGGCGCTCGCGGCTTGCCGCCTCCGCGCAGGTGCTGCGGCAATGCGGCGCCCGGCCGGGACCCATCTTTGGCCGGATGTCGGACCGCGAGCTCTACCAGGCGCTGCTGGATGGGCGGCACGTGCTGTTCGCCGGCCTCGTCGAGGAGCTGGTCCAGGAGCTGCGCCGGGAATCCGTCGCGCTCGTGGCCGGCGATGCGGTGGAAGGCTTCAATCCCGCGCACGACGTCAGCCGGCTGCTGATCAACGCCGCCGTGGCCAGGTTGCGGGCGGCCGGCGAAGCGATCGAGAACCGTGACTTTCCGCTCGACGGCGCGCCGGCTGGCGGCGACGGCGGCGGGAGCGCCGCCGCCATCCGCATCCAGCTCGACCCGCCGGCCCTGGCGCGGAAGCTGGCCGCGGCGCGGGCTTATCCGGGCCTCGAGGACGAGGTGAACCGGGCCCTGGCCCGCTTCGGCCCCGCTGCCTTCGAGACGGAGTGGCTGCGGGAGGTGCGCTATGGCCTCGAGCTCGACGGGCAGATCGCCGGCCCGCCCTTCTACGAGATCCACGGCGAGAGGCAAGTCGCGGCCGGCTACTATCGTGAGACGGTCCGCTACAGCACGCATGTGGCGCCGCTGGCCGATCACCTGCGGTCGCAGGTCGCTTCGCTCGCCGGCGCCGGCGCCGGTCGATGAGAATCCTGCTGACCAACACCACGCTCGCGCATCGCACCGGGTCCGAGCTGTACGTGGTGGAGCTGGCCCTGGCGCTGCGGGCGCGCGGCCACGACCCGGTCGCCTACAGCACGGTGCTGGGCGGGCCGGCCCGGGACCTCGCGGCCGCCGGCATCGCCGTGGTCGACGATCTCGCGCTGCTGGCCGATCCTCCCGATCTCATCCACGGGCATCATCACACCGCGACGCTGGCCGCCCTGCTGCACTTTCCCGGCGTGCCCGGGCTGTTCGTCTGCCACGGGTGCCTGCCCTGGGACGAAGAGCCGCTGCTCTTCCCGCGCCTGCTGCGCCACGTCGCGGTCGACCTGCCGACGCGCGAGCGGCTGGCGGCGGCCGGCGTGCCGGACGAACGGGTGGAGACGATCCTCAACTTCGTCGACCTCGAGCGCTTCGGGGCCCGGGCGCCGCTGCCGCCGGCGCCGCGGCGCGCGCTGGTGTTCAGCAACAATGCGCATGAGGGGACGCACCTGCCGGTCGTCCGCGCCGCCTGTGCAGCCGCCGGCATCGCGGTGGACGTCGCGGGCATCGCGAGCGGCAGGGTGGCCGAGCGGCCCGAGCGCCTGCTGCCGGACTACGACCTGGTGTTCGCCAAGGGGCGAGCGGCGATCGAGGCGCTGGCGGTAGGGGCGGCGGTGGTGCTCTGCGACGCCGCGGGTTGCGGGCCCATGGTCACCAGCGCCGAGCTCGCGCGCCTGCGTCCCATCAACTTCGGTTTCCGCGCTCTCGACCAGCCGCTCTCGGTCGAGGCCCTGGGCGCCCAGATCGCGCGCTACGACCCGGAGGACGCGGCCCGCACCCGCGGCTGGATCCGGCAACAGGCGGGGCTGGACGAGGCCGTGGCGCGCTACGTCGATCTGTACCAACGCATCCTGGCAGAACACCACGCAGGTGCGGGCGGCGCGGGGACGGCCGGGGGCGGCGCTGGGACGGCCGGGGACGGAGCGGGGACGGCCGGGGACGGAGCGGGAACGGCCGCCGGCGTGGCGGCGACGGAAGGGCGCGCCGCCGCCGCCTACCTCCGGTGGCTCGACCCCTTTCTCAAGGAACGCGCGCGCGCCCTGACCGACCGCGAGGAGCTGTGGCGACGGGTCCGGGCGCTCGCAGAGGAGTGCGAGCGGCTGCGCGCGGCCGCGGCCCGGGCGCAGCCCGGGACGTCCGCGCCGAGCGCCGCCGGCGGCGAACCCGATTCGCGGGTCGAGGCGTCGGCCGTGCGCACCCGCGCCGAGGAGATGATCGCGCGCCACGGCTTCCTGGGCGTTCCCCTCGAGACCTTCGCGCAGGCCGGACGCAATCAGCTGGCCGCGCTGCTCGAGGCGGGGCTCAGCCCCGAGTCGAAGGTGCTGGACCTCGGCTGCGGGTGCCTGCGCGCCGCCTACTGGCTGGTCCGTTTCCTCGATCCCGGCTGCTATCACGGCATCGAGCCGGCCCGCCGCCGCGTCGAGCTCGGCCTGCAGTACCTGTTCACTGCCGGCGACATCGAGCGCAAGCAGCCGCGTTTCGCGTTCGACGACGATTTCGACTCCTCCGTCTTCGGGTGCCGCTTCGACTATTTCCTCGCCGGCTCGATCTGGACGCATGCCGGCAAGCCGCAGATCGAGGTCATGCTGGACGCCTTTCTTCGTGACTCGACCGAGACCGGCGTCCTGCTCGCCACCTACCTGCCGGCCGGGTCGCCGCAGGACGACTACGGCGGCGACCGCTGGGTCGGTACCAGCCACGAGTCGGACGTCCCCGGCGTCGTCCGGCACTCCCTCGCATGGATCGTCGAGCAGTGCCAGGAGCGCGCCCTGCAGGTGACCGAGCTGCCGAGACCGGCCTTCGACGACCAATCCTGGCTGCGGATCACGCGCCGGCCCGCAAACGAGAGGCAGAAGGAAAACGGCGCGGGCATCGCGACATCCTCACCTGCGCGCTGAGGAATTGTCAGTCGAGTACCGAGAATCCGGGACAGTGGCGCAGCGCGCGATCAAAGGTGAAGGTCGTCGTGGCCCCGAAAGCCTGCGCCTTGGCGCCGATCAGATGGTCCGCGAATCCGGCGCGGCTCTGCCGGTACGCCGCAAGCGCCTGTAACAAGACGTCGCGATCATCGAAGGCGAAAACAGTGTTGTCCAACAGGCGCTTCAAAACCGCTGCTATCTCCGTCCTCGGGACCCGATAGCGGCTAACGAGCACCCATTCCAGCTCGCATATCACCGGTGTGCTCAGGTAACAGGTCCTGCCCTCGGCAGTCGGCTCCTCGATCAGATCCCGGGCCAGCGCGGCTTGCTTCGGGTCATCGGCCACGATCAAGCGCACGAGCACATTGGTGTCTACTGCGATCATCGTCTCGTCGCGCGGAGGAACCGTTTTCCTGCACGCTCCCGCACCGCCTCGTCCATCTCTGCGATGGTTGCAGGGCGCTTACCCGCTCGATGGCACAGCAAGCCGGGAAGGTCTCCCAGGAGGTTCGGGGCTGCGGGCTCCACGGTCAGCGTACCCCGTTCATCGAAGCGGAACATCAGCTGGTCTCCCTGTCTGAGCCCCAAACGCTGCCGGATCTCTTTCGGGATGGTGACCTGCCCTTTCGAAGTCAGCGTGGCCTTTGGCATCCGAATGCTCCCCTTACTTCAGGCATGATATGGGAGCGTGGGTAAGGATTCAAGCATCCCGGACCGAGCGAGCGGCGCTCGGAGACGCCCCCTCAGCGCTTCCAGTGATCCAGCTGGCGCTCGAGGCCGCGCACCTCGTGGATGGCGCCGTGGTGAGGCAGTTGGCCGCCCCAGATCGCGAGCCCGGTCGCCACCCCGTAGAACGCGACGACCAGCGCCAGCATCGCCCAGCCGCTGAAAGGACCTATCTGCAGGCGCTCGAAAGCCTCGGCCGGCGTCGAGGCCGGCGTCGGATGAAGGTGGATCTTGGCCAGCCAGGTCAGCAGGATGACCATGAAGATCCAGATGTAGTTGTAGCGCAGCCGGATCGCCACCGCCTGGAGGAAAGTGAGCTTGAACGTCGGCCGGTCGAGGTCGTCGGCCACCCGCTCGCGCCAGTCCTGCCGCGGGCTCACCAGGTTGCGGCGAATGATCGGGATGTAGAAGTTCTCCTCCAGCATCCGCACCCGCGCCCGCCAGACGTCGAAGTAGCGGAAGCGGCGCGCCTCGATGCCAAGGAAGACGGCCACCAGCAGATTGGCGAGCAGCAGCGTCACGTGCGAGTTCTCGGGATGACTGAAGGCGAAGGAGAGCATGCCGCCGGTGGTCACCACCGCCCAGTTGGTCGTCGGGTCCAGCCGGCTGCGCCAGGCGTCGGCCCGGCCTCGCTCGCCGCGGTAGAAATGCACCATCGCGGCGATGTATTCGCTGCGGGTGAGGGGATAGTCTTCGAACGCGCCCTCGAGGCTGCGCTCTTGCTCGGGCACCACGCTTGCGCTCCTGCGTTGCGGTCAGGCGGTCTGACGACCTGGCGGTAAGTCGAGAATCACGGTACAAGAGCCCCGTCCAGGCTGTCAACCGCTGCCGGCTCCGCGCTCGCGCAGGGTCTCCTCTTCATGGAGCCGCACCCGCGCGCGCATGACGCCGGCGCGGCCAAGGTAGCCGACCAGCCGGCTGCGCTCTTGCCGATCGACGATCAGCAGCCGGCCGATTTCGTGCGCCAGCATGCGCGCCACCGCGTCGCGCAGCAGCTCGTCGGGGTAGGCGACGACGAGATCGCGCGTGCCGGCGTCCAGCACGCTGGCTCCCCGGCCTGTGTCGCCCTCCAACGCCCGCATCAGGTCGCTGCGGGTGATGATCCCCACCAGCTCGCCGCGCCCGCCGACGATGGGGACGCCCTGGCGGCCGCTCAGGGCGGGATCGCCGGCGGCGATGCGGGCGGAGAGCTCGCCCACGGTCATCGTCGCCGGGATGGTCACCACGTCGCGGTCCATGACCTCGCCGACACGATGCACCTCGAACGGATCGACGCTGTACTCGCGCACCAGATGATGCCCGCGCCGCGCGATCTTCTCGGTGAGGATCGAGCGCCGCAGCAGCAGGACAGTGGCGCCGTGCGCCACCACCGACCCCACGAGCAGGGCCGGCAACACGTTCCAATCGTGCGTCAGCTCGACGGTGAAAAGAATCGCCGTCAGCGGCGAGCGCATCGTCCCGCCCATGATCGCCGCCATGCTCACCGTCGCCCAGAGCCCGGCATCGCCAACCGGGATGAGCGAAGACTCCAGCGCCCCCAGGCCGCCGCCCATGATGAGCAGCGGGGCGAGCACGCCGCCCGAGGTGCCCGACCCCAGGGCCACCGACCAGACCACGGCCTTGAGGAAGAGCAGCGACGCCGCCGAGCCACCGACGAGATGCCCGGCGAGCAGCTCCTGGATGGTGTCGTAGCCCACGCCGAGCACGCGCGGATCGAGCAGACCGACCATGCCGACGGCCAGGCCACCGAGGATGGGCCACCACATCCAATGAAACGGCAGCTTGTTGAAGAGGTCCTCGAAAGCGTAGACGAGGGTGGTCAGCGCCCCCGACGCCAGGCCGGCCGCCAGGCCGACGATGACCGCAAGTCCCAGCGTCTCGGCCCCCAGCACGGCGTGTCCAGGGACGGGGAAGACGGGCCCGGCGCCAAGCAACGGCACCCGCACCATCGCCGCGATGACCGAGGCGACGACCACCGGGATGAAGCTGCGCGGCTTCCACTCGAAGAGCAGCAGCTCGACGGCCAGCAGCACCGCTGCCATGGGCGTCGCGAAGATGGCGGCCATGCCGGCGGCGGCGCCGGCGACCAGCAGCGTCTTGCGCTCCGCGGAGGAGAGATGAAAGAGCTGGGCGATGAGCGAGCCAACGGCGCCGCCGGTCATGATGATCGGCCCCTCGGCGCCGAACGGGCCGCCGGTGCCGATGGAGATCGCCGAGGACACCGGCTTGAGCACGGCGACCTTCGGCTCGACGCGGCTGCGGCCGATGAGGATCGCTTCCAGCGCTTCCGGGATGCCGTGGCCGCGGATCTTCTCGGACCCATAGCGCGCGATGACGCCGATCACCAGGCCGCCGACCACCGGGACCAGCACCGCCCAGCCGCCCAGCCGGTTGCCGGCCGGCGAGACGAAGTGCGAGGAGAAGCGCTGGTAATAGGCGACGTTGGTGATGACCGCGATCAGCCAGACCAGCGCGTAGGCGACCAGTGCCGCCACCCCACCGATCGCCACCGCCATGCCAGAGAGGACCAGGACCCGGCGGTCGGTGCTGAAGTCTGCCAGCTCGCCGTGTGCCACGGGCGGCTCCCGGTGAGAGCGATCCTCGGCATCCTGCCGGTCAGGCCGCGGCAGCGCTGCGTCAACCTCCATGCGAGTCACCTCCTTGGGGCGGGATTGGCGCCCGCGTGGCATCCTATCGCTCTGCGATCAAAATCAGCGACTGGCATGCTCCGCCGCCCGGCGGTGGGGAGAGGTCCGGGCGATCCGGGCGAGCGCATCGGCGGCCGTCTCCGCCGCCAGCAGGATGCCTTGCAGATCGGCCATGGTGAATGCCTGAGCGCCGAGACCGGCGGCGAATGCGTCGGCAGCGGCCGGCTGGCCGGGGAAGAAGCGCAGGAAGAGGTCGCGCGCCTGACCGCGGTCGGCAGCCCGGAACTCGAGCCTGTAATCCACGCGGCCCGGCCGCAGGAGCGCCGGGTCCAGCCTCTCCGCGTGATTGGTGGTGAAGACGAATACCCGCCCCTCGCCGGAGGTCGGCCCATCGACGGCGTTGAGCAGGCCGGCGATGGTCACGCCCCCGGCGGCACTCTGCTGATCCGCCGCCTCCGGCCTCGCCAGCGTGCGGGTACGGTCCACGTCCTCGACCAGGACCATCGACCGCGGCGGAACCTGCGCCAGCAGCGCGAAGAGCTGCTGGTCGCCGGCCCTCGAGCTCGAGAGATCGAGCATGAACAGCGTCAAGCCCCGCTCGCTGGCCAGCGAGCGGGCAAGGGAGGTCTTGCCCGAACCCGGCACGCCGCAGAAGAGGTAGCCGCGGCGGTAGGGAATTCCACGGGTCGCGTACCACTCTCTTCGCCCCAGGAACTGCTGCATGTCGGCCAGCACCCGAACGCGTTCATCGCCCGGCAGCACCACGGACTCGATGCGCCGGGCTTCGCCGGCTTCGAGCGTCCGCCACGAGCCGCCGTCGTCATTGACCCGCACGAGGTTTTGCTCCCGCATGGCACGGATGCCGTGCTCGACGACCTCCTCGACCAGGGCCGTGAGTGGCCGGCGAGCGCGCCCAAGCGTCCGCAGATGGACCCGCGTGCGCCCGGAAGACTGCCCGCGTTGCTGCTGCTGTTCCTCACGTGCCAGGAGAAACCAGCGGCCGCGATAGCTGAAGAGATGCCGACCCAGGCCGGGCTCGAGCTCGACCTTGGAAACCGTGCAATCCTCGCCGTAGTCGCCAAGATGGCGCCACTTGATCCACAGCTTGAGACGCCGGCAGCGGCCGCCGTAGGGCTGCTTCGCCAGCCAGGTCGCGAACCAGTGAACCGCGTCATCCCCATCGACCGACACGGAGATGGAGAAGAGGTCCGCAAGCCAGGAGCCTGCCCGCCGCGGAGCTTCGCGCAGAACGGACATCGCCGCGCCGGCGGCCATGAAGATCACAGCGGAAAATGGTCCCTCCATCGCCATTCCTATTCTGCCGCGCGGCAGGCGCCGCGCATCCCGCGCGGTCCGTGCCGCGCATCAGTCAAAACCAAATGTGGAGCGTCCGCAGCCCGGGCCGGGCGCCGCCGAGAATTGCCGTTCGTACAGCTCGATCAGGCGATCGCTCTCGCTCAGGCGGGAGCGCAGCCGGGAATGGATGAAGATCGTCGAGACTGCGAATGAATGCCCACGACAGCCGGGAACCCCGGTCATGGCGGGGAATGCCCGCAAAGCAAGAAGACCTTCCGGACGCCCGCCCTGGAAGGTCTTCGCGAACCTGCACCTGCGTGCGGGACCTTCTAGGCGGAGAGCCCTTCCTGGCGAAGCAGGGCGCTTCCGAAATGCTGGAAGCCGGTGCGTGGGGTTCGATCGATCATGGCGTTTGGTCCTGACGAGGAGCGCAATGATAGGCCGGTCGTTTCAGTCTGTCAAGAGGCCGACGTCATGGATTAAAAGCTCTTCAGCTGTCTGGCTAGTCAAACGGATGTTGCACGCTCCCCAAGATAGTGGTACCAAGAAAACGATCGCTGATTCCTAATGAGTCGACAGCGCACCAAGGTACCAACTGATCAACCACTGTCCTGAATTGATCACAAGGCATCGCAACCCCCGGCGCGTCGCCGAGAGCGTTGCCACCGAGCTGTCTGGTAGCTGCCATGCCGAGGCGGCCTCGAGTGCAGCCACTCACAGGATATACTTGGCCTATGGCATCCGTGGCGGATCAACTGCGGCGGGAGGGGGCCGAGATCCTGGCGCGTCTTTCGGCCGGCGAACGGCTCGAGCTGGCGTTTGCCCTCGGCGAAGCGGACGTCGACGCATACGCTCGCAGCCACGGAGTCGACCGGCAAACGGCGATTCGCATCTTCGAGCGGCAGCGGCAGAACGGCCGCAATCCGTCGCGATGCATGAACGCGATCATCGGCTGAGCTTGCTCAGCCGTGTCAGCTCGGTGCTGGCCCAGGCGGGGATCTCGCACGCATTGATTGGAGCCGCGGCCATGGCGCTCCACGGCGTGAGCCGCTCCACCTACGACCTCGACTTGCTCTCAACCGAGCCCTCCTGCCTGGACCAGGCGCTCTGGGAACCGCTCAGCGCTTCCGGGGTGGCGGTCGAGGTGCGCAAGGGCGACCTCGACGATCCCCTCGCCGGCGTGGTTCGTTTCACGGCGCCCGCCGAGCGCCCCGTCGACCTGGTCGTGGGCAAGGCGCGCTGGCAGGCTGCGGCCCTGGCGCGGGCTGAGAGCAGGATCTTCGCCGATGCCGAGCTGCCGGTTCTGCGAGCGTCTGACCTCATCTTGGCCAAGCTGTACGCCGGTGGGCCGCAGGACGCCTGGGACGTGGCCCAGCTCCTCGCCGCCGGCGACGAAGAGCGGCTGAGCAGCGAGGTCGAGGAGCGCATCGGCGACCTGCCCGCCTCAGCCATTCGCTTATGGCAGCGAATCCGCAGCGAGAGTCGGTAGCAACGCAAGGGACTCGACCGAGTCATCGCCATCCGCTCCTGGAGAACCGCGCGCGGCAGGGGATCTCGGCGGCGAGCTGGCGGGGCATGAACACGACGCTCTGGATGGTGGGCAATACCGCTCGAGAACCCCGGCACGGCGACTCCGGCCGCCTGGCTCCCGCGCCTCGGCGCGCGTATCATCGCGCCATGTCCGACTCCCTGGTCGGGGGGCGCACGAGCAAGTGGGTGTATGCGCTCGCATCGTTGTCCTACCTGGCCATCTACCTCGG
>DASZHY010000078.1:0-2152 GCA_035949675.1 Thermoanaerobaculia bacterium
GCGGCGGAAGCGGGCGACGTGCTGGCGGGCGGGCGTGCGCGGGCGCTGGCGGAGGTAGTGCCCGGTCAGGGAGTCCTCGTTGGCGAGGATGGCGGCGACGGGCCCCTCGGCGACGACGAAGCCGCCGCGCTCGCCGGCCGCCGGGCCGAGGTCGATCACGTGGTCGGCGCCGCGGATCAGGGTGCGGTCGTGCTCGACGACCAGCACGGTGTTGCCGCGCGCCGCGAGGTCGCGCAGCAGCGAGAGCAGGCGGCCGCTGTCCTGGGGGTGCAGGCCGATGGTCGGCTCGTCGAGGACGTAGAGGGTCGAGGTCAGCCCCGAGCCGAGCGCGGCGGCGAGGTGGATGCGCTGCGTCTCGCCGCCTGACAGGGTGCGGGCCTGGCGGTTGAGGTTCAGATAGTCGAGGCCGACGCGGTGCAGCACCTCGACGCGCTCGGCGACCTCCTCGAGCAGGTGCCCGGCGACCTCGCGCTGGCGGGTCGTCCAGCGCCGCGCGGCGAGCCAGGCGCGCAGCTCCTCGATGCTCATCTCGCTCAAGTCGGGCAGGGTCTGGCCGTCCAGGCGCACCGCCAGGGCCTCGGGGCGCAGGCGGCTACCGCCGCAATCGGGGCAGGGAGTGTAGGAACGGTAGCGGGCGAGCAGCACCCGGACGTGCACCTTGTAGGTGCGCTGCTCGAGCCAGGAGAAGAAGTCGCCGAGGTTGACGAAGCGGCCGGCGCCGCTCCAGACCCACTCGCGCGCCGCGGCCGGCAGCTCGGCCCAGGGCAGGTCGACCGGGATGCGCCGGCGGCGCGCCGCCGCCAGCAGCTCGTCGTAGAGCTCCTCGTAGGCCGGCGTGTTCCAGGGCGCGATCGGGTGCTCGGCGAGCGAGCGGCGGGGGTCGGGGATGACGCGCTCGCGGTCGATGCCGATGACCCGCCCGAAGCCCTGGCAGGACGGGCAGGCGCCGAGCGGCGAGTTGAACGAGAACAGGGGCGGCGTGGGGCGGCGGACGCCCTCGCCGCAGACCGGGCAGGCCAGGTCACGGCTGTAGGTGCGGATGCGATCGATGTCCACCGGGGCCGCCGGGTGAGCCTCGACGCGGCCGCCGGCCAGGCGATAGCCCTCCTCGATGGTCGCCAGCACGCGCGCGCCGGCCTCGGCCTGGGCCGGGAAGCGGCCGAGCACCAGGGGGAGCGGGTCGCGGGAGGCGGGCCAGCGCTCGCCCGGCTCCATGCGCGCCACGTCGTCGCGGCGGACGCCCGGGCCGGCGGCGCCCGGAGCGGCCGCGACCGGGCCGGCGGCGTGGTGGCCGGCTTCCAGGCGGCGGTTGAAACCCTGGCGGATGAGCTCGGCCAGGGCTTCGTCGGCGTGGCGCGGCGGGCGCGGCACGCGCGCCACCAGCAGGAAGGGGTCGCCCGCGGCGCCGGCGGCGAGGTCGAGCGCCGCCTCCTCGGGAGTGAAGGTGCGCGCCAGGCCGTGGCCGCGCGGACAGGCGACCTCGCCCAGGTGGGTGAAGAGCAGCCGCAGGACGTCGTGGATCTCGGTGATGGTGCCGACCGTCGAGCGGGCGTTGCGCACGGCGTTGCGGGCCTCGAGCGCCACCGCCGGCAGGATGTTGTCGATGGCGTCCACCGGCGGCCGTTCCATCTGGTCGAGGAACTGGCGGGCGTAGGTGGACATCGATTCGACGAAGCGCCGCTGCCCTTCGGCGAAGATGGTGTCGAAGGCGAGCGACGACTTGCCGGCGCCCGAAGGACCGGTGACCACGGTGACCGCACGGTGCGGCACGCGGCAGGTGACGGCCTTGAGGTTGTGGGTGCGGGCTCTCTCGACCCTGATGGCTGGCTGCTCGGGCATCCGCAAGCTCGGGAGCTTCGCCGGCCTCCCGGAGCGGCTGCGCACCACGGCGTGCGGGAGGCTCTCTTCGGCGCTGGGCGAAGCGCCCATGATAGCGGATAACGTGCGCCGGCCCGCCCGGCTTCCCGCCACGCGCGGCAGCGGTCTCGGCGGTCGCGGGGTCTCAGGGTGGAGGCGGCGGCGGCCCCGGGTCGTTGCCGCCGTTGCGGCCGCTCCTCGGGTCGGCCGCCCTGGCGCCTGGCGGCGGCGGTGGCGGTGGCGGCGGACGCTGCCGGCCGTCGTCCTGCCCCTTGGCGCCGGCGGCGCCGTCGTC